>DATDVW010000089.1:0-3855 GCA_035289865.1 Candidatus Nanoarchaeia archaeon
TGCCGTGGGCGATCTCGCCGATGCCCGCGGCAGGCTGCCGGAGCTTCCCCTGCAGCACGCCGATATACCTCACGCAGTCAGTGACCAGGGTGGCGGTCGCTTCCATGATGCAGGGAATGCGGCATGGTTTTAAAGCCTTGCGCCGGCAGCGGCGCCCATCCCCAAGCTATTCCGAAAGTAATATAAACCAGCATATTTTATTCCGGAATATGAGCGTGGAGCTGGCGGACATCAGGCAGATCCGGAAGCAGGTCGGCATCACCCAGGCGGAGCTCGCCTACCGCGCCCAGGTCTCCCAGTCGCTGATCGCGAAGATCGAGGCAGGGGCGATTGATCCCACCTACACCAACGCCCAGAAGATATTCCGCGCCCTGCAGGAGCTCCAGGGGAGGCATGACATCCAGGCTGCGGAGATCATGCAGCACAAGGTGATCGCGGTCAGCCCGGACGCCTCCATCCCGGAAGCGATCAGGAAGATGAAAAAGCACGAGATCTCCCAGATGCCGGTGCTGGCGAAGGGGAACGTCCAGGGCATCATCTCCGAGTCCATCCTCCTGGACGCCCTGGTGCAGGGGAAGCACGAGAAGAAGGTCAGGGAGGTCATGCAGGATTCTCCCCCTATCGTCCCGCCCGCGACCTCAGCGCAGGTGGTTTCGCACCTCCTCCAGTTCTTCCCCATCGTCCTGGTGGCGGACAACGGCAGGCTGGAGGGCCTGATCAGCAGGGCGGATATCGTCAGGAAGATGTATAGATAGATGATAAGTTTTTTAAGAGGGTATGCTGGCTTGGATATGTATAGATGGACATTATAAGGCATTCAAAAAGAAACAGATTAAGTTTGGATGATTATATATTTCTGGCAGAAACCGGCATTGCGCTAACTGAAGCACGCAAAGATTCTTTTTCTTCATCTTTTATATCATTCTCTCTTCTTACAACAAAGTCTACAACAGCCCAATAATAATCTATAAACTTGTTTACTACAGTATTTTTAAGGTTAAGCTTATACATCTTTGCTTTTCCAACAATCCTTGTTTCAACAACGGTATTCTTTTCCCTGAAATCTTTCCATATCTCTTTTAATGTAGTATAGCCAACATCAGAATATCTTGCTATGTCCTTCATAGAATAGTCGTACTCAGAATGAACTATTAAAAAGCTCAATATTCTGTTTTTTGGGGTGTTCCCCTCTTCCTGTAAAAATACTGATGTTTGCATAGTAAAGGGCATACATATGAGCATATATTTAAGGGTTTCTGTTTAGGCTCATAAGGGGCTAAATTTAGGCTATATGTTTATATGGTAATCGAGCGTTAATCCGCTTGATGGCAAAGGTAAAGAAGAGCGAATATATCAGGATAAGCAGGACAATAGCAAAGAAATTATTTGACTTAAATTGTTTTGGAAAAGGCTCTGTGTATATTCATGTCTTAAAATCAGGAATACCCCAAGAGGATGTAGATAAAGTTGAGATTGTCCTGGAAGCCTTGATAAAACAGAATATCTGCTGCAAAAAGAAAAAAGAGCATGGCTGGAAATATTATCTTAATATGGACCGCTATAATAAGATAATGGAAATTATCAAAGAAAAAGGGGATCAATCAATTATTCCGGTTTTACTGATGTTATAAACTGGTTTATTTGATATCCCTCACTCTTCCGAACCGGTACACCGTATCCGCCACCACAAACACCTCGAAGTTCCTGATGCTGGCCAGCAGCGGCGAGAGCAGCCTTTCCCGGAGCACATCGGTCCCCTCGACCGCCAGCAGGAAGGAAGGCTGCACGATGAGCGTCTTCCGCTTCCATGCCCCTTTGAGGTAGCATTTGAAGCGCTCAGCCCTGCCCCCCTCCCGGATGGTGATGGCCGGGTGCTCATGGCCCATGATGATGGTTTTCGCCTTCCGGAGCAGCTCCGCAGGCGGTATGCGGTTGCCGTGGATGATGAGGATGTCTCCCAGCAGCGCGGCGTTTTCCAGCGTGACATTCCGCTTGTCCGCAATCGGCCCGAGGACCGTGTCGTGGTTCCCCCGGACCAGGGTGACTGTTCCCTCAGCGCCCAGGATGTCCAGGAACCGGAGCGTTTCCCTCCATTCCTGCGGTGATATGGTGCCGAACTCATGCTTCAGGTCGCCGGTGATGATGATGCGCGTGACGGGCCTGCCCCCCTTCCTGCAGAATGAGATGATCTTCCGGATCCGCCGCGCCTGGTCAGCGGACTGGAAATGGGGAACCAGCGTCCCGGACTTCTGCAGCGCCTCCTCATAGCCGATATGCACGTCAGAGATCACCAGTGCCTGGTGTTTCCTGAGGTACAGCGCCAGGTCGATGATCTCAATGCTGGGGTGGATTTCCATGGGGATAGGCCTCCCGCTCGATCGCGGCAAGCTGGGCAGTATGCTCATCGATACGGGCAAGCAGCTCAGCATCATGCATGATGGCCTGTTCCAGGCGCTCTGCAGCCCTCTGGAAGAAAGGAGCATCCCGCATCTGCATCGCCAGCTGGATGATCTGCCGCTCCTGCTCCCGCGCAGGAAGGCTCTGCAGCCGGGCAAAGGAGGGGTGCCCCCGGAGATCGATGATCTTCCGGCAGCCGATCGCCGCCAGGATCTCTTCGGTCTTCTCTGATTCCTGCATGATCAGCCCGGCAAGGGATTTCGCATAGCGGATATACCGGCTGCGCTCCTCCCCCTGCACTGTTCCCAATGAGTCCAGGCATTCATAGTCCTTATCCCACATCTCTTTCGGCGCCTTCAGCAGCCAGAAGGGGAATATCCTGCAGTTCAGCGGCCGGTCAGCATAGACCGAGCAGCGCATCTCAACGTGCAGGGCGCAGGGCTTGTTCAGCCCGGGCTCGAACGCCACGATCCCGAACTCTTTGCTGGGAAAGGGATTGAAGTCCACGATATCCGGGAACAATGAGGATATCCGCCTGCCGATCCGCTGGGAGAGCCGGACCAGGTCGCCGGCAGTGAGGTTGATCGCGATGGCAGGATCCCGGCAGCAGATGCCGCAGTGCGTGCATTGGAACGCCATGCCCGCAAGAAAGCTGCAGGATTATATATATTCTTGGAAAAAGGCCCGGACGCGGCGCTCGTATTCCTCGGTAAAGTCCTCATGGGCAAGCGCATGCCGCTGCCCGTCCGGAGCCCAGATCTCTGCCGCAGGGTTGGCTTGGGAAAGCATCCGGGCGTGCTTCAGAGGGATATAGCTGTCCCGCTGCTCGTGGATGATCAGCGCCGGCACGCTGCTTCCCGACAGGCTTTCCGCAGGAGAGACCGCAGCAGGGTCAAAGCCGCCCAAGACTCGCACCCAGCCGGCAGCAAAGAACACCAGGGGCTCCTGGAGCATCCCCCATCCGGAAAAAGAGTCATGCAGGAGCGTCTGCAGGTCCGCAAAGGCAGAGTCCACGACCACTGCCCGGATATCCGCAGTATGGGGAAGCGCCATCAGCGCGGCAGCGCCTCCCAGCGAGAACCCCAGTATGCCGATATCAGTAACCCCCCTGCCCTGAAGATACCTCGCCCCTCCCAGGATGTCCTGCCATTCCGCAGCGCCAAAGGTAGTGATGCCGCCCTCGCTCCCCCCGAAGGACCGGAGGTCAATCAGCAGGAGGCTGTAGTCTTCCGCAAGGAAATAGGAGAGGTTCGCGGTATCGCTCTTGTCAAAGGGGTAGCCGTGCACGACGATAATCCCTTTGCTGCTGTTGCGGGGGATCAGCCAGGCGGCGATCCGCAGCCCGTCGGAGGAAAGGAAGGAGACCTCCTCATAGGCAAGCCCGGCGTCTGCTGGGGTGTTCGTTCCCCGCACCGGGTCAGGATGGAGCGCGGAGAAGACCGAGACAAAGGAGACGCC
>DATDVW010000090.1:0-6215 GCA_035289865.1 Candidatus Nanoarchaeia archaeon
ATTACGCCCGCGCCAGCTCCGCATCATTTATCTCATAGAAATTCTTCGGGTCCAGCCGGTGCAGGACGTTCTTCACTCCCGCGCGGATCAGGGTGGAGCGGAGCCAGAGGTAGGAGGGATACTTGGTGAACTTTTTGTCCACCAGGTCGATGTATGCGCGCAGCGGCCTGGTCTTGCGGTACACCTCAAAGCCGAACCTGTCCCTGACCTGCTTGAGCTCGTCTATCGTGAAGTTCGGATGCCGGATGTTGGTGTCCTGGAAATAGGAATGGCCGTATTCCTCGTCCAGCCAGCCGTTCTTCCTGCAGAGGTCGTAGAGCGGGGTTCCCGGAAATGCGGTGCAGATGGAGACCCCCACATAATCCGGGTCCAGCTTCCGGTTGAGCTCCATGGTCTCCATGATGTTCTCCCGGGTCTCATAGGGGATGCCGATCATGTTGAAGGCGTACGTCTTGATCCCCGCCTCCCGCGCCCAGGCGAAGGTGTCGATGATCTGCTGGTCGCTCATGCTCCGCTCCAGCACCTCGTTCCTGATCTTCTCGTTCCCGCATTCCACCCCGAAGTTCACCCGGCTGCAGCCCGCCTTGCCGAGCAGCAGGAGGTTCTCCCGGGAGACCGTGTTCACTCTGCCATTGATGGTGAACGGCACCCTGCCGATGGTCTTCGGGTATTTCTCGCAGAATTCCTTCACGCGCTGCGCGTCTAAAGTGAAGGTATCATCGTTGAAGAGGAACTCCTGCAGCCGGTATCTCTCCCCCAGGGCCTGGAGCTCTGCCAGGAACTTGTCCACGCTCTTGTAGCGGACAAACTTCCCGCTGCCCTTGTAGATCTCCATGTGCTTGCGGTTCACGCAGTACGTGCAGGGGAACGGGCATCCTCTCGTCGAGATGACCGTGGCTATCCCGCCCTTCCAGTCGAGGTACTTTTGAAAATCAAAGATGCCCACATCAGGGATGGGCAGCTCCTCCAGGTTGGGCAGCAGCCGCTGGGGATTGGGGATGATCTTGCCCTCTTTCTTGAACCAGATGTTCGGGATGTCTGTCCTCATCTCTCCCTTCGCGATCATCCTTGCCACATCCCGGATGGGCAGGTCTCCCTCGCCCACGCAGACCATGTCGATGTTCTTCTGCTCCAGGGTCTCCTGGGGGGCAACCGTCGGATGGATGCCGCCGGCGATCACCGGGACATGGGGATGCCTCTCCCGGATGATGTCCACGATATGCACGCCGAAGGTGAAGTCATTGGTGGCGCAGCTCAGGCAGACCATCTCGGGCTGGAAGCGCTGCACTTGCTGCATGATCTCCGCGTCGCCCCTGCCGCCGAATGTGGTGTCGATCAGCCCGACCTGATGCCCGTCCTGCTTGAGGATGGCGCTGACTGACGCGAGCCCGTAGGAGATCTCCTTCGGCGACTCGATGATGTTGGGGTAGATCAGGAGGACTCTCATAGTTCCCTGAAGTATTTTGTTGTTTATAAACGTTTGGCAATGGTCGACCTATCGCTTCACGGATAGAAAACGATAAATACCCCTCTGCGCCAGTCATGCCCATGCGCCTCAAAACACTCGTTGCGCTCATCGGGCTGTACGCGTTGCCGGGCGGCGGCATTCCCGCAGCCTATGCACAATTGCCAAGCCAGCAGCACTCCGGCATCGATTCGTTGCTTGCTGATGCCCGTTCTCCGGCGAGGGGCACGCCAGCTGCGCCGATCCTGTGGACGACAGGCGACGATCCCTCTTTCCGGGAGGCGATATTCCTGGAAGAGCCGGGCAGCGCCCCACGGCCGGTATACCGGAGCGATCCAGATACGCTTCCGCTACTTGAGGCGCAACTATCTCCTGATCATGCCCATATCGCTGCCGTAGCGATGAACCTGCATGGTGAAATGAATTCGACGATCCTCTACATACTTGACAAGCAGGGCACCGTGCTGCATACTGCAGAAGGGGAACGGAAGGGCATGATGATGTTTGCCTGGAGTCCGGACGGCAAAAGAATAGTGTACGCAGAGGGAAAATTCGGTATCACCGTCCCTGCCGGCGGCGCTGCCCAATTTTACCAGTATGATATTGCCTCTGGTGAGAAGAAGCTGCTTTTTGAGGGCAACCCGCCAAACGCCGTCTCCTGGGCAGCATTTGACGGAAGGATTTATACGGCGGGAAGCGCTTTTTCTCCTGACGGCAAGTTTTACCAAGTGCCGGTTCATCATCTTTCTGGCGGCGAAATCATCGAGAGGGAGACAGGCAGGGTGGTGTACGACTTTGCGAAAGAGCCTGGTGATGATGATGGTATCCAAGAATTTGCCACCCTCAAAGGGTGGGGAACGGCAAAAAATAATCATCCTGCAGTCTATCTAGGAAGGAGTATCTATAGCCATCCCGACCACCGTCCCGAGGTCATCAAGATCGATTGCGAGACCGGAGATGTCCTGGAGCGCTTCCAGAGCCCTCCGGGGACAGAGCCCGGGGGCAGGACTGCCATACTCGATGGCGAGCAGATCCTCTGGCGGCCCTGACACATCCATTCCCCACCCGCAATTCTTTTAAACAGACGGAAATTGCCTGCCCCCCATGCGTATCGCTTTTTTCCTCGCAGTCTTTTCCCTGCTCGTGTCACCTGCCTTTGCTGAAGAGGCCCTGGTGGAGCCCGCTGTCCTGGAGCAGCTTGCCGCGGATGACGCCTCCCGGGTGATTATTGTGGTGGAGAACAATGATGCCGAGCTTTCCCTTCCGGAGAGCGAAGCCCTGCCGCTCATCAACGCGGTGGCAGCCACCATCACCGCTGAAGACCTTGATGCCCTCCAGGCAAATCCTGAAGTTGTCGGCATCTACGAGGACAGGATCAACTATCCCTTCCTCTCTGCTTCTGTCCCGCATATCGGCGGGGATGCAGTCCATGCGCAGGGCATCACCGGAGCAGGGCAGGCGGTCTGCGTGCTGGATACCGGTGTCGATTACACGCATCCGGCGCTGGGCGGCTGCCTGGGGCCTGGCTGCAGGGTGGTTGCGGGCTATGATTTTGCGAATGATGATGCGGATCCCCTGGACAGCAACAGCCACGGCACGCATGTCGCGGGCATCATCGCCTCGGCTGACAGCACCTATACCGGCGTTGCGCCCGGCGCACGCATCGTGGCGCTGAAAGTATGCAATGACGGCTGCTTTGACTCAGACATCATCGCCGGGATCCAGTATTGCCTGGCCAACAGGACAGCGCTGAACATCTCGGTGATCAGCATGAGCCTCGGCGATCCCGACCAGCATTTTGATTCCTCCTGCGATGCAGACCAGCTGAGCATTGCGGTCAATGCCGCCGTTGCCGCAGGCCTGCCCGTGGTGGTCGCTTCCGGCAATGAGCAAAGCGCGGCAGGCATATCCCCTCCCTCCTGCGCATCAGGCGCCATCGCTGTCGGGGCGACAACAAACGCGGACAGCGTCGCCTCGTTCTCGAACAGCGGAAATCCGCTGGACCTGCTGGCGCCTGGCGTGGGCATCACTTCATCCGTCCTGAACAGCGCGTTCGGCGTGAAGCAGGGCACCAGCATGGCAGCGCCGCATGTCTCAGGAGCAATCGCGCTGCTCAACGAGCTTTTCCACCGGCAAAGCCACCGGATCATGACACCGGCAGAGGCCCTTTCAGCCCTCCGCTCCACCGGAGTGAACATCACGGACACGAGGAACAGCCTGGCCTTCCCCCGGATCGACATTGCCGCTGCGATAGATCAGATCTGCGTCCCCCATTTCCAGCGCAGCTCCTGGTCCGGCTGCACCGGCACCCAGTCAGCGACCTTCACCGACAGCAACAGCTGCGAGGATGCAAGAACCGTTGTCCGGCTGTGCGAGCCGGTTGATCCGCATCCGTTCATGGTAAGGTATGATTATTACGCCGTTGATTAGAATATGAAATATATATGGTTGATCTGTACCTGAAAGAAAATTGCGTCAATTTAGGCGGCTTTCACTTAACAGCCCCGGGAGCACTAAGGTTTAAATAGGAAAGGAGGAAGAGACTCTGCATGCACGAGCATCTCCTCCTCACCCCGAAAGATATCCTTCCCTCTTATCCCGGCTGGACAGTCAAGAGCGTCATCAATCCAGCGGTCATCCGCCTCCCAGACAGACACATCCTGATGTACGCCAGGGTTGCCGAGGCGGCGCCCCAGGCAAAGGGAAAGATGATGAGCTGCCCGGTGATCGCCTCTGGCGACCACTACCAGATGCGCGCAGAGGCCGTGCACCGGAGACAGATCAGGCGCATCACAGGCAACGTGATCTTCCTGAAGAACGACACCTGCCGGCTGACGACGTTTTCCTCCTTCCGCAAGATCCTGCTGGACAAGGACGGCTTCACTGTCTCTCATATCCAGGACAAGCCTGCCTTCACCGGGCTGCCCGGCGACGGCGAATATGGGGTGGAAGATCCCCGCTTCACCAAAATAGGGAAACAGTATGCCATGACCTATGTCGCGGTGAACAAAAATGAGGGAGTTTCCACCGCCCTTGCCCTCACCAGGGACTTTGTGAAGTGGAAGCGCAGCGGCATCATCTTCCGTGAGCAGAACAAGGATGTTGTCCTGTTTCCGGAGAGGATCAAGGGCAGATACGTCGCCCTGCACCGCCCGGAGGGCTTCTTCGAGTTCAGCAAGCCCAGCATCTGGATATCCTACTCCCCGGACCTGGCCTATTGGGGAAGGGAAAAAAGCATCGTCCAGCCGCGGGAGGGCTGGGAGAGCGTGCGGATCGGCAGCGGCGCTCCTCCGATCAGGACTAAAGACGGCTGGCTGCTCATCTACCATGGGGTGGAGAAGAAGGGCGAGGGCAGGAAAGAGCATAAGGTGTACAGCGCAGGCGCGCTCCTGCTGGACAAGAGAAACCCGGAGCATATCCTTGCGCGCTCGCCGGCAAACAAGCCGCTGTTCCGGCCAATGCGCCCGTACGAGAGAAAGGGCTTTATCAATGAAGTGGTCTTTCCCACAGCCGCAGTCCCCTCCCTGGACAGGGATTCGCTGCTGATCTACTACGGCGGTGCAGACACGGTGACCGCGGTGAAAGAGATTGCGCTGAGCGCGATACTCAAACATATGCGGTGGGAATAATACCACAACAACCTTTTTATAACCGCCGCCCATTCTTGCTCCATGCGCCTCGCCATCGTCCAGCCCAACCTCACGCTCAAGGGCGGCCAGGAAAGGGTAGTGCTGGAGATCGCCAGGAAATTCGACCCGGCCATCTACTGCTACCACTACAACCGGGAGGAGACCTACCCGGAATTCAGGGATATGGATGTCCGCGTCCTGAAAAGCATACCCTTCACCGCGACCTTCTTCCCCAGGGTGTGCAGGGAGTTCTACACGCTGAAGATAGCGGACTACGACGTCATCAACGCCCACTGGCCGCCCTCAGAATGGATACGGAACAGGAACGAACGGGTCCTCTGGTACTGCCACAGCCCCGCGAGAGCCATGTACGACCTCTACCGCTACCGCATGCAGTCCTTCTCCCTGCCGAAAAAGCTTGCCCATGGGGTCTCCGCAGCGCTGTTCCGGAGGATTGACCGGCGGATCGTCCGCGACATCGAGCATGTCTTTGCCAATTCCCGGAACGTCCAGGCAAGGCTCAAGCACTACCTCGACAAGGATTCCGAGGTACTCTCCCCGGGCATTGATGCCCGGCAGTATGAGAACCAGGGATATGAAAGATACTTCCTCGTGCCCGGCAGGATCGATCCCACCAAGCGGATCGAATACTGCCTGGAGGCATTCCGGCAGTTCAGCAAGGCGTATCCCCAATTCAGGATCATCGTCGCCGGCAGCATCCTGCCGCACCACCAGTGGTACCTGGAGGAGTTAAGGAAATATGGCGCCGCCGTCCTCACGGATGTCCCCGCACAGAAGATGAAATCCCTATACGGGCGCTGTTATGCCGTATTATTCGCGGCGATGGACGAGGATTTCGGCATCATCCCGTTAGAGGCCATGGCGGCGGAAAAGCCCATCATCGCGGTCAATGAAGGAGGCCCCAAAGAGACCATCATCAGCGGCAAGACCGGATTCCTCGTCAACTCCGTTTCCGAGATGCAGGAAAAAATGGCATACCTTGCCGGCCATCCTGATGCTGTCGCCGCCATGGGCAGGGCAGGGAGAAGGCACGTCCAGGCGAACTACACCTGGAAGCGGTTCCTCAGCAGGTTTGGGGAGAAGTGCAGGGAGATCGCGCA
>DATDVW010000091.1:0-6242 GCA_035289865.1 Candidatus Nanoarchaeia archaeon
CTGCACTGGGCATACGAATGCCCAGCAATCTTGAACTTAAAGAATTCCTTGCGCAGCTCTTCTTTCCTCATGTAAACCACCCACGAGGTGGTTTTTATTCAAGAATATCAGGGTGGTGACATATGTCACTTCGGAACACACATCTTGATCGACCGATACGTTTATATATCCTTTTTCCCCTGATGATGCTATGTCCAAGAACAGGCGCAAGATACTGGCATTCTTCTTCTTTTTCCTGCTGCTCGCTGCGGTGAGCGTCTACCAGCCGGTGATCCAGGCGAACGTGATCGGGGCCGGCAACGGAGGCAGGATGCTCGTCTATGACATCGCGGTGCTGGCGCTGCTGGCAGCGACCATTGTCGCAGGGCTGGCAGGGCATTTCACCCGGCATGTGGAGGCGGGGAAGGCCGCTGTTGCTGAGGCTCCTGCGCTCAGCCATGACGCGCTCCAGAAGCTGCAGGAGTACATCACCTACTGCTCGAGCCAGGGGATGAAGGAGACCGAAATCACCAAGACGCTGCAGCACTACGGCTGGGAAGAGATGCATATCGAGAACGCGCTGACTTCCCTGAAGCTGGGCAGGGCTGCCCCGTCATTCCGGGAGATGTTTAAAGAATAAGAGGATTATTTCTTCCTTTTGTTCTCTAGCTTTCCCTTCTGTTCCGGCTCAGAAAGATAATTCTCCGTTGAGATGATCGGCCTGCCTAGCTCCTTTTCTGTTGCTTTGCGTGCATTGCCCGCTACCCTGCCGCCCCTTTTCGCCGCACCTTCAACTTCCAGATATCCCCGTGCATCTTTTTTTCTGGTGATCTCGGTTGATACTCTTTCCCCTAACATGGTAAAAATCAGCCCTAAATCATTCATGTGGTCTCTGTGGTTTTCTTTCTTTAATCCCTTGAATTTCATGTATTCGCTTGGGGTCATGCCGAAGGTTGCTTTTGACATTTCTGCGGTGAGGATTGCAAATTCCTTGTCTTCCCTTACACCTCTCTTTTTCCATTCATCGGTTAGTTCATCTCTTATAGCGATGCCTCGTACTCTCTTTTCAATCCAGTCATCAGAATAGCCCTTAGCCTTGTAGAGCTCTTTCATGCGCTTTTGGGCAAGTTCAGGATTTTCTATTTCCTGCACCCGCTCGTAGCCGACCTGGGCGAGCCAGAGCTTGAACGGCTCTGCCTTAGGGGAGGGGATGGACTGGATAAGCCGGAATAGCGTTTCTGTGGTTGCGCAGTCTGTTGCGTAGGATTTCCCATCCGCTGCGGGCAATTTCAGCTGGTTACATTTTGTAACCGCCTCACTTCCTTCCTGATGCAGCCGATGCTTGAGCACTTTCCAGTAGTTCCTCGGATCCTTGCTTTCGGTGAGCGCGGCAATAATATCCACTACAGAGAAGTACCACTCTTCCCGGTGGAGGATCCTCCTGATCCGCTTGTCCTGGAACACCACCAGCCTGCCTGCTTCTTCCATACTCTGCATGAATACTGCATCCATTTATATACTTCACGCGCGGACATGTCCAGTGGGGAGTGGTGGAGAATAAGGATAATAAGGGCGGATTTTGGATGTATGTTTTATTCTCCTCACAGATATGAGAACGATTCTGCGCTTATCCACAGGTAAGTAAGATATGGCTCGCTATGGCTCGCGTCCGCCTCACTTCCCCTTCCCTTCTTCCTTCTTCGGCTTCGCTGCCTCCTCTTTCTTCGGAGCGCCCGCTGCCTCCTTCTTGCCCTCTGCGCCTGCCGCGCCTCCTGCGGCCTCTGCGGGCAGGAGCTCCTCGATGATCTTGGCGGGGATCTTGGCTTCCACGAGCTTGCTCTTGATGATCCCCCGCTCTTTGCCCTGGTTCTGCGCGATGATATCCTTGGCCTTGGCGACGTATTCTTCCCTGCGCCTCTCTATCTCCTCTGCCAGGCGCTTCTTCTCCTCTTCCATCTCCTTGAGCTCCTCTGCGCTGAGCTCGGTCTTCTGCTCGCGGATCTCCTGGTCGAACTTCCCCTGGTTGACCAGCTGGATGGCCTCTTTTCCCGAGACGCCCTCGACCATCACCCCCATGGAGTTGCAGGTGCCGATGATCTCCTTGACCTTCTCCTTTAGGGTGCGGCCCATGAGGTCGTCTTCCTTCATCTTCGCTATCTTGATGATGTTCTCGATGCGGAGATCTGCCACCTTGTCCTGCAGGGGATTGCCGGAGCCCTTCTCGATGCCCGCCTCGCTCTTGATCAGCGCGGAAGCTGGAGGGGTTCCGACCCCGATGGTGAATGCCTTAGAAACGGTGTCGACCTCGATCTTGACCGGGACCTGCATGCCCTTGAATGACGAGGTCTTCCTGTTGATCTCAGCGATGATCTGGCCGATGTTCACTCCCAGCGGGCCGAGGGCTGGGCCTAAGGGCGGGGCTGCGGTTGCCTGCCCCCCATTGATCAGGGCCTCGACGGACTGGGTCGCCATAGAGAGGGGAAGCGCTGGATGGTTTAAAAGGCTTATGGTTGGGTGAGGTGAGTGTGGGCTATCTTGTTTTCCGCCTCTTTATCAGGGAAACAGCGATATACGTGTCTATGCCCAGCAGGAGGATAATGGATACAGTCACCCACCAGGGCGGAGAGAAGTAGGCAAGGTTCAGCGGCTCTTCGAGGACCGGCTGCAGCTGAATGAGTGGCTCCGGCACTGGCTCCGGCAGCAGGGCCTGCCCGGGCAATGGCGACGGCCCCTCTTCTGCAGGGATCTGGAGCGGGGTGATGGTGATGGATCTGGAAAGGCTGCTTCCGAGGCGCTGGCCGAAGGGCGTCTTATAGCCCAAAGTGATGTTGAGCGGCAGCGAGGATTCCGCAACCGCCTCCGGAGCGGTGAATTCCGCGGTGATAATGGGCTCTTCTGTGCCGGGCAGCAGGCGCTCGGCATGGAAGAACGCGGTGAGGGGGCCGTTGACATCCACGGTGACGTCGCCATACTGGTGGCTGCCGGGGTTGGAGAGGGTGAGCTGGAAGGGGACAGAGCTGCCGGAGACGGCTGCATCAGGCATGGTGAGGACGAGCTTTGGCTCAGTGACGGAGATGGCGATGGGGATGTCTGCCTTGAGACGCTGCGGAATCTTATTGACGAGGTAATGGGCATCCTGCGGCATGATGAAAGTGCCGTTGCGCTCTCCCTCCAGGACAATGGTGAATGACTGTTCCTGCTCCGGCTCCAGGGAGCCCTGCCAACGGAGCGTCTTGTCCGCGCGGAGGATGGTGACAGGCTTGGACAGCAGGCGGAGCAGGGGAGGGATGTCCAGGGTGAATGAGGCGACGGAAATGGGGTATTCTTCGTTGACGTTTTTCAGGGTGATCGTCAGATTGAAGGGGGTGCCGATGTCTGCGCCGGAGAGGGCAGGGGTAATCCGCAATGCATGGTCCGGCACGGTGATCTGCACCAGGCTGCTGCTCAGGTTTTTCGTGCGGAAGCCGTCGAAGTAGCGGAGAGTCGCCTGCGCAGGGAAGGAGGTGGTGGTCTTTGCCGCGATGGTGAATGTGCAGCGCTGGCTTTGGCCGGGGAAGAGCGTCCCTTTCCAGAATATCGTGGTGCCGGAGAGCAGGCAGCCCTCCAGGAACCTGATGTCGACTGCGGGAAAGAAGGCATCCTCAAGATAGATATCTGTCGCCGGGCGCTCGCCGATGTTCCTGATGATGAGCTCGGCATCGCTCTCCTCGCCCATCAACAGAGTGGTTTTCTCCAATGTCCTGCTGAGCGTGAGCTCTGCGGTGATCTCGGTGATGGCGAGCTTTGCCTTATAGACATCCTCATCCAGGGTGATGTTGTGGTAGTCCACCGCGACAGCAGGGAAGCAGAGCTCCAGGGAATCGGATTCCTGGCAGGTGCCGTTGCTGATGATGAAGTACTGGCTGCCGAAATTCACCTGGAGCTGGGTGTTCTGGCTGACCAGGCTGGTGCTGTAGGAGACGCCGTTGACGGCAAAAGAGTCTGTTGCCGGATGCCACTCGTCATGGATCAGCTCGTTTGCCCAGGCAGGGGCCAGGGAGAGGAGGAACAGCAGGAGCAGCTCTTTTTTCATGGTGATACCGGAAGGGAAGGGATATAAAAAGGTAACGAAAATTCAACGGAATCCTGAATTTTCGAACTCAAAATGCCTTCGGCGTATTTGAGTAGCGAAAGCTTACGGAATGCATGCGCCATTGGCGCATCCGTTGGCGCAGCTGTAGCCGCCTGCTTTGCACGATACATTCACCCACTGGCCTCCTGTCCAGGTGCCTCCGCAATAATAGTCCCGCGCCTGGGTGGCGCTCCCGCAGTAGTCTGTGTAATTGCCGGTCTGGTCTGCGCAGTAGCCTTTGGTGAAAGATGGATTGGCGATATCTTTATCGCTGTCAAAACATGTGCTGACACATGCCCCGTTGACGCAGCTGTAGGGGGATTCACAGTCGCTGATGCTGCTCCAGACACAGCTGCTGTCCTGGTAACCCTTGGTGTTGCCATCAATGCATTTGGTGCCTGGGGTGCAGCTCATGATCTTGCATGCACCATTATCACAGGCATAGCCCGATGGGCAGTCAAGAGGCACTTGTGCAACAGCAGTTGCAGATGAGCAGTACCATTCGGCAACGCCAAACGTGTATGGCCGGTCAACCCAGTAATGGGTGGTACAGGTGTCTGTCTGCACAACACCGCCAATGTTTTCTCCTGTCGCGCTGCCTTTGATGTATACGTTTTGCCCGTTGTCCGTATCCGTGCATCCGGTTGTCGGCAGCGGGCAGTCAGCCAGACAATTGGTGTTGGTTTCATCTATGTCGCAAACACCATTGCCGCAGTTTTTGAGCGTGGTGATGCATGCGCCATTGCTGCACCCTTCCGGGCAGGTATAGGATCCGCCGGTCCAGAGCGCGCAGGACTGGTAGGAGCCCTGGGGACCGGTATAGGATCCGCAGGTGTACTCCTTGATGATGCTTCCCTGGCAGTAATCCTGGAACGAGGTGCCGTTGCTGTAGGAGCATGTTCCCTTGATGTAATAAGATTTGCCAACATTCATGTCGTCTGTTTCTGAGCAGGTGACTGGTGCAGTGGCATTGCTCTGGCAGGCGCTCTGTCCTGAGACGCATATTTCATTGCTGGCGCAATCGTCAATGAGCGCCGCTGCTGTTGCGCTGCTGCATGATGCGCTTGCTGTGCCCGGATTGAGGCAGGTGTAGGTGACATTATTCCGCTTGACATCCCCGTTCTGGCAGAAGTATACTCCGGTGGGGCCGCTGGCACCGCAGTCTGCGCTGCTGCTGCAGGTGATGTTTGAGGGAGTTGTCGTATTTGTTCCACCGAAGAACTTGAACTCGTATACATTCGCCTGGCCATTATCTGCAGAGTAGGTGACGCTGATCCGCCAGTAGCGCGCGGTAGCGGAAGGGGTATGGGTGATGGTGCCCACTGTATTTATCCTGCTGTCCATCACGGCCCAGTTGGCGTTGTCCGAGGATGATTGGAGCTGATAATTCTGGGCTAAGTAACCGTGCAAGGTCAGCTCAATGGTGCTCACTGCTTTGCTCTGGCCTAAATCAACCCTGAGCCAGTGCGGATCGCTGGTACTGGGCGGCGTTACTCTGTTGGATACCCAACGGGTGCTGAGACTGTTATCAATCGCCTTGGAGGCGCCGTAGCTGCAGGTGTCTCCGCAACAATTATTATAGCAGGAATTGGAGATGGCTAAGAGTGGAGTGAGCTGGTCTGGTGGTAGCTGCACAGACTGGTTCAGCTGGCAGGCTGCCTGTCCCTCAATGCAATATTCTGTGCCGGTGCAGTCATCAGTGACATAGGGAGTGATGGCTGAGTCGCAATAGTATGGAGCGCCATGGCTGGTAACGCATTCATACGTGATGTTCCTGCGCCAGACATCGCCAAGGTAGCAGAAATAGTCACCAGTGTAGCCGCTTGCCAGGCAGTTGGCAGTTGTTTGGCAGCCGGGCATGCAGCCCTGCAGGGGATCATTGCAGACTTCATTTGCCTGGCAGACATCAGTGCCGCAGGTGAGATTTGTATTTGTTGTGGTAGTATTTGGTGGCGGGATAGTTGTGGTTGTTGGTGTAATGCATCTCTCATTCTGGCATACCTTGTCTGCAGAGCAGCCGCAGGTGCTGCATTTGTCGATCAGGCTGCCGGAATAGCAGTACTTGGGCTTGGTGGCTGAGCATTCGCCGTACTTGGTGCCGTCAGCGCAGGCGGGGACAGTGGTGGTGATGGTCTCTGTCTTGGTGACCAAT
>DATDVW010000092.1:0-30101 GCA_035289865.1 Candidatus Nanoarchaeia archaeon
CTTGGTGTCCAGCTGGTTGATGATATCATACGGGGAATCGCCGACCAGCCTGGAGACTGAGGATGCCTCGGCTACTGTGCCCTCTGTCCGGATGGCTGCGGCTGTACTGATAAGTAGGAGAAAGGTGCAGAGTCCGATGGCCAGTCTCTTATTTTCAGTTTTCATCTTTTTCTTTTTTATTTTTCTCTCTTCCCTACCCGCCCTTCTATCTTATCCTTATCTCCCATGTGAATATATCTTACATATGCTTCCGTGTTGAACCCTTTAACAATCTCCAAAATCTTTTCAGTGACTCCACCTACCTTAATGTATATGTTAGCATTTTCCTCAACAATAATCAGCTTTCCGTGCTTCACATCAATAATATCATATACATTTAATTCTGTAATCTTCTTCAGATTTACTTTTGTTGATTTCTCTTCTGGGATAAATATTATCCATGGTTGACGCAATTCATTATTCCCGTATACTACCTCTACGTCGGTTATTTCAAATACCTCAAATAGGTTTACTAATACCCTAACTAAATCTTTGTACTGTATATCGGTGATTCTATCCAGTATATAATCAGGAAAAAGCAGGGTTATCTTATTTTGCGAAATCCGGAGTGAATCGCATATAGAACTCTTCGATGATTTTTGCGTGATATCTATATAGTACTTTAAATCTTCCCAGGTAATACTTCTGATTTTCCGTTCTGTTATCTCTAAAGGGTTTGGTGCGTATATACTACCCTTAAAAAAAGAAAATCCCCTCTTTCTTAGTTTTAACATATTACTTCTTATATCATCTATACTGAGATTTCCTTTAAGACCAAACCTAATAGTGTATTCGTCGCTCATTTACTTAACCTCCAAAAATGATCTTGCCCACCATGTATGGGAAGTCTTTTTCAATTTGATTCAATAATTCTGAATTGTAAGGTCCCTCAAAAAATAACTTAAACTCTCCTTGATCAATATTTAGTTCTATGCCAGAGCTGCGGTCCTTAAACACCCCATAGCTATCCTTAAGCTGCTCAAATTTGTATTTGTCTCTTGCAATGGACTTCTGCAACTGTGCATAATCTATTTGGGATGGATGTCTATTCCAAGATTTCTCCTTTAGCGAGAAGAGATCCCCTTTCTTATTGAAAACATCTGCTTCTAGGATACTTTGAACCCCGTCTTCATTTATTGCTCTGATATCCTCTAATGTTAGTGCTGCTAATTCTTCTCCCCGGTCTCTCAGTTTTATGGCACCTTTGACTTCCCACACTTCCCCATCCTTTAAGCCGCCTGTCCGCTCAATTGTTCTTCTTATTTTTGCGGCCAATCTGTCTATCCCAGGTATATCCTTTAACTCATCAATATTATTAGCCAACCTTACAATTGTTAATGCTTCACTTGCCTTTCCTCCTTGTTTTCCAAGCTCTACAGCACGATACAAGATATCATCAGAGAATTTTGAAAGTTCCTCAAGCTCCCCCTTATTCCATGCAGTATCTGTGGTGCCAATAATCCTCAGCATTAAATTAGCTCCATCGCCTTCTTTTCCCGCAATCTTCGCGATGCTCTCCAGAACATCATCGCTTGCGTCAGCATGCTTTGCCACCACATCGCCGATCAGCTCAATCAGCTCAGAATTCTTGTCAAAGGCAGCCCGCTTGAGGTTTGATCTGTATATCACTTTGCCCAATGACTTGACAAATTGGGAATTAAGCTCGCCTTTGGCCGTGTGCTTAGAAATCATCCGCAGCAAATCACCGTATTTTTGCGGCGGAATCTTTGTCAGGACATCATCAGCATAGCCGGAGGCGGCGGTGAATGATGTTGCCGCTGACCTGAGGCTGGCAAGCTCGTCTGCGTTCTGCGTAAGGCCATCCGCTGCCCTCATGAAACTAGAAACCCTGGTCATCCGCACCAGATTGCCGGCGCCAAATGCGCCCAAAGGCGAGGCGGAGACTGAGCACTCGACCCAGTTGAACTCCACATCTGGCTTGCTTGGTTTAACAACACAAGTGGATACGCCATCAAGCGCACTAACGCCGACATCTACGGCAAGAACAGCGCCCCTCACCCCTGCACTTGCAGCGGCGCTTGTGCCAAAACTGACCGGGATCAACAATAATGAAACTACGTCAATCGTATCCTGGAAGTACATGTATCCTCTTCCGTGCAGTTCTTTGTAATTTCCATTTGGTATGACAAAGTTCGCAAAGCCATCAATCACTTTAGGATCATCCGTATGCATAAGCAACGCCGCGCCGTCACCATTCCAGACGCTTGGCTCTATGCTGATGACATCCTCAAAATCGCCTGCAGAATACACCGGATAGCAGTTCAGGGCGGGATTTGTCTCCACTGTCCCGATGACAATGGGCAAGTCCAACGGGTCAAAGAACCACCAGTCGCCAAACTCATTAAAGTCATTGCAATTCAAGGTTGAGCCCTGAATCTCCTCAAAATGGGTCTCGCCCGCCAAGTTCTCGTTCACCAGCTGAACTTTCAGGTTCTCAATGCTGCTTCTCATCTCGGGAGAAACCTGATTCGGGAGAATTAATTTAATCTCGTTGCCTCGGGCGGAATCGTCTATGCTGAACATCTGATCAAGATTTGCGTACGTATAATCGACCTGCCTTTGCACAAGATTCTGGTCAGTGTACATATTCCTGAACACTATGTCATCAGGCAGCAATTCGCCCACATCAGGCGCCGTCGGTGAGATGCCATACGTCGGAAGATACAAAAGATACTTGGCGTTTGCCTTGATGGTGTTATACCAGCCCCTTATCCATGACGGCAATGAGCCTGCACGAATGGAATAGACGTCTCTTCTGTGCGGGACAACATAATCATCCCCGACCACCACGATATTGCGCGCATAGCTTAACTTGTCCTGGACAAACACTGAGACCTGGTCAGAGTAGCTGTTGTCCGTCCATCTGGGGAACAGCCGGTCTTCAGCATACTGGTTGAATGGCTTATTAAACGGATGTGCAGCGCCATACCCATCAAGGTAGGCAAACTGGGTCCCGAGGTCGATGACAACACCATCGTTTGCATACGCCTCCTCATACAGTTTTGCCAGCAGAAGATTCACCGCATTGTCATTATTGTAACGATTTCTCAGTTGTTTAATATCTGTTAAGTATGCGATGTACGCATCATTGCCGATGATATTCACCCGCTGGGCATCATCGCCGAACTTAAAGATGTAAGACTTGTCAATGACAGAATCCACTCTGAAGAAGCATTTGTTATCTCCCTGGGCAAAAGTGCCGGTTTCACATGCATTCCCCCGCACCAGATCAAAATTGTTTGCATCATACTCCAGTACCATGCCTGGCCCAAGCGTGCCTTCAACCCTGACGTTGACTTCTACTATGGTGTCTGGCTGCCTGTTCACTATCACTCCTGGGGGTGCACTGTCAATAATCAGGTCATAGCTGCCGAGGCTGATGCAGCTTTGTGCCGAGGCGCTGCACAACTGGCCCTGGGTGCATGCGGTGAGCAAAAGCCAATCTTTGTACTTTTCCTGCTGCTCGCACCGGTAGAGGCTGTTATCCATACACTTTAAGCTATTAATCATGCTGCACTGGTCTTCATACTCAACTGGCACGCATGGATTGAAGCCCTGCCCGAATAGACATTCAGTGTCTGGATCATGCCTCTTGCAATCAGCGTCACTATAACACTGGCAGAATTCTGAGGATCCATCAGGCAGGCCACATTCGGGGATTGGCACGCAGGTGCCATACCCCGTGCTTCTGTCACAATAATTCCCTTCCTGGCAGTCCAGCAGCGGACAAGAGCACGACGCGGAGTTGCCATACGGATACTGACAAGCTTCCTGGGTGAGACAGGTCCCGCCGCTGCATCCTGCCGGGCAGTCCCTGAATTTCCACAAGCCGTCGTTACCGGTGCAATATTTGCTACCTTTCAGCTGGCATGAGACATGAACGTCATTATTGCAGTCCACATACTGGGCATTGGCATCGCAGTAATACTGCGGATATTCAGTATCCGAGCGGGTATCCTGGTCATCGCCCCCGCAGCAGAAGGTGCTGACATCATTGCAGATCCCCCAGAATTCGCTGGTGCACTGGTTTTCGCTGCAGAGATTAACGGTTATTGGATTATCTATGTATGAATAATATCCGGTGCCGCCGTCTTTCCAGCAGGCATCATAGGCGCCCGCTATAACCTTAAAGCTGCTTCCCCATGCGCTGGCCGGTGAACTGCCGCCGCAATGATCATAGGAACTGCTGGACGGCGCTGTCAATGCCACCAGTGTGCAGATGTGCTCGCCCGGCTCTCTGGTCACCTCGACAGTCGAGTAATACTCATTTGCCTCACAGCATCCTGTCACATATCGGGCTGCCGCCGCCGATACATCCTGCGCGGCAAAATCTGTGGGGATGATGGCAACTTCAACTGTTCCTGTCTGCGCAACAGTGCCGATATTTTCAATGCATGTCGAGATCGTCGTGTCCTGCGCTGCGGTCACTGCAGACGGAAGATTCTGGAAGCGCGTGATACGCAGGCAGTCTTTTGCACACCTTTCCCCGGGCTGGCAGATACTATCGCCGCAGACCGCCGCTGCAACACACTGGCCAGCTTCGCAGACGGCATTTGCCACACACACATTGTTGCATGAACCGCAGTTGTTGGGATCAGTTCCCAAGTTGACATTTTCATCCACCTGCCCATCGCAGTCATTATCCATACCATCGCAAAGTTCAGCTGGGGCTGATGCCCTCCATTGCCAGATGCCGTTGAGATTGGTGCAGTAATAGCCCCCATAGGACGCACAATAGGTGTGGGCGCTTGCGGTGCACTCTCTCCACGCACCTGCATCACAATAATACTGGGCGTCCTGCGCATCCCTGCCTGCATTGTCGCAATGGCCCAGCCACCAGTGGATGCACTGGTTTTCGCTGCAGCTATCTGGATTCCAGCATTGGCCTGTGCCTCCGGCGCAGCTGTTCTGGCACTCATTGCAGCTTGTACTCCAGTCGCAGGATGCGCCGTCAGCCTTGCTCAATGCGTCGTCGCATATACCGGGCACATCACGCGGGACAACGGTGATGATATCATTGGCGTTGGCATATTCAATCTCTCCTGCAAACGTATTGCCTGACGCTTTATGCACGCCCCATATCATATCATATTTCCCATAAGCTGCATTGTTCGGGATAGTGAATGTCCTCGGATACCAGTAGGTGCCGAACGAGGCTCCGGTGAAGGTATCATGCGGCTGATCATGATAGATCGCTCCGTCCTGATCTACGATCGAGGCGCCCAATCCGATGGTGACGGCGCTCTTGCTGTTGGCAACCCGGTACTCCACGGTGAACGACTGCCCTCTTTCGAGGACGGGATTGCTCGGAGAGAGCCGCCAATCGATTAGGTCAATGCCGCTGTAGGGGTTGCAGTCAGCCGGGCAGCTTGCCGCTGTTTCGACGCCGTTGCAGGTGCCGTCTCCGCATGAATAGCATTTTCCTGTCGCCGAGTCCCATTGACTGCTGCAGCATTCCGATGCTTGGTAGGTGTATTGGCCGTCTGCAGCGCAGCCTGAATGGCAGGTCAGGCTTGAAGATGAGCCCCAGCAGTAGGTTCCGCTGCATTCCTGCCAGCAATCACATCCTTCTCCGTTTGTTTTATCTAATGCATTATCGCATTGTCCAGCAACATCTGTCGGCACAACGCTGACCACATCATACATGTACGGGAAATCGCCAATACTCCCAACAAACTCATTGCCGGACGCTTTATGGACACCCCAGATCACATCATATGCCCCATACGGCGCATTTGTGGGGATAGTAAACATCCTTGAATAGGTATACGTGCCAGAAGCAGCGCTAACGAACCGGTCATGCGGCTCATCATCATACACCGCACCACTCTGGTCCCGTATCGATGCGCCTAATCCGATATTGACTGCGCTTCTACTGTTGGCAATCTCATAGTACAGGGTAAACGACTGCCCTCTTTCCAGCACCGGGTTGCTCGGGGAGATCCAGTACCTGAGTAAATCAACACCGCTGTAAGGGTCGGTATTGACGCAAACATTATTCTGGCAGGCCTGGCCGGAGCCGCATTGGGAATTGGAACAACAGCTTACCGTTCCGCCTGAACTCGTGCAGTCAGGATCGTAACCATAGCAATTCGAGGATGTGCAGACACCATCGCATGATGCCGAACATGAAGCGCAATACGCATCACCGGGGTCGTAACAATAATATCCAGTATTGCACTCATAATTACCATTAGGAATCCATCCGGTGCACCCCCCATCACAGGCTGTCTCCCGAATCCAGTCTTCACGGGTGTTGTGGTCATAACAGTCATCGTCGTCAGTATAAGTACATGCGGGAGAATAATCGCAGGTCTGTTCAAATGTGCCTTTGATATAATAGCTGCTTGAGCTATAATCATTCGAAAGATACCCATATACCTTTATGTATGCCCAACCTGCACCTAAATCCTTGTAACAATATTCATCGGCCCCATCACCCCCGGAATAGCAGGACCCCGTTTTTGTGCTGCAGCTTGAGTAGATGTCATAGTCATAGTCCACCCCTGCAGGGACCTCGAGGAGAACGGACAACCTACCTGCTGACGGCAGATACAGTTTAAACCAATCCACAGCGCCGCTACTCTCTATTATGGCGCTATATCTTGTTCCCAGCTGCGCAGTATAGGAATCACTACAGGAATCGTAGAATTCCGCCGAGATGCCGTTATCTGCTGACTCAGGAACATCAATGGACTCGTTGTCAGTCCGGATATCTATATCCGAGAGGTTGGTATTCTTGGACTTAATCTCTTCAATAGCTGCACTATCCGGAAGATCAACACTTAACTCCTGCGCATAGCTGAGACTCATAAAAACCAATGCTAAAATCAGGGGGATAACTTTTCTCATTGGTACTGCGCCATGCATTCGGCAAATGCAGGCGTCTCCTCCCACGCGCACGCGTTATTGATGCAGCCGCAGCCGGTCTGCTGGTAACAGGCATATCCATCAAGATATTGGCAGGTGGTGATGACTGGCTCTGCGTCTGCGGGCTGGCAGATGGTGCCTGAGCAGCCGGCCCTTGTACAGTCAGCTCCGGTCAGGCATTCTGCGACAGCGGAGCACTGGCCCCTGATACAATATCCTCCTGCACACTCTGCCTTGGCGGTGCAGGCTGCGCCGTCCGGCTTGCTGCAGTCGATGTTGCAGCCCGCTGTATCCTCCCCTGGATCGCAGTAGCCGTCGCCACAGGAGGCAGGGCTGCTGCGGCAGACGTTCTGGAGGCAATATCCCCCGATGCAGTCGGATGCCGCAGCGCATGCCAGGCCGTCAGGCCTCTTGCAGTCGGCCAGGCAGCTTCCATAGTCCTCGTCTGGATCGCAAACACCATTGCCGCATATCTGTGGAATCTCGCTCCCGAAAATCTCAATATCATCGATGTAGTTCACCCCGGCGCGGTTCCAGCCATACCACACATACACATTTTTGATGCCCACCTCATTAGGTATCGGTATAAAGCAATTCCCTGACCAAGCGGTTGCTGCGTTAATCTTCAGCCCGCATGACTGGTTCCGGTTATAGGAGACTTCTATCGCATCCATTGCAGCGGATGGCGCAATACCCGTATAAACCAAAAATGGGGCGATGCCAGGGAGGGCGATAACATATTCTCCATCTCTTTTCTGAAGGGTAATGCCGCCCAAAGGCATATCATCATTGTCCCTGAGATCCATCTGAAACAATGATGCGGTGCCGCGCGTTTTTGCCTTAAAGACGATATCTCCAGTAAGCCTCTTATTGACCATAAGATAGCTCTTTGGCTTGGAGTCTGTGTTGACGCTTTGATACACTGCCTCATTGTTTGCCAGGAATATCTTATCCTCTGCATCCTCATCTTCGATCCAGCTGGCCCCTAAATTTCCTGTATCTGCACGGTTGAATTCCTCTGTGAACACACGAAGTTCAGCACAATCGGCAGCGCAGGCTTCGCCAGCATCACAGAATCCATCGCCGCAAAATGTTTCATCTGGTCGGCAGATATCATGTACGCAGAAATTGCTGATGCATTCAGTATCTGCGCTGCAACTGGCGTTATCTTCCTTTTGTTCTGTGCACTGGAAATATATAACCTGGGGGCAAAGGAAGCCCTCTGGGCATGGCTGCTGGTATGACTCTTTATACAGCCCCATGCAGCAAACGTCTGATTCATCGATATCGCCTGCGCCGGCACAGCAATCCTGGAGGCAAGATACAGCATCTTCGCCATTGCTGCAGAGGCTGTCGCCGCACGCAGGCTGCTTGGGCAATGACTGCATGATGGCCAGGCGCATTGTGGCATTCAGTATGCCAATCCGTCTTGGAATTGTCAAGTACACCGTCTGCTCGCCTGGCTCGCTGAAATTGAGGGTTAGCGCTGACTGGTTGCCGGGGAAGGTCGTCATGGCAAGACTCTGCCGGGCAGCGACGGAAAACGTGCCGGAATAGGTGTACGGGAAATAGGAATCATCAACAAATACTGAAAACTGATAGCTGCCTGGAGTCTCCGGAAGGATGCTTTGCCAGAGGATATTACCGCTCCTTTCCAGCCCGAGCTGGGCCACTTCTCCAATAGGCGAGGTGATGGTGAGCGATGCCTGCGCTATACTACTGGAGCCATGGTATGCAATATCTATGGAAAACCTGCTGCCGATCTCCAGGCTTTCGGTATAGTTCAAGATGAACAATTCTCCTGGGTCAAATGCCGCGAGCTGTGCAACATCAAGAAACCCGAACCCGAACCTTTGGTCTTTCCCGGGGGCGCCGAGATCCTCTGCAGTGAGGGCAAGCATGCGCTTCACCTGCGCCGGAGTGTACTCCGGGTGCTCTTGCAGGACTAACGCAATCGCCCCTGCAACGTGCGGGGCTGCCATGGATGTACCTGACTTTGCTGCGTATGATCCTGGGACTGCAGAAACAATATCCGTGCCTGGAGCAGCAATGTCCGGCTTGATGTTGCCCTCAACCACGCCGCCGCTGGAATAGCATGCCCATTCTTTGCTTTTATCAGTCGCACCCACTGTAATTGCACCAACTGCATCCCCAGGAGTGGTGATGCCTATGTACCCATTGCACTTTTCGGATGGGCATCCTGGGCCGCAGTTCCCTGCGGAGATGACTACGGTCGTGCCGGCAGCGATCGCATCGGCAATCACACTGTTCAGGACGCTGTCCGGCTCTGCGTACGGGCCGCCAAAGCTCATGAGGAGGATGTCTGCGCCCTGTTGGACAGCCCACTGGACTCCATTAATGATCGTGGCGGTAGATCCATCCCCCTTATCATCCAGCACCTTTGCATTAATCAGCGAGGCGGCAGGCGCTACCCCAGTGTAGCCGTCTGCCTGCCTTCCGGCGGCTATGCCAGCAACGTGCGTTCCATGCCCATGGACATCCTGCACCTGGGTATTGGTAAAATCCCGTGCAGCAATGACTTTGCCCTGCAGCATGGGATGGGTTGCGTCAATGCCGGTATCCAGAACTGCAATAGCAACACCTTCCCCGGAATTGCCCTCACCCCACATCACCGGCGCCCGGATAATGGGCACACTCTCATCAAGCAGAATCGAATATTTCCGGTTTGGCCAGACCTTCCTTACTTGCCCTTCCTCAACAAATTCCTCGATTTTATCTGCTTCAACCTCAATGGTGATATAATCACCCACCTTAGATTTGACGATGATACCTGGCCGTTCCGGAAGTGTTTCAGCCTCAACAATCACCGTTACCTTCTCTTGCGGATGTTGCTGGATCAGTGCCCGTACTTCCGGATGGATAGGGTCGGGAGAATCCAATAAGAATATGGGCAGTATCAGGGCATGGTATATAAGGGAAATCAATACTGCCCAGATTACTATGCTGCGACGCATTACCCCTCCCGATTATCTGCCTTACGTCCGAATGTCTTTCAACCTTCAGGACTTTCTTGCGACAGTATCATCTCAGAACTATAACCGTAGACCGACCGGGTTCTATACGTATCCCCCATACCGCATATAATTTCCTTCTGTATCTATATAAACCTACCGAAAATAAGGGGAACATAATCCACACCCCTGCGGGACAAATTCGACCGGTGGCCGGACAGCCCCGATATACTGGTTAATCAGCAAGGCACCAGAAATATAGCTTATCCTCATTTGATTATGTTGGCGTCCATATCTCACTCTTTTTTCCAACCCGCGCCCCAAATCCGATGCTTCTCCCGTCATCAATCAGGGTTAACCCCCTCATGATATCGGCAGCCTCTGCATACACTTTCCGCGCCGCACTGATCTCTTTCAGGACTGCCGGCTGCATGAGCATATAACCCACTGCAGCATCAATGTCTGCGGCATTGATCCGGCGATAGCTGCCCAGCGCCTGTTTTACATATGCTGACTCTGCCGAAGAAAGCCCTTCACCCTGTTGCATTCTCAGGAGCTGCCGTTCAATCTTCTGGACTGCCCCTGGCCGCTCGCGCCGGTATTCCATGATAAACTTGAAGTGCACCTCATCGGCAATCTTTCCCAACACGTCTCCTGGCGCATCCTGCAGCTTTCCCATCCATCTCTGGTAATCGGCCTGGCGTATGCCTGACGATATTGGCAGCCCCCTATACAGGAAATGCTTGAACAGCGACAGCCTTTCTGCGTCCGTAAGCTGCCCAACCACATCTACATACTTAAAGCGCCGCAGGATGGGATCGGGAACCTCTCCCGGCCTGTTGGTCAATGCAATCATGAACACTCCTTCATAATCAACCACCCCATCCATGACCTCCTGCATCGTGGTCCTAATCTGCTGCATATCCTTGTTATCCCCTTCGAGCCTGCTGTTTCCCTGGCTAAACCATGCGTCAAACTCATCCTGGATCAATGCCACGGGCTTGGTATTGCGGCTGTTCTTCCGGAGTTGCATCGCCTCCTCCCAGACACGCTTGACATTCTTCACCGACTCATGCATGTACGCAGTCAGCACATCAGACACGCTGGTATACAGGCCGATCACCCGTCTATCACTGGCGACAGCCCGCGCCAGCTCTGATTTCCCGCAGCCGTACGGCCCAATAAGCAAGATATTGCTCTTCAGTTTTCCCCGCGGCGATGATGCGCGCAATAACCTGGGGAACGCAGCGATACCAACGACTTCCTCAATATGTTCTTTTGCCCGGTCAAAGCTTGCACCCCTCACATCCCTATACCTGATTTGCGGGGCGGGCTGGCGCTCCGCGTAGAATGCGCCTACTTGGCCTGTCCTTCCCCGGTAGAATTCATTCTCTTCCTGGATATTGGCGCGCAGGGCCCTGTCCAGCTCGCTTTGCATTATCTCGTCCATGTCCGCTTTCAACACCACTGCTTCACGCACAGCCTTCACGGCAAACGCCGATTTTCCCTCATTTTCATCAGGCATAAGCGACAATCTCTCCAATGCGGTGTCGAGGTGGTGCATCATCCTTCGGCGTGCCTGGACATAATCTTTTTCGACCTTGTTCCGCGGCGCAGTCTCCTCTGCTGTCGGCCGGATGGATAGGAAATTATAGCGGAGCATACGCCTTATCGCAGGAGCAGGGTTTGCGATATGCTTGTCGTGGAGACCGTCCGGGATATAGGCGGTTATGCGATTTACATCCCGAATGGAATCCACCACATCCCTGAGTAGCCCTTCCAGTGAAGCGTAGTAGTCATAGCATTCGGTAACCATCTCTGCGACCGCAACCAGAAACCTATTCGGATCCTTGAGGAAACCAATATACGGATCGTGTGATATGCCGACCAGGATGTCTGCAGCGCGCTCAATCTCCATCTCGTCGACCTGTTTGAGCACCTTATGCTTCCCTCCCTTTGTTGGGACTGTCTTCTCATACCTGCGAGGCAGCTGCTCGGCAGTATTTAAGAGGAGTTCAGTCAGAAAACAATTATCATTATACGTCTCGGCCAATGGGCCATTGCGTTGCGGTTCATTCCTTTTCCGCACTTCATTCAATATCTGCTCAAAAATATCATTATCCTGGATACTCACCTCGTTGCCTATGCCCTGGTATTTGTGTTTAAGCAAGGCATGCTGTTTTTTTACCTCGGTAAATATCGCCCCAACATATTTCTCGAACACCGTGATGGGTCCGGTCAGTTGGTGTTCCGCGCGGCTCACCGTCTCCATTACCGCCTCAACGTATCGCTTGACATCCCCTAAGGTGCGCAACCGGCTGTCATCATCCATGCGCGGCCTCACGATGACATCAAAAATATCAGCAATATTGAACAGGCCCCGATATGATCCGTTGATGAACGAGAAAAGGTTCCCGGATATCTTTTGCATGAACTGAATCGGGCCTAAACCGCCGTAATCCACCAACCCGCTAAACGGGATGTTATAGGATGGATTCATGATACGCTTGGCGCGTTCTATCTGCTGTTCCATGGCAGGCCTGTATTGGTTGATGCGGTCAACAAGATTTCGCGCCACCCGGGCTACTCCCTGCATATCTTCAGTAATATTGGACGGGAACATCTGGGCCTGCATTGCCTCAGTATCCATCAGCAGTTCAGCGATCCGACGATTGCCTTCCTCACCTCGCAGTCTATCAAAATCAGGCGCGTCTCCTGAACCCCTTGGTCTTCCCATCCTTTTTTGGAATTGAGCACGATTTAAATAAGTTTCCACTAAATGATAGTCATTCTGCCCGGCCAAATCCGCAAACCTTATAAAGGATAGCAGGGAGAAATCTTCCATGGCACGGGATCCTATCCCTTCTGTGGTGAAGCGCTGCCCGCAGTGCAGGGCGCTGGCGCTGGAGTTCTCCGCAGGAGGCATCCGCTGCGCGAAATGCGGGTTCAGCGAGCAGCTGCCGGTGATGCGATGAACCGGGGGAACAAGGAGCAGAGAGTGGGTGTCTTTGTGGATGTGCAGAACATGTACTACTCTGCCCGGAACATCTACAACGCCAAGGTGAACTTCGCGAACATCCTCAAGGAAGCGGTCGTCGGCAGGAAGCTGATCCGGGCGATCGCCTATGTGATCAAGGCGGACATCGGCGAGGAGCAGACATTCTTCGAGGCGCTGAAGCACATCGGCTACGAGGTCAAGGCAAAGGACCTGCAGGTGTTCATCGGGGGAGCGAAAAAGGGAGACTGGGACATCGGCATCGCAATGGACGCCATCGAGCTGGCGCACAAGCTGGACGTGATCTGCCTGGTGAGCGGCGACGGCGATTATGTGCCGCTGGTGCAGCACCTGCAGCGCGCGCTGGGGTGCAGGGTGGAGGTCCTGGCGTTCGGCAAGTCCGCTGCGGGCAAGCTCAAGGAAGCGGCAGACGATTTCGTGGATTTCGATGAGCAGGCGCCGCGGTACCTGATCAAGCGGACGGAGCGGCGAACGCCGACGCGTATGGAGCCTGTTGTTCCGAAAGCTATATAAGATGATGAATATTGGGTATTGTTATGGCACCTACCGAGATGAAACAAATTGTGGACAGGCTTGATGCTATCAAATCAGAACTTGATTATATCAAAGAGCATATGATACATATTGATAGCGTCCTTACCCTGGACGATCGAGCGGCGCTGGCGGAAGCTCGTGAGGAATACCGAAAAGGGACGACCATACCTCTTTCCACCCTAAAAAAAGAGTTAGGCATATAGATGTTTACTCTCACCTTCTCCAGAAAATCAGGGAAGTTCCTGACCAAATGCGATACGCGCCTGCAGGAAAGAGTACTGAACAAGATATACCTACTCCAATCCGATCCTGTTCCCCACAATGCGGTGCGAGTTGTTGGCGAAGAGAGGACGTTTCGGATCCGGGTTGGCGATTACCGTGTTCTTTATGAGGTTATGTGGGATAAGAAAGAGGTACTTATCGCAGACATTGATAAGCGGCCGCGCATATACGACCAATAACCGGGCGGGTTGGTGCGAAACTATTATTCGTGCGTATGCGTAGCCTGAGTATGCCTCTCCACTTCGTTTCGCTCAGGTCGGAGAGCATATCCTGCGGAGCTGTCAAGAACACCCGTCCTTTATGGCGGGTGTTCTTGAGCACACTCGGAAATCGCCCTCTTGTTCCCAGCTTAAGCAAGGGGGGTGTGAGTCGCGATTTCCGATGTCTACCGATGGGCAAACACGCATACGCACTGATTTTCGCACCAACCCTATCCTGGCAGCAAACTATTTAAAGGACGATTCCTGAAAAATCACTATGCGCATCCCTTCCCTCATCGTCAACTTCAAGACCTACCGCCAGGGAACCGGAAAAGCAGCTGTCCGGCTGGCGAAAGCCTGCGAGCGGGTGGCGCGGCAGACGAAGACAACTATCGCGGTGGCGGTGCAGGCGAGCGACATCTCCCGGGTTGCGAAAGCTGTCTCCATCCCGGTCTTCTGCCAGCATATCGACAACATCTCCTACGGCAGCAATACGGGGCACATCCTTGCTGAAGCGGTGCGGGAGGCTGGCGCAGCAGGGACGCTGCTCAACCACTCCGAGCGGCATCTGCCCCTGGACCTGATCGGGGAGATCATCAGGGCCAATAAGCGAAAACTCTGCATCATCGCGTGCGCGCCGACCGCGGAGATCGCCGGCTATATCGCGCATTTCTCTCCTCATGCCATCGCGGTGGAGCCGCCGGAGCTGATCGGCGGGAATGTTTCTGTCTCCTCAGCCCGGCCCGGGCTGATCACGGAGAGCATCCGGCAGGTGCATGCGGCAGCGCGGATCCCGGTGCTGATCGGCGCGGGCATCCATACTACAAAGGATGTTGCGGTGGGGAGAGGGCTCGGCGCAGCGGGGATCCTGCTGGCCTCTGCTGTAGTGACTGCACAAAAGCCGGAAAGAATACTCCGGGAACTCGCGCGCGGATTAGCGTAGCAGCAGCATCTTTTTGCTTTCTGCGTATCGTTTGGTGCGTATCTGATACAGGTACGCTCCTGATGCCACCTGCTGCCCGGCAGCATTGGTGCCATCCCAGGTCAACAGGTACTCTCCGGCAGGCAGGGTACGTTCTGCCAGGGTTTTTACTTTCCTGCCCCGTATATCATAGATCGTGATGCGGACATCATCCCTTTGCGGCAGGGTGTACCTGATCTGCGTCATGGCATTGAACGGGTTGGGACAGTTCTGGACAAGGGCATATCCTTCCGGCCCTGCCTGCTGGACCAAGTCACCGATACCGGTCACGATATCCTGGCCCCCAAAATTGATGTCGATGCGCGGCGCCTGGCCTCCCTGCCAGAGCCCGATAAACCTTTTGTAGCGCTTTCCGCCGGATTCCATCCGAAGGAATACCGAGTCACCCGGGGAAAATCCCCGGCTGCCGCCCGCTCCGGAAAGGCCGTACGGGATGGTCAGCTTATACCATTCGCTTTCTGTGTAGAACACGAACGAGGTATCTGCCCCCTGCTTCCTGAGAGGGACGGTTATCTGCGTTGCGTCGGGGAGCGATGATCCGCTGAGGCGTATGGTTCCCCAGGGGCCGTAGGGAGGGGACTGCGCAGCAGCCGGGCCTGCCACCGCCATCAGGCCGGTAAGCAGCATCTGCCTCCATACCCTTCTGATCTTTTGCTCAATTCCCATGCTTTCACTCCTCATTCCCATCAATACACTCCAGGGGGCCGTGAATTTCCCTGGCTCATCTCCAGCGACACATCCTTGTTCATCATCACCCAATACCCCTTGCCCGGGTCGATGGTGGTGAAATCGTTGAGGAACGGCGGGGCCTGCTGGTAATAGGATTTCCAGATGTAGTTGCCGTTGCTCACTTCCATGGAGAAGATGGAGTCCAGGCTGTACCATGCCGGGCCGAAGAACTCGGTGATCGGCTTCGGCTCTGCGAAGGGGCTGCCTATCACATTCGCCCCTTTCCTGAGGGAAATGCTTATGGGAGCGGATATCGGTATGCCCTCGGCCGCCAGCTGGCTCGGCTCATTCATCAGGATGAAATACGCCGCCCCTGGCTGCACCTCGCTGAAATCCTTCCGCTGGCCGGGCTGGTAGTAGAGCCAGGAGCCTGCAGCGCCATCGCTTACGTAAAACGCCACATAACTGAATTTTCCCTGGACAGACGCAAATGCCTGCTCCACTGCCTTTGACTGCGTGCTGAGCGGGAAAGACATGATATTCCACCCTTTGCCCAGGCTGACGGTGAATCGAGCGGGGATAGGGGTGACCCGTATGGTAATCTCCGTGTTCATGGCATTCACCCCGTCGTACACCGCAAAATTCACCTTATACTCCCCGATATGATGATGCTGCGGGCTCCAGAGGAACTTCTGGTCCTGGAACGACGCGCCTGGCGGCAGATTTACTGCGCTGAACACCAGCGGCACGTTCTCCGGGTCCGATCCGGTGACCGTGAATTCCAGCAATTTTCCTTCTTCAACGGACTTATCTCCGATAGGATCAAGGATCGGCGGCCTGTTTGCCATCTGCGTGAAGCTGACGCGGCTGGGTGCATGCGCCCTGCTGTACTGGATCTCGATATCCTGCGGCGTGCCTGCGGTTATCCTGAGCATATTGCCGATGCTGTCATACTGGTACTGGATGCTGAATTCATCCGTCCGCGATGCAGAGACCAGCCGGTCGAGGGGATCATACTGCATCTTTTCATCCTTCCTGCTGATGAGGTTGGATATGGTGAGCACATTCCCCACCTTATCATAAAAGTAATTCATATCCTGCAGGCCGGCGCCCATAATCCGGATGGGGCGGAAGGCCTGGTCATACACCAGATCAGTCACCCGGCCGTTCGCATACGCACGGCGGACGGGCAAGCCTGCCTCGTTGTGCTCCACGGTGGCGACCGCATCCAGCCTGCTGGCCTGCTGCAGCGTGCATCCCGATGGATCTGCCAGTGCGTTGCATGACCTGATAGAGGCAACATTGCCCTGCACGTCATAATCATATGCGATGACTTCACCATTGGGCAGCATCTCCCTGATCACCCGGTCAGCGGCATCATAGGCCCAGCTATGGATAAACGTCTTTCCATCAATGGATGTCTTTTCTTGCGTCTTCCGCAGCCTATTATCATACTCATACTGGGTTTGCACATCCGGGGTCTCCACCCGGGAGAGCGTGCCCTGGACACGCTCGTCATAATAATACCTTATGTTACCTTTTGAAGTCAGCCGATCCAGGGCATCGTAGGTGAACTGCACGACATTCCCGTTCGCATCCGTCTGCTTCATGATGTTGCCGTTTTGGTCATACTCATACGTCCAGGTTCCCAGGTCTGGGTCCTCCATGCGTATCCGCTGCCCGAGCATGGCATAAGAATAGCGTATCCTGTTGTTCTGGTTGTCCTGGATGCTGAGCAGATTGTCCAGGGCATCATAGAGGTAATACGTATTGTACGGCGTATTGCCGTTGAACTCCTTCACTGCAACGATGTTGCCATAGGCGTCGCTCGTATACTCCCTGCGATGGCCGTTCTCGTCCACTACTGCCGTGGTCAGCAGGTCGTATCGGATGGTGCTCTTGCCGTTATCCGGGTTCTTTACCTCAACCACCCGATCCAGATAATCATAGACGAACTCAGTGCGGGATACCGCCATCGGCTGGGTATATTCCGGGCTTGCGATGAAATATGGCACACTCTGTCTTGCAGTCCTGCCGAACTCATCATAATGGACATCCTGCGTTATCCATTGCGGGCCTTCGGACTTCACCTGCATCATCCTGCCGTATCCATCATAGAAATAGTGCGTCTCATACACGACATCTGCCCCGCTGCGCTCCCGCTGCCTGACTGTTATCTGTTCTGGTGGAGTCCCGTCAATGCTGTAGCTGTATGCGGCCGTCGGGTACTGGGCGGTATCTCCTGGGCGGATCTCTGCAGCTATCCTGCCAAACCCGTCATAGGAATACCTGTTCTGAAACCCGTTGGGGTCAGTCTCTCCGAGAAGGTTCCCTGACACATCATACTCGTAGCGGTAGACTTGTCCCTTAGCATTCGTCACCTGGATGGGGAAACGGCTTGTGGCGTCATACTGGTATCTGGTGATCTGGCCGTTCGGGTTGGTCATGGCCACCACATTCCCGAACTGATCATAAGCGTAATAGAATACTGCGTTTGTGCCGGGGAGTTGGGTATGATCCTCCTTGGTGACGTCCCCTTTTATCGGCGGGTCGTTGGGCAGCCGGCCGTCATACGCAAATATTGTGCTTTGCACCATGGTGCTCCCGTCAGCGGCATAGCTGATTATCCGATATGGCTTATCCACTATCCAGGCGTTGGTGTTGTATGCATAACTTATGGAAACATACCGCTCATCGCCTGTTGCCGCGCTGGTGCCGTCATAAGATATCTTCGCCACATTCCCATACTGGTCATACTGGTATGACGCCCTTGTCGTCACGTATGCGGACTGCTGGTTGTAGACGCGTTCGGTCACGTCCTTCAGCGAAACAATATAATAGCCTCCCTTATCCTCTGACTGCCAGGTGTACTCTGTCTTGGCGAGCGGACGCTGCGGCTGGGCAGTGTCTATGACGTCCGTCTGGTATTCCCTTCCTTTCCTGTCCAATGACTGATGGAAATAATGCGTCACCTTCCTGCCGTTGCGGACAGCGGCATCGTATGCCATCTCTTCAACCCTCCCGAATCCCAGGAATTCTTTCTCCTCCGCATTGTACAGCCCGTTGGCATAATCAAATGTCCGCGTCTCGATGGTCGTCTGGCGATTCTCTGCAAAGGAGGGCATCTCGTTCTCGGTGCGGATATAAGACACTACCCATCCTGCGAAAGGCAGATCGCTGATCCCATCGCCGCCGGTATGGTCAAAACTTGCCATGTTCTTGTACTGTATCTGCGTTCCGCCGCCGTACTGGTGCTTGATGAACGAGAGCAGCAATGGGCTGTTCGCCCGATTAAGATACACCTGGCGTGATGATGCCGATGGGGCGGAGATGATATCTGGCATCCCGTCCCCGTTGATGTCTGCAAGTGTTGCGCTGTAATCCGCGAACGATATCCCCTGCGGCAGCTTCCAAGAGCTCAATGGCGAGTCCTGGGGCAGCCACGGTGAGGGGCCGATATTCCGTATCCATGCCATTGCATTCCCCAGGCTGTCTGCACTGAGCACATCCGCCATCCCGTCATTGTTCACATCAATGATCTGGACGCCGTTGCTCCTTCCGTTCTGGATGAAATCCACCGGAATGGTGTCCGGAATGCTCATGCTCCCTGCTGCCGCGCGCGTCCATCCCTTTCCCGTGTTTATCCATATCGCCCGGCTTCCCTCGTACGCCTTCACCAGGTCAGGAAGCCCGTCGCCGTTCATGTCTGCAATCCTCACCCCCAGATCCTTGCCCTCTGCGGATACCCATACTGCTTCAGGCGGGATGCTCCAGGCGCTGTCCTCAATGTATTGCTGCCCTTTCCGGATCCAGGTCTTCTGCGAGACCGAGCTTCCTTTCACGATATCCGTGCTGCCGTCACCGTCCACATCAACAAACAGGATGCCGCCATCACGGTGCTCCTGGACCACCCCTTTCGCGCATATCTGGTTGCTGTATTGCGTTGCGATGACCGGATATTCAGTGACGACGAAAACATCGTTGCCCCGGTTATACTGATTATCATCAATGACTGCGCTGCACTCCGGCTCCCGGTCATCAAACGCGTCCCGGATATCTCTCGTGCCCTCCCGGTAGATTCCCATAGTGACAAACGGGCCGGTCTGGTCCCCGATGCAGCCGTAGCCGCAGTTATTCTTTCCCCAGGCAGTACAGGATGATGCGCTCGGGGCACAATACACCGCATACGTCCCTCCTTCCTTGCATATCACATCGGAAAACCCATAGAAATCGCCTTTGTCATTCCCGGAGCTGTCCGGTGCGCTGTCTCTCTCGTACGCTGCGATAAACCGGTTGCTCCACGCATCACTATCCTGGCTGTAAGTAAACCCTGACCTTTCCCCCGGCGGGATGGTCTTGAGCCAGCTTTCCCTCTTTTTTACGCTGATGAACCCGATTGCCCCATACGCGTCGATATCATGGCCGTCGCAATCCCTGCTGTAGCTGTCCCGGTATACATTATCGCTGTATAAATCGTAGCATTCTGAGCGGTCGCCGGAATCCCGCGCATCGCTTCCGGTGTACTCAAAGCGGAAGCAGCTGTCCGTCCGGGGGAGATATTCCCAGCTGTAATCATCCTCTTCATAATCTTCATCATCATCCCAGTAGATTATCCTGGATTCCCGGTGCACCTCAGTCCCTGACTCCCCGCAGACCTTCACGCTGCACTGCCGGGTGCAGATGACGCTATCGCACGTCATTCCCTCATCCAATGTGCCTGCCGGGCATTCTGCAGGGGTGCAGCTGAAGCTCTCGCTCTTCTGCTCGATGAACCTGATCTCGTCGGGGAGCGGCGGCTGCGGCCCCCACCGCCAGCCGTTTCCCGTGTTCTCCAGCACATTCCGCGCAACAATGCCGCTTGCCAGGAGCTGGAGCATATCCGGCCGCGCATCCTGGTTGATGTCTGTAAAGCGCACACCCTGGTCATTGCCGAGCGCATCGATGATGCCGCTGGAAAACGGCGTCTGTATAGACGGCTTTGCCACCCATCCGTCTTTGGTGTTCTCCCAATATTCCATCTGCGCATTGCCCTTGGACCTGACGATATCTGTTTTGCCGTCACCGCTCACATCAACGAGCCTCACGCCTTCATCAACTGTGGTGCCAAATGCGATGCCCGGAGGCAATGGGATGTCCGCTGGCTCCCAGCCGTTATTCCCCCTATTATAGGTGAATTGAACGGGAGGCAGCTTCTGGCCGTCTTTTCCCTCCTCCTGAATGCTGTTAAGAAATTTGCCTGAGATCAGGTTATCGTACGCAAAATGGTATTTCCTCAGGACATTCCCATCATGCCGCACGGTTATCGAGCGGAGCAGCGCAGTGGTCAGCTGGTAGGTGCCTGAGCGGTAGCCGTCAAACGCGACGTGCTCCCCGAAGGTGTATTCCATCTCGACTTCTGTTGCAAGATTATTATACTTTATCGCTCTCAGGTACACTCCAACATCTGTCTGGTCATATAGGCCATATGCCAAACTATGCTCGTAATAAATCACATTGTGGTGCGGGCTTCGTGTCTCTGATAAATACCAGAAACTTGCATACGGCTCCTGGGTAGACTTCCATGCTGTGTCATACAGATACCTTGTCCCATCCTGCACCGTCACGGACCAGGAATCAGAATGCGTATTTTTGATTATACGGATGAACGTCTCCTGTTCCGTATGGTAATAACCATCCTGTCCCAGCACCAGCTTCATGGTTGCGCCGTTCAGCGTGAGATAGAACTCATCATCGCTGGTGTCGCTCCTGGTGCCTTTGGTATCCCTGGTTATCACATCCGTACTGATGTCCCAGCCGTGCCCGAGGACTCCTGCCCGCGTGGTTTGGTGGTGATTGTAGCTTATGGAAAGCGACGGCGCTAATCCATTGATGCCCGGAGGCAGCTCAATCGGATATGAGAAGGTCGCTGCGCCGCTGAAGAGCTGGGGGGTGAACTGCCCGCGCTCCACGCTCAGCTTTCCCGTGTCCACGGCAATGGGGTTTGCAAAGCTTAAGGGAGGTGTCGTTGGAAGAACAGCTTGCTTCTGTGCAGATCCCGCATCATCCATCACGGGAAACTGGTAGGAGGTCTCATCATCGGGATCGTACGGCTCTGGAAGATCGTCATCTACCGGGTCCTGGGCGCCGGCATCCGGCTGGGTGATGGAATCTTCCGGGATGCGGGCGAATGCTGACGGGAACAATACTAGCAGGATCATCAGCAGTGCGATGGGCTTGTGGTTAGGCATGGTCCAACTCTATCTTGAATTTCTTCTCTGATGCCATCTGCTTTACGTTCTTGTTCATTAATCTTCAACCCATTCCTCTTTTTTTAATATCCCTTCCTCATCGAGGTACAATATGATGTCCTCAATTTTATGGAATTCTAATCTTTTCTCAATTAGACAATTACCTTCTGGTGTATACCTAGAGTCATATTTCTCAATTAACACAACATATGTCTCCTTATTATACTCCTCTTTTAATTCTGGTACAACATCTAACCTCCAAATACTAATATCGAGATTGAAAGGAACTTCTGACTCTTTAGTCTGAAGCCTCATAAGAACATTTTTCCTATTGCTTAATCTCCCTTTTAATCGGTTTAGTGTGTATTTTTTCATTTTGCCATATCATCAATTATAATATTTATCCTCTTTCCTTTCGAGGTTAGGATATTTATATGGGGTTTGTATGCATGCTTGCCACCAATTCCTTCCCCGTAAATACGCCCTGTAGACGGATCTTTAAGGAAATCAGTTTTATAAGTGCCCGGTAGCATACTATCACCCATAGAAGCCGGTTTGATATTAGGCCCGGCTCCAGAAACTTTCCTAATATCTGGAAATGCGCTGGCTAATAGTGCGTGCGCTTCGTCATATGAACCCGCTACAACGTCGGTTCTACTTGGGCCTTCTTTTAACCGCTTCACTTTATCCCTGAATCCAGGGTTCTTTGCGAACTGTTCTATCAGTTGTTCCCCTTTTTTTAGTTTATCTGCTGATTTTACTAAATCCTTAGTCCGGTCAGCAGCCCGCGCACCATCACCGGCTTTGTTTATAATACGTGCGGCATCGCTGGCTTTATCCGCTATTCGCCCAGCATCCCCAACTTTATCAGCAGCCCGAGCTGCTTTTGAGCCATACTTAATCCCCTTACCGGCGGTTGTAAAACCTCCAAGAAAGGGGACTGCAGAAGAAACGATATCTGCAGCCAACCATCCGGCATTTTCCCAACTGGGGTTTTTGACCATATTTATGACAGAATCAATTGTGCTCGCATAATCAAGAAGGTCCAACGGAGAGATATAATTACCTGTGGGATCCACGTACTTATATGGGTTGTTTCGTACATAGCTGTACCTGTTCAGCAGCTGCGGGTCATAGATGTCCTGCAGCACCGTATCCGCCTGCGTAAAATGCGCAATATACGGGTTATAGTACCGGGCGCCGTAATAGTACAGCCCGCTGGCATCCAGCTCTTTCCCGGTGAACAGGAACCGATCATTCCCGCCGGAGAATACTGCGCCGAATGGCTGGTAGGAGGTTTCGCTCACCTTCTGCCCGGCAGCGTCAGTCACCACAGATGTGCTTCCCAGGTGGTCCGGATGCGAGAAATAGGTGCCGCTGCTGTCCTTCCAGGCAAGGAGGGTGCCTGCATCATCATAATAGTACACTGTACTCTTTGTCCCTGCAGGGCTGAGCTCCTGCACGAAATTCCCGCTGGGATAATAAGCAGTGACTGCCTGGCCAGCGGCATCATACTCCACTTTCTTTATCCTGTTTCCCGCATGGTCATACGTATACTGCTCGAGTATCCTGCCCTGCACGGAATTCTCCCTGATCTGCGCCAGCTGGTTGAATTGGTCATAGATGAAGTATTTGCTGAACCCCTGGATGAGGTTGCCTGCGTTATCATAGGCGAGCGGCTGGATGAGCGCTTCAGCGTTGAGAGCAGCCTGCTCTTCCGCAGCAGCAAAGGGGATAGCCAGAACCAGAAAAACCAACAGGAGAGCGATACCCCTCAGGACAGGCTGCCGATGCCGGAGCTGCCTCAGGTTCCCGATATGATCCCTCCCCCATCACCTCAGTATTTTACTCTTCTGCTGAAAAATATGTTTGCCTATATAAACATGCTGGTCATTTTCTCGTTTCATCTTCTCGTGACCGCGAGGTACAGCACTGCTACTGCGGCGATGAGGCCGATCAGTATGCCGTTTGCCACGGCGATGATTGTCAGGAGGCTGGGGCCTTCTGCCTGCTGTACCTGGGGGGGCAGCTGCACTGCTATCCGTTCCTGCTCCCTGGGCGGCATGGATGCACTCTGCGCGGACTGCCCGACCACTATGGCTGCCTCCCGGTCCACTATGGGAGAGCGTGAGCTGCGCGATGAGGAACTGCCTGAGCTTCGGCTGCCTGATGCGCTGCTGCCGGACACGCTGCCTGCAGGCTGCTGGCTTCCGCTTGCCGCGCCGATTGCCTCACGGTGCACCCCGGATGCCCAGCTGAACACCTTGACCTGCCGGCTGTCGAGCATGAGGAGAACATCGTCACCGGCAACCGCACCCTCATCTGCTGCGGTCTCCAGGTCGTCCGCGGGCACCTGGAGCTTGTAATAGCCGCCGGTGGTGTAGGTGCTGCCGAGCGCCTGGCCATTAACCACTGCCTGGACCAGCATGCCGTCCGGCGCCGGGCTGCCCGCGACATACACCGCTTCCCAATACTCTGCAGGCGGCAGAGGGAGGGCTAGTGCGAAGGGCACACTCAGCACCGCACACATAAGGAATAAAATGATGCGCATGCTCAAGAAAATGGATTTGGGCTTAAAAAATTACCGCGTGATCTCGTATTCCCGCACCAGCAGGATGACGAAGATGATGAGCACGACAACCCCGGCGATGAACATGCCCAGGCTGTTCTCCACGTCATTGACAATCACCTTGTACATGCCGATGCCGAGGATGACGGTGCCGAGCCAGAGGAACTTGTCTAATACCATCTTCATGATCTCGAATTCCTGCTGCCTGCTCAACCGTTTTTTTGCCATGTTATGAGGTGACGAGGAAAAAGGATTGTTGAATTGTCCCAGCTGATATCTTGCAGATTGCATTATTCTGCATGCCGTTCAGGCCTTTAATCACCATCTTAAATTTTCCGACTTCATTCCTACTTACTGAACCCGTCTCGAAACCGGGCTGTATTTGTGGTGCAGCGGGAGAGTTGGGACAGTCAATCTGGAAATTACTTATCGTAACATCATTATTCTGATTATTATACACGCCTACCGTCACCCGCCGTTCCTCCCCGGGCTTGATCAGAAAATTGTTCCCGATGCCGATCGGGTTCTCCGCGCTGACCGGCACTTCCAGCTCCGGGAACTGGCCGGAGATCCCCACTTCTGCCTCGCGGAGATACTTCTGGATGAAGGTGATGGCAAAGCTCATGATAATCACTGCCAGGACCAGGACGACGATAGCATTGACTGAAAGACTCAGCGAACCTCTTTTTTGTCCCATGTGCGTTACTCTTTGGGATACGCTTCTTTATAAATTTTGTGTTTTACCCGGGGATAGGAACAAAAACAGGGCAGCTTCACCCGGTGATGGGTTTACTGCTTGATCCGGGCAGCGACCATCCGGGCGCACCGCTCCCGGGTCCGGGCGTGCTTCAGCTGCCGGGAAAGGGTGATATCGCCGATCACCTCCCGGATCCACCGGGCGAACTCATTGCCGTTCCTGCTGACATGATAGCGGAAGGCCTCCTCATTCATGCTCTTGAGCTCTTTGAGGAGCTCCCGCATGCTTTTCACGATGGTGCCGTTGATGATCCAGAGCGAATGCTCCGGAGGAACATTACGCAAGAATTTCCTGGGGTAGGGCTTGGGTACTGATTTCCTTGCCTTTGGTTTTTTATGGTGCCGTATGGCCTTTTTCCTTCGCTTTGCCATGTTCTCTGGGTAGTGTTCCCGAATCGTTGCATTATATTAATCTTTATAGTAACTAAATAGTAACAGAGAATAGGCATTTCTATATGGAAAGAATTTGTATAACTACTTTTAAGTGAATTTAAACAGAAAGGCTTAAATATGGTAAACTGTTGATAGGTTATATGGAAAAACGGCGGATATCTTTTCTTGCCCATCCCCTCAAATGGGCATGCAATGAGATGTATCATGCAGCCGCCCGGCTCTTGCCGCAGGCATGCTACCAAACCCCGGGAAGGAGGCAGGCTACTGCATTTGTCGAGGGCATAGTCGCGGGCTATGCTGCAGCAGCCCTGGGCAAGCATGCTGTCTATCCCCTGACATTTCAGCAGGCAGGGGTATCTTTGGATGATGTGATAACATTCAGTTTGGGTGCGACCCTGGGAACGCCTGTGGTGAGCAGATTCGTTGCCCCTGAGGCCTATGCCAACTGGGCAGCGGACAACCCAGTCTACAAATGGGGTGTTGCCGGAGTGATGGCAGGGGCTTCAGTGAAGGCGATTGAAGAACTCATCTGCTGAACTACTGCAGCACTCCATATCCAATCAGCCGGAACCGGTTACCTATTCTTCGTGAGATGGTCACCCTGCTGCCCTTCTCCGCACAGACCGGCAGCTTCAGCGTGCAGGTGATGCTGTCCTTCTTTATCTTGGTCACTATGCCGACCGTGGCAGCGGCATTGACATTCAGCATCAGGGGCTCATTCGCCTTGATCGGATCGACCTTGATATCCGCTTCGCTCCCCACTACCCTCTCCAGCAAATGCGTCTCCAGATGCATCTCATGGAGGATCGGGGGCAATCTGCCCGGGATGCCCACGATGTTCCCGGTGAGCTTGTCTGACTTCACCACCGAGGGATCGAGCATGGTCAATACGCCGATGCTGCCTCCCGGTGCCGCCTCCTGGACAGAAGAGCCCCCTGCCATGATGCTGCTTATCCTGGTGCGCAGGGGCTTCCATACTTTTTTGTTCTTCTCCTCGACCTCATGCCCGGGCCGGATCTCGATCTCCTCGCTGACCTTCAGCCTGCCGCGGACAATGGCGCCGCCGAGCACGCCGCCCTTCAGCGCGCTGATCTCTGTCCCCGGGCGGTTGATGTCAAAGCTGCGGGCGACGAACATGATGGGAGAGGACTCTTCCTCGCGCTCCGGCACCGGGAACTGTCGGAGCATGGCGCTGATCAGCATGTCGATGTTGACATTGTGCAGGGCGCTGATGGGGATGACCGGCGCATCCCTGAAGATGGTGCCGGCAAGGAATGCCCTGATCTCCTGGTGGCTCTTCAGCGCGGCATCCCTGCTGACCGCATCGATCTTGTTCTGGACCACCACGATATGCTTCACCCCCATGATCTCGAGCGCCATGACATGCTCCCGGGTCTGCGGCTGCGGGCATTTCTCGCTGGCCGCGATGAGGAGGAGGGCGGCATCCATGATCGTTGCGCCGGAGAGCATGGTGGCCATCAGCGACTCGTGGCCGGGCGCATCCACAAAGCTCACCCTGCGGAGAAGCTCTGCGCCCTCTTCCGGCTGGCTGTTGGCCGCGACCAGCTTCCCGCTCTTGAGCCTCCAGAAGCTGGTGTCCGCATAGCCGAGCCTGATGGTGATGCCGCGCTTGAGCTCTTCAGAATGCGTGTCTGTCCACTTGCCGGACAGCCGCTCGGTCAATGTCGTCTTCCCATGGTCAACATGGCCAATCAGCCCGATGTTCATCTCAGGCTGGACGGAAAATTCTTTCTTGCGAGGCATTACTGGGCATCCCCTTCCGCCTTCTGCTCCGGCGGGCTGAGCTTCTCCTTCCCTTCCTTGATCATCTTGAGGTTCACCTGGTTGGTCCTGCTGCTGATGGTGTTGCCGCTCACGGTCTTGCGCTGCTTGATCCCCTTGCCGAGGCTCCGCAATCCCACGCCCCTGATGGCGAGTATCTTTTTCCTGCCGACCCCGGCAACATCCCGGCGCATGGGGAACCCCGCGGAATCAGAGCCGCCGGTGACCTGGAACTCGTATCCTGCCATATCCATGATCTCGCCCTTGACGATATCGCCGATCTTCATGCCCATCAGCTTCTTGGCAGCCTGCTCGGGGACGACTTTCTGGTAACTCTTGCCGTCCGGCGCACCGATCACTACTTTGATGTCCGGCATGTTAGTTCAGCTTGACCTCCTGAATAGTGCATGAGCAGGGGAACTTGTGCAGGGCGCGCTCCAACGCGATCCGGGCAATATCCCGGTTCTCTTTGCTCGTCTGGATCTCGATGAGGGTCTGGCCTGCATAGACCCTTGCTGCCAGCCCGATGGACTTGCCGAACGACTTCTGCATGCCGGTGGACATGCGGTCTGCGCCTGCGCCGGATGCCAATGGGTTTTCCCGCAGGACGTGATGCGGATAGATCCGGACGCGGAAATGATACCCGGTCTTGCCGAGCTTCTTTTCCAGCACCCGCACCGAGCTCTGCCGGGCTGCCTCGATCGCATTCTGCCTGATCTGCAGGGAGACCTTTGTCGCCAGCGTATAGGAATATTCATACTTCTTCTGGGCCTCGCCGCTCTCAAAGCGGGCAATGATCATCGTCGGGTTCGCTCGGACAAACTGGTAGCGCCTGTATTTTGACTTTCTCGTGTAGGGTCGCTCCAGCCTCCGGTATGCGGTCCCTTTCCGTATCTTTACCATGGCAGGGCGGAGAAGAGGGATGTTTTTAAAGGTATCGTTAATGGCGAGATTTTCCTGTTGTTATCTTTGCCTTTCCGCACGCCGCCGCGGCCTGCGGCGAAGAGTTTCCCTGAGCAGGCCGAGCGCAGCGAAGCCGTCATATCGGAAATGTAAGGCATTTCCGAGTATGCTCAAAAACCTCAGTTTTTGACACAGCGCCAGGGGCGGCGCAAAGAAGACCATCACTTACTTCACTGAACATTATCCGGCATCACTCGGTATCCTCCATCCTCCAGAAGGCTACCAGCTGAATGACAGGTAATTTTCAAGCGTTCCCTGGGCAGAAGGAGATCGGTTGCAGAACCGGCTGAGTGCCGTTTGATACATCAGAAATACCCGGTCAATCTCCAGTTCGCACCTCGCCTTCGCGAGCGCCTGCCCGGCAGATTCATGGGTGGCGGGATCAGTCACCGGCCGCACCCACATTTCCCTCTCTGCCCCATCCATTCGCCTGTGCAAATACCGCATGATTATCTCACTGAGCGGCGCCCGGTCCTGATTATGCACACCAAAATAAAAACCCTTCGCCACCTGAGGTGAGGTATACCATTCCTCGATTTCCTTGGCCACCATCCCCTGCGAGCTCGGCCCGTGATAATCAGTGAGAATATTCACTGAATACGGAACTCCTGCAATCCAGAGCCGGGAGTTGGGTGATGGGCGCGTATAACTTACTCTAAAAAGAGATGGGAAGGTGATATCAAAAGTACGTTGTAGCGCCATGGGGTCGTTCCCCTCTCCCGCATAGAGAAAAAAGGTGTGCGGACTCCGAATCTGGAACCCTTTCTCAGTCACTACGGCATCTCTGCGCGGGCCGAGCGGAATGTCGATGTAGATCCCGGCTTTTGGGCTCTCTTGCGCCGGATCTGCTGCTGCCTGTGCCATCTGCCCAATAATTGCCTGCCATTATAAAATGTTTTATATCCTCGACTATCCACATTTTACACTTTTGATTATACCCTTGACCGCTTCTTCATCCATTCCCTTTTCAGCATCCCGTACACGTACTCGTCATGCACCTTTCCTGTTGACTTCGCGCGCGCCTTCTCTTTCCGCAGGCCCTCGTAACGGAATCCCATCTTCCTGATCAATGCGTTTGACGCGGCATTCTCCACAAACGCGGCAATATCGATCCGCCGCAGCTTTTTGGTGAGAAATGCAAAGTCCAGGATACTCTTCAGGGCCTCGGACATGATTCCCTGCCGCCAGAATAGCTCTCCCAGCCAATAACCGATCTCTGCGGTGCCCTGGGAGCGGTCAATCTTGCTCAGGCTGATCATGCCGATGATGCCGGGCTTCCCTTTCTGCTGGATGCCGAAATTATACTCCTCCCCGGCGCGCTTCTGCGCCTTTTTCCTGCAGCTGGCGATGAACGTCCGGGCATCACGGAGGTTGTAGGGATATTTCACTAGAAGGAGATACCGCGAAACATTCAGGTTATTCGCCTGCGCTGCCAGGCTCCCCGCATCACGCGGCTGCAGGCTGCGCAGCACTAGGCGCTCGGTGAGCAGTTTCATCCACTTACAATCTCGCCCATCTGCGGGCGATCTCATTGGCCATCTGCTCATCCTCGATGTCGGCAAACGCCATCACGCGCTTCCGGATGCTGTCCTTCGTCTCCACGCGCTTGAATGTCTCTTCAGCGATATTCATCTCAACCACCCCTGTACTGCTGGGAGAAAAACAAGTATATAAAGGTATAGGTTACTAAACTTTTGCGTTTTTAACAAAAACCAACTGATTCAATATTTTTCTGAATTCTACAATATCTTTTGCTTTCTGCTTTAGCCAGAAAGTGCCCTTTAGGGCAATTAATCTTAGATACCTGCAACCTTCTCCTATCGTCT
>DATDVW010000093.1:0-2678 GCA_035289865.1 Candidatus Nanoarchaeia archaeon
GGGGCACCGAAGGGTATAAATAAGAAAGGATAGGACCGGCAGAGCACGATGGCGGCGTTCCGGCGGAGGATCCTGGCATGGTACGAAAAGAACCAGCGGAAGCTCCCCTGGAGGGAGACCGCTGACCCCTACCGCATCCTGCTCTCCGAGGTCATGCTCCAGCAGACGCAGGTGGAGCGCGTCGTCCCGAAATACCGGGAGTTTCTCCGCGCCTTTCCCACGGTGCAGGCATTGGCGGCGGCAGACAAGCTGCAGCTCCTCCGGCTCTGGTCAGGCCTCGGCTACAACCGGCGCGCGCTCCTCCTCCAGAAAGCCGCGCAGCAGATTGCGGAGCGGCACCAGGGCAAGGTGCCGGAAGATGCTGCTTCCCTGATGCAGCTGCCCGGGATCGGCCCCTACATCGCCCATGCGGTGCTGATATTCGCCTACAACCAGGACGTCGCCACCATAGACACCAATATCCGGCGGATACTCATCCATGAGGGGCTGGCGACAGAGCAGTCATCCCAGGACGAGCTGTTCGCCGTCGCCAGGAAACTGGTGCCGAAGGGGAAGTCCAGGCTCTGGCACAATGCCCTGATGGATTACGGTGCCATAATCCTCACCGCCCGGAAGACCAGGATCAGGCCGCTCACCACCCAGTCGAGGTTCGCCGGGTCCGGCAGGTATTACCGCGGGCAGATCATCAGGCTGCTCACCGCGCAGAAGTCTGCGTCCATCGCAGCCCTGGCAGGGCGCTTCGGGAAGGAACGGGGATTCGTGGAGAAGATCGCCGACAGCCTGGTGAAGGACGGGCTGGTGGTAAGGGAGAAGGGAAAAGTGCGGATAAGGTAAAAGGGGCCATGGATGCCCACGGCCCCGGAGTCCCCGCCGCCGGATTTGAACCAGCAACCTTTCGGTAACGGCTGGCTGTTGGTCATCCTCGGAAAAAGTTCCACGTCGCACAGCGCTTCTACAGCCGAACGCTCTACCGTTGAGCTAGGCGGGGAGAGGAGAGTCGGGATGGGTGGGCGTTTATAAATCTTCCTTCAGAGTTCAGCCGATGCTCAGCCGCAGCGGAGCTGACCGCGCCACATGCTTCTTCCCCTGGGCGTCGATGAAGCTTGCCCGTGCAGACGGCAGCATCAGGCCGCCGAGGATGCTGAGCTTGGACTTGAGGTTATAGGTGATGATCCGCTCCTCAAAGCGCTCCAGGGGCGAGATGGTCCACCGGACGATGGTGCCCTGCTTCTTGCTTTTGGTGACGCTGCTCGGCTTGATGGTGCCGATGGTGATTGCCTCCCCGATTTCCGCGATGTGCGGGATGATGTCAGCTACTTCCAGGTGCTCCACATGGCTTCTCCCCCGGTTCTTGACGTACAGGATGATCTTCAGCTCGCTCAATCCGCCCTCGCTGAGCTTCATGATGGATTCCCGCTTGCTGATCACGATCGGGCTCCGGTACAGGTAGTAGAGTGCGGTCCCGACGATGATGACGATGATGATGAATGCGGACATCCGGTAGCTGGTCTTGACTGAGAGCCGGCGCACCTCGCCGGGCTGCAGCGTGACGCTGAACAGGTAGGAGGCGGCGCCGTCCTCCTGGGTGAATGTCGCGTCAGGATCTGTGGTGGTGAACGCGCGGTTCGCTGTGGCGCTGGGCACGCTGGCTTCCTCGCTGCTCTCCAGGGTCCCCACATTACGCAGCTCGACGACGTATTCCTTCTTCAGGAACCCGCTCTCCAGGCGCTCTGTCCTCTCCAGCGGAAGCCGGTAGCCGACGACCTCATAGTCATGCGTGAACGGCCCGAAGCTCTTGTTGGACACGTCCCAGGAGACGGTCAGCTGGTCAGCCATCGGCAGGGTGTGGGCATCCAGATCCAGGGGAAAGATGAATTCCTTCTGCTCCAGCGGGGCAAGCTCGATGCCCTTCTGGAGGATGCTCACCAGGCCCTGCCCGCTCTCCACGCGCAGGGTCAGGTCAGTGAGATGCAGCAGGTTCTTGTTCTTGAGGCTGATGAGCAGGCTGGCGACATCCCGGGGATCCACCCGGTCATTGTTCGATACCTTGATCACCCCGTCGATGTTCGGCTTGTCGAAGCGCTGCTCCAGAAGCTCTGATCGGAGGTTGACCACCGGATACAGCACGACAGCGGTCTTGGTCTGCTCGGAGCTGATCTGCAGCTTGACGGCGTGCTGGCCCGGGGTGACGATATTGGGATAGACGAAGAACCGGATAACCCGGGTGCTGTGGGCAGCAACCTCGATCCCGCTGAGATAGCCGGGCTGGGAGTTGAAGCTCCATTCGTCGCTCAGCACCGGATCCAGCCGGAAGCGGTCGGTGATGTCCTTGTAGTTCACGATGGAGATGAGGAACTCCCCGGTCTCGTTCTTGTAGATGCTGTCCTTCACCGGGGTGATCTGGACATCAAAGTCATAGGCCTCCTGGGCAAAGGCAGTGGAGAGGACAAGAAGGACAGCGATACTGAGGATAGGAAGGGGTTTCACCGGCTCACCTTTTCCCCAAATGGGGGTTTGGATGTATATAAAGGTATCGGATTCTAAACTTTTGCGTTTTTAACAAAAACCAACTGATTCAATATTTTTCTGAATTCTACAATATCTTTTGCTTTCTGCTTTAGCCAGAAAGTGCCCTTTAGGGCAATTAATCTTAGATACCTGCAACCTTCTCCTATCGT
>DATDVW010000094.1:0-16521 GCA_035289865.1 Candidatus Nanoarchaeia archaeon
AATCGTTTACCTCTTCTATTTTTGAAAATTGCTCTATCTTATTGATTGTCATTAGACTTTTTTGTTTTGAAATTGCTTGAATTTTATTCTTGATTTTTTCTAATTCATAATCTCTATTGCTTAACCAGTCTTCAGACCATATTCTATGAATATTCCATCCCAAAGATTCTAGAATTAACTGCCTTATTTTGTCTCTGTCCCTTGCATATTTTGATGAATGGTACTGTGCCCCATCACATTCTATCCCTAAGATATATTCGCCTGGTTTTTGTGGGTGTTTAATTGCTATATCTAACTTATATCCAGAGCATCCGACTTGTGTGCTTACTTGTAATCCTTTTTCTATTAGTGCCTCGTATACTGATTCTTCAAATGTAGAGTCAAACTGGATTCCTTCTGTCATCACAAATTTTGTGAAGTCTTTATTTTTTGCATAATCTAAATAGTTTTTAAGATGTTTTAAGCCCTGTGCACTCAGTTTATCATTATCTAACTCTTCTGGAAGTATTGAAGCTATTACTACGGTCTTAAACCTAGACCTTGTTATTGCAACATTTAACCTTTTATACCCACTTTCTCTGTTTAGCGGTCCAAAGTTATAGCTTAATTTTCCGCTAGAATCTTTTCCATAGCCTACACTTAGAATTATTATATCTCTCTCATCTCCTTGTACCGTTTCCAGATTTTTTATAAACAAATCCTCATTCTGAGGATCAACAGTTTCTTCGATAATAATTCCTGCACTTTGAAATGCCTCCCTTATTGCATTTTCTTGTTGTATACTAAATGCAACTATTCCAACAGAATACTTAGGATATGCTTTTCTTAATTTTCTATAAGTATCAACAACTATTTTTGCTTCTTCTGTATTCTTTCTTGATTTTCCTCTGTCGTAAATACTATTCCTCGCATAAACAAAATCTAATCCTGATTTGTCATCAATCTTTGAATTAGGAAACGTTATGAGTCTATTTTCATAAAAAAATATGTTTGAAAACGCAATAAGGTTTTCATTTTTGCTTCTGTAATGCCAGTTAAGCGATTTTTCCCTGAATTTTGTACTTGCCTCACTTAAGAAACTTGGTAAATCCTCTATTTCCTCTTCTACTTCATAATCATCCTGACTCAAGAAAAATGACGTTGGTGGTAGTTGTTGTGTATCACCCATTATAATTGCTTGTTTGGCCCTTATTAAACATGGCACTGCATCTTCAGGCATTATTTGCGATGCTTCGTCAAAAATAACAACATCAAATTTAATCAAATTAGGGTCAATATATTGGCTTACTGTGAGCGGGCTCATCATAAAGCAAGGCTTAAGAGCAAAAACTAGGTTATGTATCTCCTGTAAGAGGTTCCTTATCGGTTTAAGTCTTCTTTTTTTCTCATTCTCTCTTTTGAGGATATGAACCTCTGTTGCACCACTACCAGAATAAGTCTCCTTAGGTTGATTATTTTCAATACTGCCCATTATTTTATAACGCCAAACATCTCTAACTTTTAGATCTTCATCTCTGAATTTCTCTACTAACTGTTTAGGGGCATTTTTGCTAGTTTGTGCCAAGTTATCAAGTATTTGTAGGTAATAAGAGTTTAATAACGTTAAAGAGAATTTTGCTTTAGTATTTGATTTTACATATTCTTCCATGAATTCTTTGATTTCTTCTTGTACTAAACTAATTTCCTCTTTAAATGCCAAAACGTCATTGAGCTTATTAACTTCTTTATCCGTAAATAATGATGTATCATATAATGTTTTAATTTCTTTATCTGTAGAAAATACTTCCTTTTCAAAAAATTCGTTAAGTTGTTTAGAATGCTCTTCAATAGATTTGATGTTCTTTTCTAATTTTGGTTTTCCTTCTATGATATACGATACTAACTGATATCCATTATTGTCTATATTGTTGGCGATATCAATTATTGGGGAAAGTTTTGAGTTAATCTGGTATAATTCTTGTATTGTCTTCCTATCTTTACAATCTCCAATAAAAGAGCAGATTTTTTTGTTCTCTTGCATTTCCACTTCTAATCTTTCCGTTATTTTGGCATATCTAAATTTTTCCTCAAATAGACGTATCCAAGCATTATGTGTTAGCAGTTTCTTTGCTAGTGTATTTAGTTCGTTTTTGTGTTTCTTGTAATCTATGCTAAAGAGCCTTTTAAAGAAAGATGTGTTTTTAAAAACGTGTTCAGAATCTTTCGTACTCCTCTCTAAAAACTCTTTTTTGACGTTTTCTGAAAATTTGGCTTCAAGTTCTTGTATTTCGGAATGGATCTTATTAAGACCATTAATGGCAATTTCTTTTTCTTTAAAATCTTTGGTTATCATCCATGATGGAATAATTTTTGAATCTATTTTACCGAGTTCTGACTCAACTTTTGCTAATTGGCCCAATTTGTTAAATGTATCAAACTTTGTATCAGTTTTCTTTTGTATGGCATCTAATTCTTTTTTGAGTAACTTCAATTCAGATATTAATTTGCCAAGTTCATTATTGAATTTATTTCTTGCAAGTGTAGTATTTTTCTCTTTTTTATAGTTAAAAAATAAGTGATTAAAGGGGTCTTGAATATTTTGAAAATAATGGTCAAGCCTTTCTATTTTGCTTTTCAACATTAAGAATTCCTTGTCATTTAGTTTTAACATATTTTTTAATGGTTTATCTATTATTTCAATATCATAAAGTTTGGCTAACTCTCCCCTTACCTCATAAATGGATATGTCCCATGGAGGATGTTTTTGGCACAAATACTCATAATATTGGTTTATTTCTTTTTGAGTTTGTAAATAATCTTCAAAGCTGTACCTTTCTACAGGGCTTGATATTTTTGGAGAAGTTAATAATTCTGTCATTAATTGATTAACAACTTCTCTTTTGTTACCCTTGTAAGTTTGTAAATTTAAACAATATCTTCCTAGACCAACTCCATTTAATCTTTTTAAAACAACATTTAGTGCGGCGGGCTTTTGACAGACAAACAAAACTTTCTTATTTTTCTCAATCAATGCACTGATTATATTTGCGATAGTCTGGCTCTTTCCAGTTCCTGGAGGTCCTTGAAGTACAAATGTGACTCCTGCTTTTGCCAGTTCAATAGCCCTTTTTTGAGATGAATCTGCTGGTAGAACATCTATACTAGTTGTATCATCAAATTCTTCACGTTGAAATTCTGCTATATCATCTTGTAGTGCATCTCTATCCCCTACATAAGCTTTAACTAAATCGTTATCTTCGACCAATTGTTTATGAGTGTTTAGGTCTTCATACATAATATACTTCTGATACGAAAAAACATCCATGTAAATATCTTCACTTACTTTCCAATCTTTCATTCCAGAAATTTTCTCCTCAAAATACTTAAAATAATCAGATAATGTTTGCTCTTCTTTTAAATTGATTAATTCTATTCTAAATTCATGAGATAATTTTTCTTTAAGAGCAGGATTTAGTAGCAATTCTCCTGAGTTAGAGTTTATCTCAAACTGGTGTATCTCTTTTGATACCCCCTTTAATCGTTCTATCCCAACTGGGAACAAGAATATAGGTGCTTCCAAATATATCTCTGAAGAATCTGCCTCTTTATACTTGAGAATCCCTGTACTAACAAAACAAGTATTAAGCCCCAATTCTTGAAAATTCTCTCGTGTTTTGTTATAAAGGTTGTAAAGCTTCTTTTCTACAGTTTTTTCATCTTCTGATGCTGTCCATTGTCTATCTCTTGCTTTGTCGGTATTATTTTTTAAAAAAACTATATCTTGCTCATGATGAAGGTCATCTAATACTTGCTTGGTGTTCAGTCTAATTACTTTAATTGATTTGGACTTAGTGAACCTATATCGAACAAGATTATTCCTTTTTGATAAATCAATAAGTTTTTTCTTCCAATATTCAAGTTTTTGATCCACAATCTTTTTTTTCTCCATTTTAGTATCAATAAAGAAAATATATCTACATACTTATAAATATTATCTGTTTTCGTCCGCCCCCCGTTCGTTTCGTTAGTCGTAGAAATGCCCCCTATCAGCCGTTAAGCCACTACAGATTATTGAACTGGACAGTATATAACCCGTCTAACCCCAATCGTAGAAGTATAATAGTATACCTCCTCTCTCCAGGACGACGCATTGCCTGAAACGCCCCAAGGCAGACTTCTCAGCAAAATTCCGCTAAAAACCATATAGAAAAGCTTATAAATAAGTTTATCTTACTATAAGAAAATAAGAAATATGGGAGGTTACCATGCCGGCAGAGACCATCAGGATGTCTTCACGGGGGCAGATCGTCATACCGCAGGACATTAGGGAAGAATTAAAGGCAAGCGAGGGTACTATTTTTTCCGTCGTTTCCGCAAAGGACGCGATCATCCTCAAGAAGATATCAACTCCCTCGAGGGAGGAGCTGATAAAGGAGATCGGAGCAATGGCATTCGAGGGCAGGAAAAGGGCGGAAAAGCTGGGCATCAAGGAGAGCGATGTGGCTGAGCTTGTCCAAAGAGCAAGAAAGTCAAAGAGATAAAATGAAAGTGACTGTAGACACTAATTTCTTCATTTCGGCTACCCAATGGGACTATAGTGTTGCCCATAAGTTATTGAAGAGGCTTATTGCTTCAGATGCGCAAATATGTACAACCCAGGATATTTTAGAAGAAACAGCTGAAGTGCTGGAAAGGGACTTTGGATACAACAAGAGTGAGGCTCAGAATATCATTGGCAGGATATTGCTCATAGTGATGCTGGTGAAGCCGGATGAGGAAGTAGAAATAATAGCAGACGACCCCGATGATAATAAGGTGATAGCATGTGCCGTTGCATCTTCTTCTGAGTATATCATAACCTATGATCTGCACCTATTACGATTGCGGGAGTACAAAGGCATAAGGATAGTGAAGCCAGAGGAGCTCGTAAAGATGCAGTAAGCCATCCAAAAACCATATGTTTTTATAGGAGTAATGCCCAAGAACCATGGTGCATAAAGTAAAGTAGATGAGGAGCATACCCTTCTCTATAGACGTAGGAATAGAAAAGTTTATAAATAACCCCCCTCTCCCTGACAGCCACGCACAATGCAATCTTTCTTCGACGCATCGACGACAACAACCGAAGAGAGATTGCTCTAGGCCCTGGTAGTGTAGTGGCCTATCATGGAGCCCTGTCACGGCTCCGACCCGGGTTCAAAAAAGGATTGCGCAGCAATCAGGATGAAAGTCCCGGCCAGGGCGTTTATGTGCCCTGGGGCCGGTAGCTCAGCCTGGTAGAGCGCTTGACTTTTACAAAAGAGAAATCAAGCGAAGAAATCAAGTGGTCAGGGGTTCGAATCCCTTCCGGCCCATCCAAGACCGCAGGAAATCATGAAAAAGCCGATTGTGGAAAAGCATATTCTGGTGCCGAAGCACAGCAAGCTCGGCGAAGCGGAGAAGAAGAAGCTCTTAGAGACCTATGTGGTCTCGTACCGCGACCTTCCCCATATCCGGTCCACGGATCCGGCCATCGCCAGCCTGGAAGTCAAGGAAGGAGATATCATCAAGATCAACAGGAAAAGCCCGACCGCAGGCGAGAGCGTTTTCTTCCGGAGCGTCGTCGATGGTTAATTCCCGCGCGCTGATCAGGAACTATTTCAAGGATTATTCGTTCGTGAGCTCGGACATCGAATCGTTCAACAATTTCATCGAGCATGACCTCAAGACGATCATCGAGGAGAACAAGGAGATCGAGCCCACGATCATCCCCCATAACATCGAGGAGTTCAAGATCAAGTTCGACAATATCGAGGTCCGCAAGCCGGAGATCATCGAGGCGGACGGCAGCAAGCGGAACATCTTCCCCATGGAGGCAAGGATCAGGAAGCTCTCCTATTCCGCCCCGGTCACCATTGATGTAAGCGCCCACATCAACAATGTCCAGCGGGAGTCCTTCTCCACCCAGATCACCAACCTGCCCATCATGCTCCAGTCCAGGTACTGCCACCTGCACAAGCTCAACAAGGACGACCTCATCGCCAAGAACGAGGATCCCAATGATCCGGGCGGCTATTTCATCATCAACGGGACCGAGCGCGTCCTGATCGACATCGAGGACCTGGCCTCCAACAAGTTTCTCGTCGAGAAGGCATCCGTCGGCCCCAGCAGGTATGTGGGCAAGGTGTTCTCCGAGAAAGGCTCGTTCAAGATCCCCCATACCCTGGAGAAGCTGAAGGACGGCATCTTCTACCTCTCGTTCACCCGGGTCAAGCGCGTCCCCATCATCATCATCATCAAGGCCCTCGGCCTCACCAAGGACAGCGAGATCATGCGGTTCATCTCCGCCGACCGGCAGTTCGACGAGATGATCGTGAACTTCCGCGAGTACACTGACATCAAGGGCGAGGAGGATGCCCTGGACTTCATCGCCAAGCGCATCGGCATCACCCAGTCCAAGGAGATCCGCAAGGAGCGCACCGAGGACATCGTGGACAAGTACCTCCTGCCGCACCTGGGCATCACCAGGGACAAGCGCATCCTCAAGGCGTACAACCTCTGCAAGTACATCAAGAAGTACATCCTGGTCCAGAACGGCGATCTCAATGTCGATGACAAGGACCATTACATGAACAAGCGGCTGAAGCTGAGCGGCGATCTCCTGGCAGACCTCTTCCGCGTCAACCTCAAGGTGCTGATCGGCGACATGCTCTACAATTTCCAGCGCATCGTGAAGCGGGGGAAGTTCCCCAGCATCAAGGTGATCATCCGGGACAAGCTCCTGACCCAGCGGATGTATTCCAGCATGGCGACCGGCAACTGGGTGGGGGGAAGGAAGGGCATCTCGCAGCGGATCCAGCGCCTGAATTTCCTGGACACCATGAGCCACCTGCAAAGAGTGGTCTCCCCGCTCTCCGCAAGCCAGGAGAATTTCGCAGCAAGGGAGCTGCATGCCACTCATTTCGGCAGGCTCTGCCCGATCGAGACCCCGGAAGGGACCAATATCGGGCTCCGTAAGAATCTCGCGCTCTGCGCAAGCATCTCGCAGGTGAGCCAGCCGCCGGAAGAGCTCGTCAAAAAATTCGCCGCGCTCGGGATGAGGCCGATGAAGCATGAGTGAAGTCTACCTGAACGGGGTATTTGTAGGCGAGGTTGAGCAGCCCAAGGCCTTCATCGACCAGCTGAAGCAGGAAAGGAGGAAGGCAAAGCTAACCCAGAACCTGAATGTCGCCTACAACGAGCCGATGGACAGCGTCGTCATCGAGAGCGACAAGGGAAGGGTGCGCCGCCCGCTGATCGTGGTCCAGAACGGCCAGCCGCTGCTCACCGACAACCACATCAAGCAGCTGGACCGGGGGGAGCTCAACTGGAACGACCTGGTGGAGCAGGGCATCATCGAGTACATGGACGCCGCTGAGGAGGAAGACACGCTCATCGCCATGGCCGAGGCTGACCTCACCGCAGAGCATACCCACCTGGAGATCAGTCCGCTCCTCATGCTCGGCTATTGCTCCTCGCTCGTGCCGTACGCTGATTTCGCGCCGGGCGCGCGCATCTCCATGGGCAGCAAGAACCAGAAGCAGGCCATCGGGTTTTACGTCGCCAATTATTTTGTCCGCATGGACATGGACACCAGCATCCTCCATACCCCCCAGATGCCCATCGTCAAGTCCATCATCCACGACATCTCCCATTATGAGGAGCATCCCTCAGGCCAGAACGTCACCGTCGCCATCATGACCTACGGCGGGTACACCATCGAGGATGCCATCGTCATCAACCGCGGATCCATCGAGCGGGGGATGGCCCGCAGCACCTACTACCGCCCGAGCACCGCAGAAGAGCTGCGCTATCCCGGGGGCCTGATCGACGAGATATCCATCCCGGACAAGGACGTCAAGGGATACAAGTCAGAGCGCGATTACCGGTTCTTGGAGGGCGACGGCATCATCTACCCGGAGGCGCAGGTCAGGGAAGGCGACGTCATCATCGGCAAGACCTCCCCGCCCAGGTTCCTGAGCAGCATGGACGAGTACAATCTCGCCTCATCGATCAGGAGGGAGAGCTCGATGGATGTCAAGCACGGGGAGCAGGGGATCATCGACTTCGTGCTGCTCACGGAGAATGAGGAGGGGAACAAGCTTGTGCAGGTCCGCCTCCGCGACCAGCGCATCCCGGAGATCGGCGACAAGTTCACCAGCAGGCACGGGCAGAAGGGGATCGTGGGCATGATCGTCAACAGCGCAGACATGCCGTTCACCGCATCCGGCATCGTGCCTGACCTGATATTTTCACCGCTGGGCATCCCCTCGCGCATGACGATATCGCATCTTATCGAGCTGATCGGCGGCAAGGTAGGGGCGCTGGCCGGCAGGTTCATCGACGGCACCACCTTCCACGGCGAGCCGGAGGAGCAGCTCCGCCAGCAGCTCCATACATTGGGCTTCCGGGAGAGCGGGACAGAGACCATGTACAACGGATCCACCGGGGAGCAGTTCCGGGCAAAGATATTCGTCGGAAACATGTACTATCTCAAGCTCAGGCATATGGTCGCCAACAAGATCCATGCGCGCGCACGGGGCCCCATCCAGCTGCTCACCCGCCAGCCCACCGAGGGGAGGGCGAAGGAGGGCGGGCTCCGCCTGGGAGAGATGGAAAAAGACACCTTTGTCGCGCACGGCGCTTCACTGGTGCTGAAAGAGCGCTTTGACTCTGACCGGACGATCGTCCCGGTCTGCGAGCAATGCGGCCTGATCGCGATCTATGATGAGTTCAAGGACCGGGGCTACTGCCCGATCTGCGGCGATGCCGTCACCATCAGCAACATCGAGGTGAGCTATGCCTTCAAGCTGATGCTGGACGAGCTGAAATCGCTGTGCGTCTATCCGAAACTGGAGCTGATGAACAAGTACTGAACATGGACGAAAACATCTATGTGCACAAGAAGGTGAAGAGCCTGGTCTTCCAGGTGCTCAGCCCGAAGATGATCAAGGACATGGCGTCCGCCAAGATCGTCACCCCGGAGCTCTATGACAAGGAAGGCTACCCGGTGGATGGCGGCCTGATGGACATCCGGCTGGGCGTCATCGATCCCGGCCTGAAGTGCAAGACCTGCGGGAGCAAGCTCAAGGAATGCGTCGGCCATTTCGGCTATATCGAGCTCGCCCGGCCCATCATCCACCTGAACTTCGTCGGGGTCATCCAGCTCCTCCTCAACTCCACCTGCAGGGAATGCAGCAGGATACTCATCCCGCAGGAAAAGCTGGACGAGCACAAGCAGGACGTGGAGCGGGTGGAGAAGCAGTCGAGCGGCGGCAGCTTCCGCCGGAAGGCCGTCAAGGAGCTGCTCACCGACCTCAAGTCGGTCAGCAAGTGCCCGCACTGCAAGGCAAAGCAGGGGAAGATCACCCTGGAAAAGCCGACCACGTTCCTGGAGAGCGAGAAGCGCATCAGCCCGGTGGAGATCCGCACCCGTATGGAAAAGATCCCTGACGATGACGTCCAGCTCTTCGGCATCAGCCCCAAGGCATTCCGCCCGGAATGGGCGGTGCTCACGATCCTCCCCATCCCGCCGGTGACCATGCGCCCCTCCATCACTTTAGAGTCCGGCGAGCGCAGCGAGGATGACCTCACCCACAAGATGGGGGACATCGTCCGGATTAACCAGCGCCTGTTCGAGAACATCAATGCCGGCGCCCCGGAGATCATCATCGAGGACCTCTGGGACCTGCTCCAGTACCATATCACCACGTTCTTTGACAATGATGTTGCGCAGCTCCCCCCGGCGCGCCACCGCTCCGGGCAGCCGCTCAAGACCATCAGCGAGCGGATCAAGAGCAAGGAGGGCAGGATCAGGCATAACCTGGCGGGCAAGCGCACCAATTTCTCCGCAAGGACAGTCATCTCCCCGGATCCCAACATCCTGATCAGCGAGGTCGGCGTCCCCCTGATCATGGCGATGAAGCTGACCGTCCCGGAGAAGGTGACGGAATGGAATGCCGCGTACCTCAAGAAGTTCATCGAGACCGGCCCGGACAAGTATCCCGGCGCGAACTATATCGTCCGCCCGGACGGCAAGAAGAAGAAGATCACCGACGAGACAAAAGAGGCGTCGCTGGAAGAGCTGCAGCCCGGCTATGCGGTGGAGCGGCACCTGATGAACGGCGACATCGCCATCTTCAACCGGCAGCCCAGCCTGCACCGGATGTCCATGATGTGCCATCGTGTCCGGGTGCTCCCCGGCAGGACGTTCCGGCTGAACCCCGCGGTCTGCCATCCCTATAATGCTGATTTTGACGGCGACGAGATGAACCTCCACATCCCGCAGACCGAGGAGGCAAGGGTGGAGGCGGAGACCCTCATGGAGGTGCAGAGCCAGCTGATCTCCCCGCGCTACGGGCTCTCGGTTATCGGCTGCACCCAGGATGCCCTGGCAGGGAACTACTCCCTCACCAAGGATTTCAGGATGGGCAGGGAGGAAGCAGTCCAGCTGCTCTCCTCAGTGGGCGTGACCCACATGCATGCCCTGGGGAGCAAGGAGACCGTTGACGGCCTCCAGATATTCAGCGCGATGCTGCCGCCTGACTTCAATTTCACCGGCAAGAGCAGGAACGGCGATCCCTTTGTGGTGAAGAACGGGAAGGTCATGGAGGGAAAGATCGACAAGGGCATCATCGGCGAGGAGTCCGGGGTGATGCTGCGCGAATACCACCGCCAGTACGGCGCAAAGGCAGCCATCGATCTGATTGACCGGCTCTTCCACCTCGGCATCAATGTGCTGGACAGGATAGGCTTCTCGGTCTCGCTCTATGACATCGACCTCCCGCCGGAGGCGCGGAGCAGGATCCAGCAGGTGCTGGACAAGGCGTATGTCCAGGTCGATCAGATGATTGTCTCGTTCCGGGACGGCAGCCTGGAGGTGTTCCCGGGCAGGACTATGGCGGAGACGCTGGAGCTCAGGATACTGGAGATTCTCAACAAGGCGCGCAACGAGACGGGGAAAGTGGTCAATGAATTCGGCATCAAGAACACGGATATCCTCAATATGGTCAATTCCGGGGCACGGGGAAATCTCCTCAACCTCGCGCAGATGGCTGCCTGCGTCGGCCAGCAGGCGATGCGCGGCAAGCGGATCGAGAAGGGGTACCGCGGCCGCACCCTGCCGCATTTCAGGATGCACGACCTCCGGCCAGCTGCCCGCGGCTTCATCCGCGACGGCTTCAAGGGCGGCCTGCTCCCCCATGAATTCTTCTTCATCGCGATTACCGGCCGGGACAGCCTCATGGATACTGCATTGCGGACACCAAAATCAGGGTACCTGTACCGCAGGCTGGCAAACGCCATGCAGGATCTGAAGGTCGAGTATGACATGACCGTGCGTGATGCCTCAAAGAAGATCGTCCAGTTCCAGTACGGGGAAGACGGCATCGATGTCGCCAAGTCAGAGTATGGCAAGCTGAACGTGGCCAGGATGGTGGAGAAATGAGCGATCCCGAAGACAAGCTGCCCAAGTCCGTGCTGGACGAGGCGCGGAAAGAGCTTCCGAAGAATGCAAGTGAGAAGCATGTCAAGGAAGTGATGCAGAGGATCTACCAGGAGTATCTCAAGGCCATGGTGGAGCCGGGCGAGGCGGTGGGATTGGTCAGCGCCGAGTCCATCGGTGAGCCCGGCACCCAGATGACCCTGAACACCTTCCACTATGCAGGTGTGGCAGAGATGAATGTCACCCTGGGGCTGCCCCGGATCATGGAGATCCTCGACGGCAAGCGCCAGATCGCGACTCCCATGATGGAGATCTACCTCCAATCGCCTTACAACAAGGGCAAGGACATCCGGAAGGTGGCGCAGTCGTTCAAGGAGATCAGGCTCAAGGATGTGGCTGCAGAGTTCCTCATCACCCCGGACCTGAACATCGACATCGTGTTCCACCAGGAGAACATGAAGAATCTGGGGATCACCCCTGCCGGAGTGCTGAAGGGCCTGAAAGGGATAAAAGGATCTACAATCCGGGAGAAGAGCGATGGGCTGAGCATCAAGCCCAAGAACAAGGAAGGGGGCCTGAACGATGTCTACCAGCTCAAGGAGAAACTCAAGGATAGCTATATCAAGGGCATCAAGGGCATCACCCAGGTCCTGCCGGTCAAGCGGGAGAACGAGTTCGTGGTGATCACCGCTGGCTCGAGCCTCAAGGAGGTCCTCCAGCATCCCGATGTAGACACCGAGCGGACCATCTGCAATGACATATTTGAGATCGCCGCGGTCCTCGGCATCGAGGCAGCCCGGCAGGCGATCATCAACGAGGTGTTCAAGGTCATCGACAGCCAGGGGCTGAATGTGGATGTCCGGCATATCATGCTGGTGGCAGACACCATGTGCAGCACCGGCGGCATCAAGGGCATCACCCGCTACGGGGTGGTGAGCGACAAGAGCTCAGTCCTGGCGAGGGCAAGCTTCGAAACGCCCATCAACCATATCATCGACGCATCCCTGGTGGGCGAGCGCGACCATCTGACTTCCGTGGTGGAGAACGTGATGCTCAACCAGCCAGTGCCGGTGGGTACCGGCCTGCCCGGATTGGTCACCAAGGTGAAAAAGTAAGGTTTTTAAAGCCAAAGGGGCTTATTCCTGCAATGGCAACAGATCATGTGCATGAGATCAAGAAGCTGGTTGGCTCGCCGAAGCTCGTCATCGGGACAGAGCGCACCCTCCGCGAGATGAAATTAGGGAGGCTCAAGACAGTCTTTCTCAGCGCGAACTGCCCACGGCAGGTAAGGCAGGACATCGCGTATTACCAGAAGATATCCCCGGTGGACGTCGTTGTCCTCCAGCAGCCCAATGATGAGCTGGGGAATGTCTGTAAAAAACCATTTGCGGTTTCTGTGCTCAGTGTGCTCCAGTGAATAAGATCACCTTTGACAGCAGCCTCATGCAGACCATCGCGCTCTTTGAGCGGACTGCGGGAAGCCCGGTGAAGGACTGCATCCTCCAGGACAGCACCTATATCTTCATCCTTCCGGAGCACAGCATCGCCCAGGCCATCGGCAGGCAGGGGAGCAATGTGCGGCGCCTGCAGCAGCTCCTCAACAGGAAGGTGAAGCTGGTGGAGTTCTCCCCGGATCCGGCCATCTTCATCCAGCACCTTATCCAGCCCCTGCGGGTGAAGGGCATCGCAAAGGAGGGGAAGACCATAGTGATCGCCAGCCCGGACATCCAGACCAAGGGCCTGCTGATCGGCAGGGATTCCCGGAACCTGAAGAACTATGAGGCAGTCGTCAAGAGGCATTTCGACATCGAAGGGATACGGGTAGTGTAAGGCATCGTCTCGAAATTCGGTATCTTTATAAACCTCCCGGAATCCCCTGTTTTGATGGGGAAGAAAAGCCGAGGGATGAACGCCGGCAAGAAGCTGGCCAGGCGCAGGCATGAGGCCAGGTGGCATGACAAGCAGTTCATGCGCCGCGCGCTCGGCCTCAAGAAGAAATCTGATCCCCTGGAAGGGGCGCATCAGGGCAAGGGCATCGTGCTGGAGAAGGTGCAGATCGAGGCCAAGCAGCCGAATTCCGGCCTGCGGAAATGCGTGAGGATCCAGCTGATCAAGAACGGCAAGCAGCTCACCGCATTCTGCCCGGGTGACGGCGCCACCAAGCTGATCGACGAACATGACGAGGTCATTGTCGAATGCATCGGCGGCAAGATGGGCCGGGCAAAGGGGGACCTGGGAGGGGTCCGCTGGCAGGTCATCAAGGTGAACGACCAAAGCCTGGATGCGCTGCGCCGCGGCATCATCGAGAAGGCGCGAAAGTAACATGATCAAGGCATTCAATCTCTGGGACACTGCAGGGATTACCGTTGAGGATCCCGGCTTGGCGGGGTATATTTCCATAGAGCCCAAGGTAGTGCCCAAGACCCCAGCGCGCTATGCGCAGAAGCGGTTCTACAAGTCCAAGGCATTCATCGTGGAGCGCCTGATCAACAAGCTCATGGTGGTCGGCCATAAGAGCAGGAAGCATTTCAAGACATCGTACCATATCACCGGCAAGGCGCATACCGCCTACAATATTGTCGAGCGGGCATTCCGCCTCATCGAGCAGCGCACCAAGAAGAACCCCCTTGAGGTGTTTGTCAAGGCGCTGGTGAACGCCGCTCCCCGCGAGGAGATCATCACCATCGAGTATGGCGGCGCGCGCTACCCCAAGGCGGTGGAGTGCTCCCCCCAGCGCAGGATCGACCTGGCGCTGCGCTATTTTGTCCAGGGCTCCTACCAGAAGAGCTTCAATGCCAAGAAGCCGATCGAGGAGTTCCTGGCAGAGGAGATCATCGCCGCATTCAATTTCAGCAATGTCTCCGCAGCCATCGCCAAGAAGATGGAGCTCGAGCGGCAGGCGGACGCGTCGAGGTAAACACTTTATTACTTCATTTTTATTAGGTATGGCTAAGAATTTTTGTGTATTGTTAATATTTTTAAATAGGGACTAAAGTTATAGGCTATATGAAGGCTATTGGGTATTACAAATCGAATGTGTATGATAAGTGGAAACTAACAACGAAGATAATGTTTTGGATCGGGGTAGGTGGAATCGTTTTGACTGTTGGTTTATTTTTATATGATCAGTATTCTACCAGATATTTTTTGAAGGGCGAATTTTTAAAGACTCAAGAATTATGTTCGCAAAGTCTGGCACAATGTTCTAATAAAGAAACATTAGATGTACTAAATAAGTATAAGGATTTAATAAATGATTTTTATGTACGAGGAAGAAGAGCTGCTGAGGGTAAGAGATATAATGAAGCAAGGTATTTCTATGACCTGGTTAAGGATACCGATTCTGAGATTACAAAGAAGGTGTCATTTTGGTATGAATACTCCTTTGTTTTAGAAGCACAAATTGATTATGGTTCTAATTTTGATGCCTACAGAGAGGCTAAAAATGCATTATTAAACGCACATCAATTAGATAGGAGTGATACCTCGGTTTTATATCGTTTATCTTATCTAAGTGAAAAGATGGGGTTGTTTATAGGCGATAAAGAATATTTTATAGAAGCATTAGATTTTTGTGATAAAATATTAGTTATTAAAAAAGATGATTGGAATGGTATTATGTGTAAGGCAAATATGTACTTTTATTTAGGCGATGTGGATAACACAAAAAAATATTTGATGTTTGCATTAGAGTTATACCCTAACAACATTGAAACAATTATAGCGATAGGTTTGTTTTTATATTATCAGGAAGATCATACCAACTCATATGCTATGTTAAAACAGTTATCAAATATTGATAAGAAAAATTTCCCGAGTATACAAAAATATTACAGGGTTAAGATTATCCAAGCAATGAATTTAAAAGCATTAGGAAAGATAAATAGGTCTGATGAACAAGTTTTACAAGCCTGTAAAGATATGGAAAACATAAAAAAAGAGATTGATTTTAAGGAGTTTCGTTGGGATAATCTTGATTTAAATGAGGTAAATGTAACGGTGGTTAGTTCGATTGATTGCGATGGAAATAATTTGTTATATATACTTTCATTAATTCAAGAAGTCCCAAATGTCGGTAAATGCAATGACCCGTACGATAAATTATTAGATGATAAATGTGCTCCGCAACCTTAAATTTTTAAATAGCATATAAAGAGATTGCCTCTTTTGTCCTCTTGAGGAGCTCATCATACGTCTTTGCCTGCGTATGGCAACCGGGAAGCTCAACGACCTCAGAGATAAGATAGCCGTCCTCGCCTTGCTCCACAATGACATTAAACCGCTCCGCCATAGGAATGGATGGAATACGCCGCCTATATAAATGTTGCTTCCGAAGGAGTGGAAAATCAAAGTGAATAAGAGAACAAATCGAATAAACACAAGCGTTTATTTCTTCTTTTTCGGCGTTTCTGGTATATCGTCCAGGTTGATCTCGCACGTCTCGCACTTCTCTTGTTTTGGTTCTTTTTTTGCCATGAGCATCACCGGGGATGCGGGTGGAGAGGTGGTATTTAAGATTTTCGAAGCGAAGATATTATAAATAGCAAGGAGAGAGGGGGCATAATGAATGATCTCCTCAGGCTCCGGAAGCTCTACGGGCTGAAAAGTGTCTACCGCTATGCCTCGGTGGCAGGGAGGAAGGAAAGCTCTACCGAGCACAGCTGGAGCTGCCTGGTGCTCGCCGACTATTTCCTGGAGCGCCTGCGCCTCAGGCTGGATAGGGAGAAGGTCTTCCAGCTGCTGATCTATCACGACATCGTGGAGATCGAGGCAGGCGACACCCCTGTCCATCACCGGGAAAGGCGGAAGGGGAAGCACGAGCGGGAGCAGAAGGCCATACAAAATTTAGGGAAGGCGCTTCCCGGAGAGATGGACAGGAGGGTAACACGCCTCTTCCAGGAGTTTGAAAAGAGGCAGACGCAGGAGGCGCAGTTCGCTGCCATCATCGACCAGCTGGATGCCATGGTCCATGAGCTGGACTACCCAAAAGACTGGAAGGGCTGGACCGAGCGGATGGTGCGGGAGTTCCATGAGAAAGACTTCCAGGCGTTTCCGTATTTTGCAGGGCTGTTTGAGGAGAT
>DATDVW010000095.1:0-14171 GCA_035289865.1 Candidatus Nanoarchaeia archaeon
AGACGATAGGAGAAGGTTGCAGGTATCTAAGATTAATTGCCCTAAAGGGCACTTTCTGGCTAAAGCAGAAAGCAAAAGATATTGTAGAATTCAGAAAAATATTGAATCAGTTGGTTTTTGTTAAAAACGCAAAAGTTTAGACTCCGTAACATTTAAATACCTTCCCGCCCCCGCATCCACCATGAAGGCATGGCTGGGGATTCTGGCGCTGGCGCTGGCTGCTGCAGGGATAGCGGCCGCTGCACAGTCCCCTGCCCTCTACGGCATGCTCACCCTGAACGATGTCCGGATACCGGACCCGGCATCGGCAAGCTGCTTCTCCGGATACTGCCCGGACCTGAACGGGGACGGCATCGTCAACGAGATCGACCTGCTCGGGTTCCATGCCCAGGCAGGGCAGTGCGCGCCCGCAGCGGCATATCTCTCCTCTCTGGATGCAGACCGGAATGGGTGCGTGGAGTTCTGCAGCGGTGACCCGGCAAATATCCCTGACGGGGAAAATGACTGCACCAAGACCAATCCCAGCAGGGATTACGCATGCATCTTCGAGTGGCTCGGCACGCGCACGAGCTGCAACCTGATACCTTAGTCTCCTATCATAATCTGACACCATGGCGCAGGTCTTATCGCGGATCCTGGAGGAAATGGAGCGGCAGGGGGCAGGGAGCCAGGGGCAGCTCAACCGGATCAAGCTGGCGGTGGTGCGGGAGCAGCACGCCCGGGATGTCCCGACCAATGCCGCGCTGCTGGCAGCGGCCTCTCCTGCCCAGCGGGAGCAGTACTACCATCTCTTCTCCACCAAGCCCACCAGGATACTCTCGGGAGTGAATGTCATCGCGATCATGACCAAGCCCCTGCCCTGCCCTCATGGCAAGTGCACCTATTGCCCGGGAGGGCCGGGCTCTGTATTCGGGGATGTCCCGCAGAGCTATACGGGAAAGGAGCCGGCAGCGCGGAGGGCGATCCGCAACCAGTTCGACCCCTATCTCCAGGTGTTCAACCGCCTGGAGCAGTACGTCGCCACCAACAAGGTCCCGCAGAAGGTCGAGCTGATCGTGATGGCCGGGACGTTCCCCGCAGATCCAGCGGAATACCAGGAGGGATTCATCACCGCTGCATTCCAGGCGATGAACGACTTCGGGGAGCTGTTCTTTACAGGGGGAGAGCTGCGCCATGCGCTGTTCAACGCGTTCTTCGAGCTCCCGGGCGATGTCCATGATCCCCTGAGGACAGCCCGCATCCAGGAGAAGATCCGTAGCCTGCGGAAGTCCACTACATTGGCGCGCGAGCATGAGCGGAATGAGCGCGCGATGATCCGCTGCATCGGCATCACCATCGAGAGCAAGCCGGATTACGGCAGGCTTGCCCAGGGAAACGCCATGCTCGCATTGGGCGCGACCCGGATAGAGCTGGGCATACAAAATCTCAGCGATGCGGCGCTGCAGAAAGCAAACCGCGGGCATACGGTCGCGGATTCGGTCGAGGCAACACGAACACTGAAAGACCTGGGCTTCAAGATCAACATGCATTATATGCCCGGGCTGTTCGCCGCCCCTGCCGAGGATCGGGAGATGATGCGCGCGCTCTTCAGCAACCCTGACCTCCGGCCGGACATGCTGAAAATCTATCCTGTCATGGTCCTGCGGGGAACGGCGCTCTACAACCAATGGAAGGCAGGGGCATTCACCCCGCTCACGACTGAGGAGGCTGCTGAGCTGATCGCGGAGTTCAAGCAGCATGTCCCGAGATACTGCAGGATCATGCGCGTGCAGCGGGATATCCCGACCTACATGACTGAGGCGGGAGTGGGCAGGACAAACATCCGGCAGTATATCCGGCGGATCATGGAGGAGAGAGGAATACGCTGCTCCTGCATCCGCTGCCGGGAGGTCGGGCTATACCTCAAGAACCATCCGGGAGCGGCTATCCATCCCGACGATGTCCGCATCAGGGCTGAGGAGTACGCGGCATCGCAGGGAACTGAGTTTTTTGTCGCTGCAGAGGATATCCGCCATGACGCGCTGATCGGGTTCTGCAGGATGCGCTTCCCCTCGCAATGCCTCCGTGCGGAAATCACCCCGGGCGCTGCCCTGATCCGGGAGCTGCATGTTTACGGGAACGTCGAGCTGCTCGGGAGCAGCGGAGCGCTGCAGCACGCGGGATACGGGAAAAAGCTCCTTGCCGCTGCTGAGGGGATCGCGCGGGAGCGCGGAAGGGACAAGATGGTGGTGATCTCCGGCATCGGCGTGCGGGAATACTACCGGAAGCTTGGGTATGCATCAGAGGGCTTGTACATGACTAAGCCACTCGCGAAATCCTTTTAAACCGTTTCTGGACTCTGCATCCCATGGCGTTCAAGGACGACGGCGTGAACACGATAGATGATGTGGTGATGCGGATACGGAAGCTGCAGGACACATTCACCATCGTCAACGCGTTCAAAGACGACACGCTCGATCCGCATACGTACCGCGCGGCTGCCGCCGTGTTCATGCAGGGATACGGGTTTCCGATAAAATACACCGACGATGCAGAGCATATTCTTGAATATAACATGCATACCGCGGATGTGCGTAACGGGGCTTTTCCCCAGCCACTGGTCGATATGGCTGAATCCGTCTACCGCATGGGGAGCAAGATCATGAAAGTATATTCCGGCGCTGATGATCCCACCCGAGTATTCCAGGGAATGCTTATGGTCCTGGAAAACCTGCCTGATCCGAGGGATGTCCGCAGCGAATGCAGCCGCTGGTCCCGGCTGGTCACCCAGGACAACAGGCGGAAAATAAGCCGTGTCCCCGGCATCTTGACCGGGCCAGCAGCGGAATTGGCGGACTATTTCAGGCATCGCATCAGCCATACACGGGAGGGGCAGCAGCCTGCGCTTATCGCGGAATATCAGCACCATCTGGGAGAGATACATACGCTCCTTGCTGCAGGAGGGACTCCAGAAGACCACGTCCAGCGGGTGGGCAGGTATGTGCAGCACGTCACCCGATAGCGCCCGGATACCTCACCTAATCTGGCTGCGGTAGAGCTGCATGGCAATGGGGAGCTTTCTTTGGTAAATCTCCTTTTTTGAGACCAACTCCACCGATTCCGACTCATGGTCGACAAAGCCGATGATGGGGTTGATAATCCACCGGGCTAAGTCGTGTCCGCGCGCTGTGGTCCGAAACTCGCTCATCCGCTCCCCTGCACGCCAGGGGGTCCCATCATTCACCTTGCCTTTCCGCACCATATCCCCCAGAGTTTCCTTAATCTTGTCCATATCGCTGTATGGGAAACCTGGTGACGAGCGTATATCCTGCGCAGAGAACGGCTTCCGGTATCGGTGCATCGCCCTGCAGATGGCGCGGTATACATTTGAGTATTTGTAGCTCCCTCCCTGGATACTCCCGTCCTGCTGCGGCCGCAAGGTATAGGTCTGCCCGTTCTCTTCCTGTGCAAATGAACGGCGGTAGATCAAACCTGCCTCGGCCATCTTCTTCAGCTTCGCCAGCACTGCAGTCTTGGTGACGCGCGATGCCCGGACAATATCCATCGTCGTTGCTGCGGGATTCTCGTCGATATATGCAAGCAGGTGCGCTATCTCTGCAGGGCCGTTCTGCTGGCTCAATCCCAGCCATGACTGCAACGGCAGGTTAAACCGAACATCGGACTGATAGAGCAAAAACCGCGCTACCGGCGCACCATACTCCCTTCCGAACGCATTGAGGGCATAGGATACTGTCGGCTGACCCCTTCGGCCAATGCCCCGATCAACGAAAAAATCTAGATTTCCCTGCCGCTCCCCATCAAAATAATTCTGGATGACTGACGTCCTCCTTGGCTTGAAGGTGATGGGGTCCTTAGTCAATTCCCTTCCGCGCTCCAGCACATTTGCGGCAGTCCGCGGCGTCTCATCCACCAGAAACCCGATGATCACTGCCTTCAGCTCATTGTTGAAGCTGTTGAACAGCAGATCAACCATCTCGTCCAGGCTGAGCTCCATATAGAAAAGAACGCCTCCTGCCTTAAAAAGGTTTTTATAGCGCTCCGGCTTTGTTGCGGCATGGATATCACCGGATTCCCTATTAAACCAGCATTTGCCGAGCGGTACCGGCAGCTGACGGACTGGGATGCGTTCCTCTCCTGCTCCCTGACTTTCCTCCGGAAATCCATCCGGGTGAACACCCTGAAGATACCTGTCGCTGCGCTCCGGCAGCGGATGCGCAACTGGAGGCTCACTCCCATCCCCTGGTGCCCTGAGGCATTCTGGGTGGAGCATGCCGAGGGCAGGCGGGATATCGGCAATACCCTGGAGCACCAGCTCGGCTATATCTACGTGCAGGAGGCAGCTTCTTTGATCCCTCCGCTGGCGCTAGACCCGCAGCCCGGGGAGGCTGTCCTGGACATGTGCGCGTCCCCGGGAAGCAAGACGACGCAGATGGCGGCGATGATGCAGAACAAGGGAGCATTGGTGGCGAACGACTATACCGGCATCCGGATCAAGCCGCTGGGGATCAACCTCCAGCGCTGCGGGGTGAGCAACGCCATCGTCACGATCATGCACGGCAGGAGGTTCCGGAACCTGCAGTTTGACAAGATCCTGGTGGATGCGCCCTGCAGCGGGACCGGAACCATCAGCAAGAGCCCGAAGACGCTGATCATGTGGAATCCGCACATGGTGAAGCACCTGGCGATCGTCCAGAGGCAGCTGCTGGCGGCCGCCTTCCAGAACCTGAGGCCCGGGGGGACATTGGTATACTCGACCTGCACCATGGAGCCCGAGGAGGATGAGGGGGTTGTTGACGCATTCCTGCAGCAGCACTCCGACGCGCGATTGGAGGAGATCGCCCTGCCCGGGCTGCAGCGAAGCCCGTGCATGCAGTCATTCGGCGGGAAGGCTTTTCACCCGGATATCCAGAAGTGCCTCCGCATCTGGCCGCAGGACAACCGGACCGAGGGGTTTTTTGTGGCGAAGATCAGGAAGGGCTGATGATGCCTGGCGCCTGGCATCATCCATTACCGCGCTCAAGAGCGCCCATCCTCTCTCTGCATATGCCCATCCTCCTTATGTAATGCCCGCTGGAACTCTTTTCTTATCCCATTTATCTTTTTTTCATTGAGCGTAACCAGGATAGACTTGCATTTTACCAAAAATCCGGGAGTTTCCTGCAGCATCTTGGCATATTGCAAATCCGGAACTGTTCTATCTATGTAATACTGAGAATCTATCCTTGCCTTCAATGAATCCTCCATAAACCCAAGGTCTTCCCCGCTGAAAAATCCTTTAAGAAACCGTTTGGCAAACTCTATCGTGCAGGAGTGGATCTCACATTTGATGCCCGTTTTCACCAAGACTGCATACAGCGAGAAATAAAGGGCATAATACGCTGTTGAAATCTTCCAGTCTTTTATGATGTTTACTCTCATCGATTCCAATGCTTCTTCAGCTTTCTTGACATATGCCTCTGCAAGATCCGCATTTGGCTCAATCAAACTCAAGCCTTCCCTCTTCCCTGCGCACCATCTTATCTTATCCACCTTTCAGCACCTTTTGAACAAACAGCTCTGCATCCTTAAAAACGATATGGTTTTTTAACACCTCTTTTATGAGGATGTCCTGGTTTACATTCTTCTCAAATGTCTTTAACGGATAACACTTCACGCTTACCTCAATCCCTAAATTCCCTGAAACTTTTTTGATCTCTCCTTGGTCATAATCTCCTGCTACAAAAATGTCCAAATCAGACTCTTTGTTCGACGCGCCTTTTGCATAGCTTCCAAAGATAATGCCCATTCCATTGATAAACGGGCTTATCTTTTCTATAGCCTCTTTCACGAGAAGATTCTTTTCCATAAATGCAATTGATTTGTATTGCTCTACCCATATAAGGTATCTCCTGCTTAATTCATTTATCTTTAGCTTATACAACCTGATCTTACCCCTGAGTTTCGATTCCACAATCCCCTTGTTTTCCAGATCTTCAAGGATGAGCTGTGCCGTCCTGGGGCTTATCTTCAGCAGCCTCTCGACTTCCCGTATGTAGTACTCTCCCCAAAACCCGTTGGTGAACAATGAGAGCACCTGCAAGCCGTTCTCTGTTATGTTTATTTTATTATACATATGTATTATTTAGAATACAACTTGTATATAAGCCTTTCGCTAATCCCTGCAACTCTCTAAGAACATCATGTCCTCGGTAATGTGCCGACCGGCCGACCGCTCACGGGCCTGAGGATTTGCCTGGCTTGCCCTTTATCGGCTCTTTCTTCTCCTGGAACCCCAGCGCCAATGAATTGATGCAGTACCGCTTTCCGGCCGGAGCCGGGCCGTCATCAAAGACATGGCCGAGATGGCCGCCGCACTTGCTGCAGAGCACCTCTGTCCGGCGCATGAGATGATCCGTGTCCGGCTTGGTGGTGACGCTGTCTCCTGTTGCCTGGGAGAAGCTCGGCCAGCCGGTGCCGGAGTTGAACTTGCGGCCAGAGGAGAAGAGCGCGCTGCCGCAGCCCGCGCAGGTGTACATCCCGCTCTTCTTGTTCTCGAGATGCCTGCCGGTGAACGCCTGCTCTGTCCCCTTCTCCCTCAGGATACGATATGCCTCTGGAGAAAGCGTCTTCTTCCATTCCTCTTCGGTCTTCCTGACCTGCGCCATGGCTGTTTTTCCCGCGCCCTTCTTTATATATTTTGTTATATTCTGCGGTAATTAATTTCAATATTGAATATTATACCTGACCGCAACATTTAAATAGGGGAGCGCGCTCCCTGTTCTTGTTGGAAACGGCTGAAACAGGGAGTATATGTTCGTCACGTTCATCATGCTCATTCTGTTTCCTTGGCACTGAGTGCTGAGTTACCATAGCAGATTTCCACGGAGGAATAGACATATGTCATTTGAAACATTAGGAGTACATCCAGAGATAGCGCGGGCGCTCTCGGAAAAGGAGATTATCAGCCCGACCATGATTCAGGAGCAGGCCATCCCCCTGATCGCAGAGGGAAAGGACGTCATCGGGGTATCCAAGACCGGATCCGGCAAGACGGCTGCATTCGGCGTGCCGCTGCTCAGCAGGGTGACGCCCGGGCAGGGGCTGCAGGCGCTGATCCTGGTGCCTACCCGGGAGCTGGCTGTCCAGATCTCGCGGGAGCTCCAGGGATTCGGCAAATATTTCAGGCACAATATCATCACGATATTCGGGGGGGTCTCGCTGGCTCCGCAGATGGAGCAGATACCCCACGCTGACATCATCGTCGGCACCCCGGGAAGGATCCTGGACCACATGAGCCGGAGAACGCTCTCCTTGACCGGCATCTCCTGCCTTGTCCTGGATGAGGCGGACAAGATGGTGGAGATGGGGTTCATCGAGGATATCGAGCGGATCATCAGCCAGACGCCGGAAAACCGGCAGATGCTGCTGTTCGGAGCGACGATATCCGGTGAGGTCGACTATCTGGTGGGCCGCTATATGCACGACCCTGCCTTTATCGAGGCAGAGCGCCAGGTGGAGGCAGACCTGCTCAAGCAGTTCTACTACAATGTGGAGCACCACGAGAAATTCTCGCTCCTGGTGCACCTGCTGAAACAGGAGCAGGCAGCCATGAGGCAGGCCATCATCTTCTGCTCCGCCCGCTCCACGGTCGAGATTGTCGCGCGGAACCTGCACAACCAGGGGATACGCGCGGAGATGATGCACGGCAAGCTCAGCCAGAGCAAGCGGCTCCAGGTCATTGACGGCTTCAACAGGGGAAATGCAGCTATCCTGGTGGCGTCATCGGTCGCCGCGCGCGGCCTGGACATCAAGGAAGTGACCCATATCTTCAATTACGACCTTGCCCCGGATCCGCAGGAATACATCCACCGGATCGGCAGGACTGCGCGCGCCGGGGAATCCGGCAAGGCGATCACCCTGCTCAGTTCCAAGGACCATGACGTGTTCCGCGACATCCTGCGCAGGTTTGACGTGGACGTGGAGGCGCTGCCGCTGGAGGAATTCCCCCGGCTCCGCTTTGAGGCGCGCCGGCAGCAGCATGGATTCCGAGGCGGACCCCGGAACGGCTTCCGGGGCGGCGGCTTCCGCCCGCGGCCGCGGTATGCAAGGCATAATTATTGATTTTCTTTTTTTGCTTTTCTTATTTTTATTCTCTTTTACTATTCTTGCCGCACGCCGCCCCTGGCGCTCGGCGAACCGGGGGATGCCCCATCCGGGGCGGTTCGCAGGCTCTGCGAAGCAGAGCCGTCGAGCCGCCATGATGGCGGCGTGCGATTATGCGTTCGCATTTTTTTGATCTGAATATATCCTTATTTTGTCCACCCCCTCACCGAATCCTTTATATACCCCTGCAACCTAGAGGATGCTGAGGTGATATGATGGCATATACGTCTATTAATGCGCTTGCGGTGCTGGTCGCGGCGATCGCAGGCATGGTGATCGGGGCGCTGTGGTACTCTCCGGCGCTGTTCGGCCGCCGCTGGATGCAGCTGATGAAGATGGACAAGGCTGCGGTGGCAAAGGCCAAGCGGCAGGGGATGACCGCGAACTATGTCGCTGCCTTCATCGGGCAGCTGGTGACCGCCGCGGTGCTGGCGATGTTTGTCGGGTACGCGGGAGCGCTGGGCGCGGGCGACGGCATGATAGTGGGATTCCTTGCCTGGCTCGGATTTCTGGCGCCGGTCATCCTGGGCAGCGTGCTCTGGGAGGGCAAGCCCATGCAGCTCTTTGTGCTCAACAGCGGGCACCATCTCGTCGTGCTGCTGGTGATGGGCATCATCCTGGGCGCTTGGGCGTAAGCATACGCTGATCTTTTCTTTTTTTATCCAGATATACCGAGAGCCCTACCCTCTTTATCACCATCATCCTCATCCCGCAAACAGCCTTTTGATCACGACGGTCATATAACCTCCTTTCGGCAGCTCGCAGGAGAGGGAGACCTTCCACCGCTTCCTGTTCAGCTCATCCGGCTCAGGGGCATGCAGGACAAGCCCCTTCGGCTGCAGGATGGTCGTCCGTGAGCCGCCCCGGGCGGGCAATGCCGAACGCTGCACCCCTTCCTGTTCCAGGACAGACTTGATGATCCTTTCTTCCTGCGGGGCGTATTCCCCTTTTCTCCCTGCCAAGGGAAACGCCGGGGGCAGCTGCGCCATCTCCTCCCCCTTAATATGACGATAAAACAGCAGATCGCCCAGACGGTACTTTACTGAGAACAGATCCCGCACCGCTCTGCGGAGCAGCGCCTTGACACACTCATTCCAGATATAGCTGCGGTATGCCTCCATGTACATCCTGCGGAGCTCAGCAGGGATCAGGAGATATGCCTGCTCCCAGCTCGCGGTCTTCTGGTATGCACGGAGCACTGCCGCAAGCTGCCGTTCCCTCACGGAGATGGCGGCGAGCGCATGCCAGCTTTTCAGGATGCGCCGTTTCTCCTCTTTGACGCGGCGCGGCTCAGAGGGGGCGCATGCGGTGAGGTATATCTTGGCTGCCTGCTCATATCCTTTATTGAGGATGTGCTTTGCGATGAACTGGCTGCCGATCACGCTCCCGAAACGCTGCGAATCAAAATAGTTCGGCACCCCATCGCGCTGCACTGCTGCCGCCCGCGCCGGCAATGCGGTAAGCTCGCTTTGCCGAATATCCCGGATGGTCACCAGAAACCGGTTGCCGAGCAGGTCCCCTTTATGGATCGGGGCATCGACATATCCCTGGCGGGTGATGGAAAAACCCCGCCCGTGGAGCGTGCGGAACGCATATCGCGCAGGGACAGTGAAATACTGCCTGGTTACCGCATGCTTGTCTTTCAGCCCTGCAATGCCGAACTCGCGGAGGGGGACATTGTTCTGCGCGGAAAGGGAACGGAGGAGGGCAAATGTTTCCATGCCCCTTTTCTCCAGCAGGAAGAGCAGGTATGCGCCATCCGGCTTCAGCGCGTGCGCGGCGATCTCTTCCACGATAAAATCCCCGGGATCCTGCTTCAGCTTCATCCTTTCTCCTCCTGGAACAGGTATGCCGGCAGGTACGACTGCTTGTAATACTGGTAGATCTCGATCAGGTTGAACCGCTCGATGAGATCCTTGAATTCCTCGCGGAGCTGCAGGATGATGGAGCGCACCCTGCTCTTGCTCAGGGACTCGATATCCACCTCCATGTCCCAGTCTCCTACTGTCTTGTTCACCTGGATGATCTCCGCAGCGCCTTTCATGTACTGCATCAGCTGGTTCTCGCGCTCCAGGCTGACATTGTGGAGCTTCAGGAAGAGGCGCGAGCGGGTGATGCCGACGGCGTTCATGTCCAGGACGTACCTGAATCCCCTGATGATGCTGCGCCTGGTGAGGCCGTCCAGGACTGACTTCGCTGTCTTGACATTGATGGCTGCACGCTCTGCCAGCTGGCGGAAGCGGAGGCGCGGAGATTGCAGCACCTGGCGCATCACCGCCATCTCATGGGGGGTGAAGCTCTCACGCTCCCGGTCGCCGCCGATAATCCGCTCTGCCTTGAATCCGTAGAGGTCCGGCTGGCTGACCAGGTACTGGCGCGGGTAGACATAGGTCACCAGGTTGAGCACGATCTTGTAGTCGTTCAGCCGGGTGTTGGCATTAGCTATCTTCTTCAGCTCCTTGTTGAACTTGGAGGGGTTCGGGGCGGCAAATTCCACTGCCAGGTCAAACTCCCCGGTCAGCTCATAGATGGAGAGGACAAAGGGGTTGCCCTCCAGCTCCCGCACCACTTTCGCCTTCTCCTGCTCGCTGATGTAGCCACCCTTAAAATAGACCCGGAAGAGGATCAGGCCGAAATAGGAGTAGTCAAAGATGCAGTATGGCTGGCGGATGACGCCCTCCTTTTCCAGGATAGAAACAGCGTACTTCAGGCGCTGGGGGCTTTTTCTCAGGTGCCGGGAGAGCTCCTTCAGGCTCATCCGGGCGTTCTCGGACTGGAGGTAGAGCAGGGTACGGTCTATTTTTACCATGAATAAGATAAATATTTTTAATAGTTAATAAATATTTGCTTTTTAACGGATGAAAATAAAAATAATGCCTCAGATACATATAAATAGGTGAAAATGGGGAAACGGCTCATGCCTGCGATTGATGTCTTCCATGTGCTGGCGCAATACCACGCACAGCAGAACCTTCCTGCGTGGCTCCAGTATGCCAAAGCAGATGGCGGGAGGATTGTCCCGAGACCGGAGACCGGCCATGTATTTGAGGAGGGGCTTGACGAAAACACCTACACCCATGGCTTCCTGGTTGCGGAAAACGGAGACACCCTAGTCAATCGGCTGTTTGAGGATAAATTCATTGTTGATGGGGCTCCTCCAGAATGGGAACAGCTTTCTGACGATGCTCATCTCCTTGCGTATCTTCCCCAAAAAATGCCGCAGAATGGTGAACGCAGGCAGAACCGGGAAAGCTCGTATGCCCTGAACAGCAATATCAATAAGATCGCCCGGGTGCGTGAATTTGCGAACTCAGCCCATCTCCAGCCCACTCGGTCGCTGTCCTACCTGTTCCATGCGGCGCTCGGTATCCTGCATATTGACCGCTCTTCCCGCAGCCGCATCACCTCATTTGCCGATTATCTTCCCCAGGATTTCCTGACCCAGGGCAGATATACAGATGTTGATAATCTAGAGACAGGCATTGGCACAAAAACGCGAAACGCCATACGGATTTCCGTACACTATAGCAAGGAACTTGCGCCGCAGGTCGTACGGACATACCAGATCAAGGCAACCCCATTCTCCAATGCAGGCATGGGTGTTGTGGCGCAGTTCGGGCCTGACGGACTGGAGCGCACCATGCACTTTGAGCACCGGCCGGGCGAGCATCTCCCTTACGTGCATGATCTGTTCCAGGTCGCTGCTATCGAGCGCCAGTTCGGCAGGGATACGGCTGGCAGGAAAGTGTGCACTGCCTCTGCTGTGGTGGATCCTGCGTACTTGCGTCCAGCATCTCCGCATGTGCAAGAACCAGTTCTCCTCCCCTGATCTGATACCGAACCATAAAACCATCCTCTTTCCGCCTTATGGAACTCTCTATCGTGCTCATCCGGCTCTTCCTTACCTTTGCTCTCTCCTACCTCTTTGGCCTGGACCGGCAGCGTTCCCATAAGCCCATCGGCTTCGGCACCTTCATCTTTGTGGGGATCGGCTCCTGCGGCCTGGCGATAGCGGCAGTGGACATCTATCCGGAGAATCCTCTGCTCCTGCTCAGCGCGATCGTGACCGGCATCGGCTTTTTGGGAGCAGGGGCGCTGATCAAGACCACAGATAAGATATTCGGCTTCACCACCGCGGCCAGCATCTGGGTGTTTGCGATATTCGGGCTGGTCATCGGCATCGGGGAATACGTCCTCGGCCTGCTGCTCTACAGCCTGGTATGGGTCGTGATCCTGGTGGATCGGCATCTGGAGACCAGAGGCATGGGATCGTACCGGAAGCGGCTGCACATCTCCATCCAGGGGACAGCCTTCATCAAGGAGGCGGAGAAGCTGCTTGGCAACGGCATGAAGCACCACCACCTGCTCTCCATTGATATCGACAAGAAGAATGATGCCGCTGTCCTGTTCGCCCTGGTCGAGGGAAGCAAGCAGGAGCTGAACGCCAAGATCAGGAAAATCTACCACCGGAAATGGTGCACGGCGATCAAGGTGGAATGATATCCTCAAACGCGGCATTTAAATAGTATCTGTGCACGGAAGCTCCTATGCACTTCCCGGACTATAGCGGTGGCAGCATCGTCCATCTCATGAGCACCATCTGCCGTTCCTTCGGCGGCAGGCCTGCTGCACCGCAGATTTCCCTGCATCTGCAGCAGCGCGTAATCCTGCTGGTCATTGATGCGCTGGGCTATTCATACATCCGGAAATACGGCAGAAGCAGCGTCTTTGTCGAGCATCTCTCCGGCAAGCTCGATTCCGTGTTTCCGCCGACCACTGCCGCTGCAATAACCACCCTGCAGACCGGGCTTGCCCCCCAGCAGCACGGCATCAGCGGATGGTATATGTATCTCCGGGAGGCCAATCGCGTTGCCACGGTCCTGCCATTTGTCGACCGCGCGACCGGAAAGAGGCTGCGGATCAGTCGGTACCGGATCTTTGACCAGCCTGCACTGGACACCATGTTCTCTGCGTCCTCTGCCCTGGTCATGCCTTCCCGGATCAGGGGATCGCATACCTGCATCCATGCCCGCAGGACCACAGAGCGGCCCTATGCGACCCTTCCGGGCATGTTCCGGCAGGCCCGGGCGAGCAGGGCAGCCTATACCTATGCATATTGGCCTGCGTTCGACAGCCTCTGCCATGAGTTCGGGCCGGACAGCAGCGAAACCAGGAATCATTTCCATGCGCTTGATGCGGCAACTGAACGGTTCCTGCGCAATGTCCCGAAGCACACCTCAGTCATCATCACCGCAGACCACGGCATCACCGCTATCCGGAAGACGATATTCCTGGAAGAGCATCCCGAGCTCCGGGAGACGCTCCGCCTGCCGCTGGCTGGTGAGAGGCGATCGGTGTACTGCTCGGTATTTCCTGAAAAGAGGGAGCAGTTTGTGGAGTACGTACAGCGTAAGCTGAAACCATACTGTACGCTCCTGCCGAGCAGGACCCTTCTGCAAGACCATCGTTTCGGACCGGGAAGGGCGCATCCGGAACTCAAATACCGGATTGGGGACTATACGCTGCTGATGAAAGAGCATTACGCCCTGAAGGACGTGCTGCCGGGCGAGGACCATGATGCACCCCTGGGGCACCATGGGGGAGTGAGCAGAGAAGAGATGGAAGTGCCGCTGATTATATACTAGTCATGAAACTGATGAGGGGGCTACGGAACCCGGATATCGTTACGGTAAATGGGCAGCGATTCCAAGTCATTGAGAACACGGGCTTATTCTATGATACAAAGCGAAAAGAACTGGAGATGGCAGTCACCCTGGTAAGATTAGGGGAAAACCGCCTTGCTCCACGATACCGCCTTGTCTATATCCACGAGCGGCCGGAAAGGGTAAGATTCTTTGTGTGGGACAAGAAAAAATGGAAGGAGAGGACGCTCCGATCATTGAAACTCGCCCATCAAAAACTTTAAATACCTTGCCCCGCTCAATCCGCCTATGGCTGAAACAGTATCTATGAAGCAGATATACAATGAACTGAAGAAGATAGAGCGGACCATGGTGACTAAGCAGGAG
>DATDVW010000096.1:0-3825 GCA_035289865.1 Candidatus Nanoarchaeia archaeon
ATGGAAAGATTTATAAACAAGTGGAAATATCTATTTCCAGATGGAAAGAAAATTAACCATATTGCGGCCGTTTTTTGAGGATCCCCAGAGGAAGCTGAGCATGAGGGAACTTTCCCGGATGCTCCGGATAAACCATACCACGGTCAGGCAGCACCTGAACATGCTGGCCAAAGAAGGGTTTCTCTCTTCAAAAAAAGAAGGGGTATATTGCTTTTATCGTTTCGTATTATCAAAGAAGATGCTCAACCTAAAATTATATTATAACCTGGAAAAAATGAGGGATTCTCACCTTATCGAGGATCTGGAGAAGGCATACGATCTGCCCGCCATTGTGGTATTTGGAAGTTATGCTGCTGCAAGGGATGATGCGGGCAGTGATATCGATATCTGTCTCATATCCAACGTTGAAAAAGAGTTTCCCACTGAAAAATATGAAAAAGGCTTAAACAGAAAGATAAGCCTGCATATATTCAGCAAAGATTCCTGGGGCAAGGCGAAAAGATCAAACCCCCATCTCATAAACAGCATCTGCAATGGGATCGTCTTATCTGGTGAACTGGCGGTCTTATGAATTTCGAGAATAGTATAATGAATGGGAAAGCGAAGAAGGTCATGCCGAATACGATACGGGCTTCAAGCCTCTTTGCGTCTTCGATACAAGCGATCGAAACTGCCAAAGCCATACCATTACACTCCCATACCTCCAAATCAATATTACGGGAGCTCTATGAAGGGCTAAGGGAGTATTGCGAAGCGATCGGCTATTTGAGAGGATATAAATTTCTTGACCATGAATCCATCGGTTATTTTTTGAGGGATATCCTCAAAGAGCAATCCATCTCCATGCAATTTGACCGATATAGAAGATTAAGGAACGGAATAAACTATTATGGTGAAGATATTAACACCGAAACGGTAAATGAGGCGATGATGGAGATTCCTGAGCTGGTTAAGAAATTGGAGCGCTACGCGAAAAAGTGATTATTGGCGTGGGCTTGCGGAGCCTCTGAGATGTCCCGTCAAAAGGTTTAGCATCAAAAAGTTTATATAGTATCATATTAGTATTTTCTTAGTATGTATTCAATATTATTGTAGTATTATAATAATACTGTCTATGAGGCAATGATGACGCAGCCCGCGAAACTGATGGTGCATGTGTACCTCACGCCGGAGGAGAAGCGGCGGATCGCGGCAGAGGCGGCTGCGTTAGGCATCTCGGTCTCCTCCTATATCAAGGTCCGGCTGTTCAGCAGGGGTGGGGCATGAACCGGGCAGTGATGCAGGTGATCATCCCGGGAATGGCCATCGCCATCTTCCTGCTGGGCGCCATCCTGAGCATCGGGCAGCAGAACAGCCCGGTGGGCAGCGTGATCAAGGTGACGACCAGCGCAATCACCGACGTCACCAGCCGGTTCGTGCAGGAGATCACCTCAAGGTTCCTGGCCATCACCGGCAAGCCGACGTCCACCGCGTCGTTCGAGCTGGGGGCGAATGCAGCACCTGCGCTCTCCTCCCTGATCGGGAACCAGAGCTGGATCGAGGATACGAACGTGACGCTGGATCTTGCCTCTTATTTCAGCGACCCGGACGGCGATGACCTGGACTTCACGCTGAATTTCTCGTTGACCAATGCGAGCCAGATCACCATCTCCATCAGCAACAGCACGAACACGGCAAACCTCACGCCGGCAAAGGATTGGTATGGTGTTGGGTACATCGTCTTTATCGCGACCGACGGCAGCCTGATGAACCAGAGCAACAACATCACGCTGAATGTGACGCCGGTGAACGACGCGCCGAGCTACAACGGGAGCATGGGGCTGCCGCACCAGCGCTTTCTGGAGGACACCAACCTCAGCAATGCCTTCAACATCAGCGCCTTCTTCTCGGATGTGGAGGGAAGCCCCCTGACGTTCAGCGCAGTGGGAAACGCCAGCGTCAGGGTAAATATTACCCGGGGAAATGTCAGCCTGATCCCTGCCCGGGATTTTTCAGGAAAAGAATATATCGCGTTCACCGCCTCTGACGGCGAGAACACCACCCAGGGGAGCAATATCACCATCATCATCGATCCTGCGCCGGACCTGGACACCGCCCTTTTCGGCGGGGCGACTACATCGCTTGCCGGGCTGACGGATGCGCAGCTGCAGAGCGTCGCGGCATTCACCGTGGAGAACACCAGCGCGGCAAGGGTGTCCTTCATCTCTTCGGTCAACCTGACCGAGTCAGATATCAATTTCAGCGACCGCCGGCAGTTCATCCTCACCCATAACGAGATATTCATCAACAGCACGCTGCTGAGCGCGCTGAACCATTCGGCCAACGTGACGTTCTACAACCTCACCTTCAGCAATCCCCAGATCCTGCGTGACGGGGAGGTATGCTCCTCCAGCATCTGCGCTGAGCTGAGCTATGCCAGCGGAAGCCTGCTCTTCAATGTCAGCCATTTCTCCAGCTATACCGCCCGGGAAACGCCAACAACGCCGTCACCATCACCCAGCCCCAGCGGAGGAGAGGGAGGAGGAGGAAGCGGTGGGGGAGGAGGCGGAGGAGGAGCGCTCCCCATCACTGAGGAGCCGGCAGAGGTCTCTGCTATCGATGTCTCTCCGGGAAGGATCAAGGCAAGCCTCAAGCCCGGCGAGCGGCAGGGGGCGAGCATCAGGATCAGGAATCTCCTGCAGGAGCCTGTTTCTGTAAACCTGGACTCTTCGATGAATGAGTATATATTCATCTTTGACACCAGCTTCACTTTAGGGCCGGGCCAGGCGCGCACGGTGCAGCTGCTGCTGGACATTGACAAAGATGTCGTTCCCAATGCCTATGTCGGGGAGATCACGGTGATCGGCGGGCCGACGGTCAAGCAGATCCCAGTCATCATCGAGGTGGAATCTGAGGAGAGCCTCTTTGACGTGAATGTGGAGGTGCTGGAGAAGTACAAGGAAGTGCTCCCCGGTGAGGATGTCTTTGCCCAGATCCAGGTGTTCAACCTCAAAGAAGGCGGAAGGATCGACATTGATGTGGAGTATACTATCCGCGATGTCCAGGGGATGATAACCCTGGGCGAGCGGGAGACACTGGCGATAGACACCCAGGTTGAGTTCGTGCGGGACATCCGGCTGCCCAGGGACATTGCGCCGGGAGCATACGTCTTTGCAGTCAAGATTGTCCGGGCCGGAACCACCAGCGTGAGCACGGATGTGTTCGAGGTGAAGAAAGCGGGCATCCTGGAGTTCGCGTCCGGGATATCACCGGCAACCGTCATCCTGGGATTCACCAGCATCGCCCTGATCGTCTGCATCGTCTTCGGGCTGCTGGCGTTCCTCCGGATACTGGAGGCGCATCACCATGGCGGGAGGCGAGAGAGAAAGGCGCAGAGGGGGGCAGGAAGGGCAAGAAGGGCGCGGCTGGCCATCAGGCTGCCCAGCATCAGTGCGGCGCGGCAGGCATTGGCTGCCTGGCTCGACCCCCATCATTTGCGGCGGGGGGAGAAGCAGATGAAAAAGCAGACGAAGATGCTGCCTGCGGTGGAGCGGGAGATTTCCAAGAAGCTGCGGCTGCTGGAGCAGAGCAAAGAGGCAGGGCTGATCAGCGAGGAGAAGTACCAGGACCGGAAGGAGGAGCTGGAGCTGCAGCGGATGAATTTAAGGTGAGGCAACGGCAATGATGACGGGCATAATGATGACGGACAATCGGGGAAGCAGCACTCCGGCATGCGCTTTTGCCTTCCGCACGCCGCCATCATGGCGGCTGGACGGCAATTCTGCGGAATTGCCTATGCGACACCCCGATGGGGCATCCCCCGTCGCATCCAGCGCCATGGCGGCG
>DATDVW010000097.1:0-7888 GCA_035289865.1 Candidatus Nanoarchaeia archaeon
GCCATGATGGCGGCGTGCGGGAGATTATGGATGATATGGGTAAAGGCGTGGGCATCATCGGATTATCTCTCATGGTATGGTGAAGCACTCCGGGATGATCTCCTGCGGGCATGCGGTCTCCAGGGTGTAGGGGTCTGGGTATCTCCCTGCCTGCAGCGGGATGCCCTGATCTGTGGCCAGGTCAAAGCTGCAGGACATGAGCTGGCCGATCGGGATGACCGGGCAGCCCTGCTTGCAGTCGTAGACCGTGAATATCCTCCTCTGGCTGAGCAGGGTATTTAATTCTTCTGCTGCGATCTGGCAGTCCTCGTTGCAGTCTGCGGGGAAGCGGCAGGCAGGGCAGGATTCCGGCTCGCAGTTCTGCCTGTCCCATCTGCAGGGAGCGATGCTGCCCGGGGGGTTGCAGGTGACTATCTCAGCTTGGCTGGCGGTGCAGCCCAGGGCTCCGCAAGTAGTGGTAGGATTCAGGTCGGGCTCGCACTGCTCATTGAGGTCTATGGTCCCGTCGCCGCAGCGGGGAGCGTCCTCCGCCTCAGGAATGCAGGCGCTGAGGAGGCAGTTCATGCCTGCAGCGCAGTCGCTGGCAAAGTCACAGGGCTGCCCTGCATTCCCCTTAGTGCTGCGGCAGAGGCCCTGGCTGATGTCGCAATAGTAGCCCGGTCCGCACGAGAACTTTCCCGTGGCATCATTGGTGCAGGTATTGGAGGTGCAGGTGTTGGTTGGGTAGCAGCGGGACTCTACATTGTTGAACTGGAGGCATGCGTATCCGGCATTGCAGTCCGTGTCTGAATCGCACCTGCGGGGAAGCTCCAAAGTAGTTGCGCGGCAGGAGCCGACGATGCAGACCGAGTCTGCCCCGCACGCCGCTGCATTGGCGCAGGATGATCCCTCTGGCTTGGGCTGCTGGAGCATGCATGATCCCTGGATACAGGCAAGGCCGCCCTGGCAGTCGTTGTCCAGCTCGCAGGCTGCGCCGGATATTCCTAGTGTGTCTGTGCACGCCCGGTAGCTGGGGAGTTCAGCATCGAGCTGGCAGACCGAGCCTGCCCCGCAGACGAACATGCTGGCGCAGGTGTTGGTGCAGCTGCCTGCAGTGCAGCGGTAGCCGGGCGAGCAGTCCGCGTCTGCGGCGCAGGCATCTTCCGCAAACTTGCAGTAGGATGCGAAGCAGAAGCCGGCCGGGGCATCGTAATCAGGATGGGATATCACGGTACAGCTCGCCAGGGTGCAGTCGTTGTCAAACCCGCACCGGTCACCAGGCAAGCCGTCAGTGGGGATGCATTCATCCGCCTCGCACACAAACCCGGCGCCGCAGTCCGCCTCTTTCTGGCAGGGCTTGCCCTGGTACTTGTCAAAGCAGACCTGGTCAGTGCCGGAGCAGAAGCTGCCTTTCTTGCACTGGCTGTTGAGGTTGCAGGGCTGGCCAGGCTCTCCCTTGGAGAAGATGCAGACCCCTGCCTGCTCAAAGGGAAATCCTTGGCGGAGGTCATGGCGGAAGCAGAGCATGTTCTTTCCGCATTTCTCTTCATGAGAGCTGGGCAATGAGGGATCGCAGAGGGGGATGGGAGTGTTTTCCCAGACGCTTAAGGTGACGGTGTACGGGCCCCAGTACACCACGCTGCCCCGGTAGCTGCCGAAGACCACCTTTTTCTCGGGGAAGACGCCCCGCAGATGCCCGGTGTAGGGGGAAATCACCGGATAGATGAGCGTGCTGCTCGGACCGTCCTGCAGCGTCAGCGAGAAGTTTGCTGTCTGCGGCACCAGCCCGGGAGAGACTACCACTGCCTCGACCATCTGCCGGGCAAGGGAGATGCTGCTGCCGTCTGTGTCCCGGGCGTAGAGCTCGCCGATCGCCTCGAGCAGCGTGAGGTTCTTGTTGCGCAGCGCGTCATAGGCCGGCTGCAGGGATGAAGGGGAGCAGAGGGGAGTGCAGAGCTCGGGGAAGGAGGTGGTGGCGAGCAGCTCCATGATCTCTGTCGCGGCATGCTTGGCCAGGGCATCCTGCTCCGTGTCCAGGAAATTGCCGGCAACCAGGAAATAGCCGATCACCAGGATGACTGCCGCGACCAGCGCATCCAGCATGAGATAGTATCCCTTATTCCGCATGGTCCCTCCCGCAGATCAGCACGTGCAGCTCTGCGAGCTGGTATGCCTGGAGCTGGGCATCATAGCGGAGCACCGGCTTGCTCAGCTTCCTGGCGTAGAGGTAGGGCAGCTGGCATTCCGGGGCTGCCCGGGCGCGCCCTGAGGGGAGATTGCAGGGACCTGCTTCAGCGATGACTGCAGCATCCGGGCTGCCCATGCCTGACTTTCCCGCGATGGGGATGATGTGGCCGGTGGTGTTGGTGAAGAATATGCAGGCGTCTGCAATGATGTTCCGGGGTACCAGCGGTCCGAGGATGAGCTCCCGGAAGAAGGTATAGTTATCCTGCTGGGGAAACTGCGCAAGGGCAAGCAGCTCCTGCTCCTGGATCCTGCTGCCGTTGAGGAAAGAGATTTTCCCCTGATGGCCCCGGTCGTATGCAGCGGTCGCCACGATGATGTTGTTGAAGAGGAACTCGCCTTCCAGGGGGAAGGGATCCTTTTCCTCTGGCCCGACCGTGCGGAGATTGGCATAGAAGACCGCGATCGCCACCAGGAATATCACCGAGCCGATAATCGTGTCTGTGCTGAACAGCTGCCCCTCTTTTGCCATATCACCCTCTTTTGGGGATAGCGGGAATTTTGGTTTATAAATGTTGTGGAAAAGGGAAGAGGATTCCTGGCAGGCGCTGCATCCTGGTCCAGCCTGAAAGGGAAGTCCCCATTGGTGGAAGATTGTATTAAGGATCTGTCCGATTACGGGGTTTTACCGCCGTCTTCTCCTGCCGCCCTTCACTTTCTCCTTGCGGTAATGCTCCAGCACCACGATGATGATGGCAAAGACCGCCAGCAGGAGGGCGATGGTCCAGGAGGTGTTGAGCCGGAGGGGCTGCCCGCTGCCCTCTGCAAGGCCGGGATGCAGCCTCCTGGTCTCCGCATCGATGGACGCCTTGTCCATGCCGCTAATCCTGGTGTAGGGCATCAGGAGGATGCCGTAGGCATTGGCGTTTTCTGCAATGACCTGCTGGACATCCGCTGTCTCTGAGAAATCATAGCCCCGCTCGTTGGAAAAGGCAAGGAAGACCTCAAACTTCACCTGGCTGCCGCCTGCATTGGAGAGGTATTCCCGCATGTCCGCCAGCTCCTTGTCCGGGATGGCCAGGGCTGCAGGTATCACTGCGAAAAGCATCAATATGCCGAGGGATATGGTCTTGCTCATGGGAGTGGGGGCACAGATACGTCCGGGCAGCTGGCATCGATGCTCTTGCCGAAGCACTGGCTGATGGATGCGATGTCCAGCACGCCGATCTCTCCGTCATTGTTGAGGTCAGCAGCAGGATGGTAGAGCTGGCTGCTGGCGAAGCGCTGGGATATGACTGCGATGTCCAGGACGCTGACCTGCCCATCATTGTTCAGGTCGCTCTTGGCGCAGGAGCAGTCTGCCGCCGGCACTAAGATGGGGGCTGGCGCTGGCTTGCAGAGTCCGGTATTTTGGTCACAGCCGAAGTTACAGGGGATGTTGGTAGTGGTGGAATCGAACTGATTCAGGCAGGAGTGCTCCTGCACGCTGGTCAGGCCGGGGCCGCAGGATTCCTGGAGCCTGATGAGACCGACGCCGGAGCGGGCAGGGAACTCTATCAGGGCGCTGACCAGGGGATTGCCATTGTCCAGGTCGTTGCACTTGTTGCATGCCGGGCCGAAATCCTTGTTTGCTGTATCGCCGAAATAACGGCTGAAGCAGGCGATGTCTGGTTTGCCCCGTGTCAGCTCGATGATGCCGTTGTTGTCCCAGTCCGACTGCTCAAAGAGGGGATCGCCGGGATGCACTCCCAGCGCAAGAGACAGGAGATTGACGTCGCCATAATCCACTGTCCCGTCCTGGTTGAGGTCAGCGCAGCCGTAATTGCAGGTGACCTCTCCCTGCTGCTGGGGCTGGGGCGGGGGGATGACATTGCAGGATTCATCTGCCGCGCCGTTGCAGTCATTGTCTATGCCGTCGCCGCACTGCTCCGGCTCAGGCTGCCTTCCCGCCCGGGTCGTTACCCACCGGCTGTTGATGCAGGTGGTGACGCTGGCGCAGGCGTTGCTCTGGCCTGAGGTGAGGACAGTGCCGTCGGTGCAGTAGCCGCACTGGCCCGGCATCACGATGATAGCAGTCGTCTGATTATACGTCCCATTGACTGGAGGAGTAATCACATTGCAGCTGGTGTCGGTCGCCTTCCGCTGCATGGTCCTTGCATAGACAGAAGCGGTTCCATCGCAGCCGATGAGATGGCTGCCCTCGATCTCCACATCCGGCGGGGATTCAGAGTTCGGCGGGTATTCCTTGCCCGCTGAAGTGGCCTTCCAGTAGAGGATGGGCTTGCCGTCTGTCCCGCTCAGGTCGCATCTGACAGTGCAGGTCTGGACTTCGCAGTTGCCCACTGTCCTGGTCTTTCCCGGGGCATCGCAGCCGGGCTCAGAGACGACCAGTTCTTTGCATGCCTGGGTAGTTTCCCATTGGCACTGGGTTGCGCTTCCCCTGGCTCCGCAGAGCTGCTCAAAGACCCCGCATTGGCCGCAGGTCTCTCTTTTGAGCTGGCCGGGATAACATTGCCCTTCGTTTTGGCAGAGGGAGGAGCATGTGGAATCGCAGCTGAGCGTGCCGCACTTGCCGCATTCCCCTGAGGCTCCGGTAGTGCAGGTAGCGCCGCACTGGCCGGCGATGCACTCGGTCTCGACGGAGCGGTCAGAGAACTCGTATTCATAGGAGCAGCTCTCGCTGCATCCCTGGGACTGGTAGGTCTCCACGATGTTCACCTGGCTGCCGACGCAGGCAGTTGTTCCGCTCGGCGAGCGCTGGATATGCGCTCCCTGCAGGAGCAGCTCCTGGGAGGCGCCGGGCGCGCACACCCCCTGGTTCAGGCATGATGATTGGCTGCCCCAGATGCCGAGCTGCTCGCATGCGGATGTCTTGTCGCCGCACAGGCCGCAGCTCTGCTGGAGATACTGGTTGGTGTCGCGGCTGGGGTCGTAGTCGCACTGCTTCAGGTAGCCGCCGTCGTTGGCCTCGCGGTGGATGTGCCTGTTGATGAGGTCGGCGTTGGGGCCGGCGTAGACGCATCCATTATCATCACAGCTTGCACTTCCCGCAAGGTCTATCTCCGTCCCCTCGATAAAAAACCTTTTTGCGGCAAGCGAGACCTTTTTCCCCGGCTCGCCGAGGCTGCCGTTGGCGTTGATGATGCCGTCGAGGATGAAATCGCCCTTTGCGGTGAGATTGAGCTCGTCAATCACTTCCAGCCTGCCGTAGATGTAGATGTTGTTGTATTCCGTTTTGATCTGGGATGAGTAGACGACCTTGTCCGCAGGGATGAAGAGGTCTTCCAGCAGCAGGCTGCCCTGGCCAGCGGTGCAGCCGAACTGGTCCACTGCTGCCCTGCCCCGGGTTTCGAGGCATATCCGCTCATTGCTGACGCACCGGTCAAACATATCCATCACGCCGTCGAAATCCACGTCCCGCTCGGAGATGCCGCAGCCGGTGCATCTGGTGCTTGCCTGCTGGCGGAAGACGCTTGATGCTTCTGCCTCCGGTGTTGCGGGACAGGCATCATCAGCGAAGACGCCGTCATCGTCATAGTCGCAGGAGACCGGGGACACGCTGCAGTCCAGCCCGATGTTCCGGAAGACGATGTCAAAGTCAGCGACTGTTACTGAACCGTCATTGTTGACGTCATAGATGATGTCCGCCGCAGATCCCCGGTTGAGGTTGTTCTGCACCGCGGTGGCATCGATGATGTCCACCTTGCCGTCCCGATTGACGTCGAGATTGCGGGCAGAAACAGCAAGGGAGAAGATTATGATGCCTAAGGTGATAATAGTTATTGCTCTCGGGACACCACTCATCTTTTTTAACCGTATGGATTCCTCTGATAAAGGATATATATATGTTTCGGTTTTTTGGGCAAAGGAAAGGATCCCGTTCTCTGCTGTGGCCGGGCGCACCGACCCCCGTATCACCGCAAAGAAGTTTTTAGAGATTATGGGATAACACCAATTATGATCCGCATTATGACGCGCCAGAAGCCCGTACCATCAGCTCCGCCCCGATCTTTGACGGCGGCAGCCCTTTCTTGGTCTCCTTGCCGGTCTTGATGTCAAGCAGCACCAGGTTCTTGTCCTCATGCTGCGGATGGAAGGCGATGGCTGCTCTCCCCTCCCCTTCCGCGCGGAACTGGAGGCGCGCCAGGTTTCCTGATCCGCTGCCCGCCTCCTGGGCGATGAAGACCAGGCCGACCGTGCCCGCGTCCGGATCCCAGAACTGGACCGAGCGGCCTGCCCTGCCCGTGATGCCGTCAAACTCTCTGGGGAAGAATGGGTTTTCCGCAGTGAAGACGAACTGTCCCCGGGCATCCTTCTGGTAGAGCACCTGCTCGTCGAGGAATGCAAGCTTTTCCTGGTCAAACTGCAGCACAAACTGGATCGCCTTGACGTCCTCCAGGCAGTTCACCCGGACATACACCCAGAACGTCTCTCCTGCCGCAATGTCCGGGATGCCGTCATCTCCGCTGTCGGTGAGGTTGGGCTCGACGCTGGCCTGGTTCTTGCTGATCCGGATGCCGTCGAACTGGCTCTTGGTGATGCAGTGCTCGAGCTGCCCGGGCTCGATCTCGCCGATAAAGCCGCCCTTGACCAGGACGGGCAGCAGGGTGGTGGAGAGCAGGCTGTCCTCGTTCTGGATCACCAGGAGGTCGCCGTCATCGATGGACAGGCTGTATTCCCTGCCGTTCAGCCGGGAGGGGAGCTCAAACTTCCGGATGTAATTGTTGGAGACCTGGGTGGCGAGAAAGACCTCATTCCGGATGACATTGGCCAGGGTATCCAGGGCTGCCTGGTCCTTCTCCTTGCTGAGCTGGCTGAACTGCGTGCTGAGGGCCCCCATCAGGGCGATGAAAACTGTCAGGATGAAGGCGAATATGAGCACCAGCTCCATGGACACCTGGGATTTACGTGAGCTCATCGGATATCTCGTCCAGCCGGACGCAGGTGGCGGTGACCTGCTCGCTGAATCTGCAGTTGGCGTTCGCCTCGACCTTCATGCGCTTGATGCCCGGGGAGAAATCACGCCCCTCAAAGGCATAGCAATGGAAGCCCTCCACCCTGCACTGCTCGTGCAGCTGCGGATCCTCCGGGCAGAGGTTGGCGGCGCTGGTGTAGCATTGGACCGGCACGTCAGACTCGAAGAACAGCGCCTGGGTCCCAGAAGCGGTAAGGACATTGAACATGAGGAAGTATTCCGGGCTGCCGCTCTCTTTGCTGTCCAGGACATACATGGAGTCGATCTGCTCTGGAAACTCCAGGGCGATGACCGACTTGAACGGCGGACCGGTGAAGTATGCCTCCCTGCCGGTGTCCACCATGGCGCGGGCGATGCGGTCGATCCGGTTGAGCGTGATGGTGTCTGCGGACTCCCGGAGATAGTTCCGGAAGACGTACGCCGTGGGGATGATGATGATCAGGATGAAGGCGAATATCATGACATACTCCATAGAAACCTGTGCATGGCCCCTTTTTTCCATGAGAAATCAGGCATACTTTGCCTTAATAAATGTTTGCCCGCCTTGGGCTTCCCTGAAAATCTCTTCGAGGTTGCCGTCGGCTCGGCTGCGAAAATGACCATGTTGACCGACATTCCCCGTAAGGGACATCCCCCTTGTCGGTTTTACGTCTATATTCTGAAGAGCCTCGCAAACTGACGGCAACTACATTTTCAGGGAAGCCCCCGCTTGAGGATTGATGCGAAACTCTTCTTCGTGCGTATGCAGAG
>DATDVW010000098.1:0-13308 GCA_035289865.1 Candidatus Nanoarchaeia archaeon
GGTTGATATAGTCCAAGCTTTAACAGATAGTGCTAATCCTACTGATTATCTGAAAAAACTGCGTAAAAGAGATGAAGAGCTTGGAAGTTACCTAGGGACAAATTGTCCCCATGTAGAAATGCTGACTGAAACAGGTAAAAACAGAAGCGTTCTTGCAGGAAATACAAAGGATGTTTTTCGTCTTATTCAATCCATTCCAAGTAAAAATGCTGAACCATTCAAGAGATGGCTGGCAGAAGTAGGAAAAGAACGAATTGATGAAATAGAGAATCCTGAACTTGCACAGGAAAGAATGAAAGAAATTTACTCTGCAAAGGGCTATCCTAAAGATTGGATTGATAAGCGATTGAGGGGTATTGCTATAAGACAAAATTTGACTGATGAATGGAAAGAAAGAGGTATTGAAGAAAAAAGAGATTTTGCTATTCTTACAGCAGAGATTTCTAAAGCGACATTTGGAATGACTCCAACTGAATACAAAAAGTTCAAAAATCTTCCAAAACAATCCCAAGCTAATTTAAGGGACCACATGAATGATTTAGAGCTAATTTTTACCATGCTCGGTGAACGTATGACCACAGAGATTTCACAAGAAGAAAAACCAGAAACTTTTGATAAAAGCAAAGATATTGCCAAGAGAGGCGGAAAAGTAGCAGGAAATGCGAGGATAGATGCTGAAAAAGAATTAGGCCGTCCAGTAACAACCAGACAAAATTATCTTTCTATAACGGGCAAGAAGAAACTCCCCCATAAAAGCAAGGAACAAGGAAATTCTCAATCAGTTTAAAATGTCAGTTTTCCGCCATTCCATCAAAAATGCCGAGCATTTTTGAGTGTGCGCAAGGCGATTTCCGATGTGCCCCACATACCTGAAAAGGCCCTATTCTTTACGGCAGTAATCTGCTCACGGCAAGCGCAGCTTGGTGGTGAAGTCGCGCCAGAGCTGCAATCCCTGAGGACTGGCGCTGGTGACTGTATACCGCTCATTTGATGCTGATTTCTCACACTCGACACGGGAATCCGCGATAGTGCAGATGTCCGTGGCGAAGCCAATATAGGTGATTGCCATCGCCGAGCGTGCTGCTGACTGCGTCTTGGTGCCGACGATCTCTTTCGTGCCTGACCTGCTGGAAAAGAAAGAATCGAATGCATGGGGGACGATGGATACGCCTGATGGGCGGGGAGATGCCTTTTCCAGTTCTCCGGTGATAGCGCTGAGGGGATTGGTTAATGCCAAGAATACCCGAGACCAGAAGTGAGCAAGTGGGGATGGCACCAAGTTCATCCCACCCGGGCTGTAGACCAGCGCGCGGAGGTTTTGGTTCCAGAACAGGTCATCGCTCCTGCACTGCTGGAATGCTGCTGCCTCAACCCCCCTGCAGGCATTGGACCTGGCGATATCCGTCAGGAAAGAGTCGCGCTTGCCGGAAAATCCATCGCCCTGGAACACCATGCCCAATGCCAGCTTTTCCGCGCTGCCTTCTTTTGTCCTGAGGACGCAGACCGTGCTGATAGGCGGATCTCCGTGATATCTGGCGTTGAGGCTTTCTATCAGGCTGGCATCGCTCAGGACTGCGGAATAATGGTCGCAATATACAGTGTACTGATCCAGGCTTTTATCCCTCGCGTAACTCAATAACGTGGCTGCCAGCTGCGATTCTGCAGGGGGCTTGGCGCAGGCGCTGCCGTCATCAAAATAATTGATGTCGAATGCGCAGTGGAGGTAATCTGCCTTGTTCCTGGTGAAATCGGACCAGTAGATGTCAGCGACCTGGACCGAACTGCTCACGTTGATGGTATTCCCGACGCACTGCTGGAAAGTGTAGCACTCGGTCGAAAATGGCCTGTTGTCGCAGAGCGCTGCGCGGTACTCATCATTGCAGTATGCCAATTCCGGCTGCGAAATAAAGGTGAATGGCACGCGGGGGTCAAAAGCGGCGATGGCATTCCTGTTTTGCTGCACAGAGAAAAGGACCGCCTTCCCAAACTCTTGGGGGAAAACATATGATATCGGCTGGACTGAAGCGGGCTGCATTCCCTGGTTCCAGAAGAACACCGCATTTCGCTGGGCATCCCAGTATGCGCCTGCGATGCGCGTTTTTTCCGCATCAGCTGCAATTTCCAGAGGGCCCCCATTGGCGCTTCCCGGAGGGATCCTGATGCGGATGCCGGTCGTGGTGGTGATGCCCAAATCCGTGTAAAAATATCCGTTGCTGTCCATGTTGGTGGCTATCTGGCCTCGAAGCAATGCCTTTCCCACGATGATGGCAGGCCCGCTGCGCAGGATGCAGGTGGGGAGTTTCTCCTCTTGCTGGGCAAGCGAAACCCGGTCCATGGGACGGAGGGCTGTTCCTGTCGGCTCTCCCTCAATGTTCTCTGAGACAAGGATATGGTCACAAAGCATCTCATAATCGCTCATGCCCCGCTGCTGCGCGATCGCCATCAGCTGCTGCGCGACCCGCCTAGTGCGGCTGCCCCATGCCCCGCTCTGCTCGCAGACATGGTCATTTTTGTATTGCCCTGGCGCCACACAGAACCCACTGGAATCTTCTGCATCTGTCGTGCTGGTAAAATCAGCCCGGGCTGCCCCAGCCTCTGCATAGCAACCTGCAGCGCAGTACCCCGGATTGCCCTCCCAGTCCTGCCGGTTGGGAACCCGCTTGCATTGCCCAGCGTCCGCATCCCAGTAGTAGCCTTGTGCGCAGGTGAAGCAGTTTTTTTTAGTCAACTGGTTGTCTATCTTGCAGGCGAAATCCTGGCCCAATGAATCGAGATATTGCACTGCATTCTCCGGCTGCGTTGCCCTGCATCCAACGAACCGCTCATTTTCCGTATCGGGCACCGGGCATTTGTGCCACCAACTCGGAAAGCAGTAATGGGTGCGGGCTGCGTCGGCATTCAGAACGGCTGCATCAGCGCAAGACCCCTGGTCACCGCACTGGTTTCGGTTGCAGCAGATCCTTCCTGCAGGGTAATTTCCTGCACAGAAATTTGAGTTACAATTGCTGTCGTCCGTGCATTGCTGCCCATTTCTGAGGAGTGATGCGTCGCTCCTCTGGCATGCCTGCTCAGCGGAACTCCAAGCGTAGCCCGATGCGCAAGAAGCAATGCAACTCTTTTCCTGATCACAGAGTGCAGCACCCTGCTTACGATCCTGCACCCCTTCATTTACCGCTGTACAGCCCAACCCGCCCTGCTGCTGGCAGGGGGTGATGCAGGCAGCGGTGGGATGCTCGTCTGCAATCGGTGTTTGGTACTGCTGGCATACCTCAACGCCTCTGCACTCGTCTGTTCTTGTCCACCGGATGCATGTTTCAGATGCAGTCAGGCAAGTCTCCACGCCCCCTGAGGCAGTGCAGCGCTGTTCTCCCTCGTCACCGCTGCTGCACTGGTCTTCGCAAGAGAGCGAGATGCAGCGCTGGTCATCTTGATTCCAGAATGTTCCCTGGGGGCAGGCGCAGATGCCCTGGCGATCGTTTGCGGTGCAGGCGGGTATGTAAGGGACTGAGAATCTCTGCTCTGTACTCGGGTTAAAGGGAGAGGTTGTTGGGGAGGTTATTCTGGTCACGATCCTGCTCTGTTCAGACAGTGGCAGGGCATCCCCGGTAAGGCACGTAGTATCTGTGGGGCAGGTGAGGTACTCATCGATATACTGGAGGCCGTAGCAGCAGATGCCGGTTTCGCCAGGAAGATTATCATTACATGACTCGTCATAATCGCTATCGAGCCCACTGGAAGAAACATACCCCCTCTCCAGAACCGAGCAATAGTCATCGGAAACTCGATGTTCAGGGGTATCGCCAGAGTAATCGACCAGCCCGGTCCAGTCGTTGCTGATGATGCCGAAGCAGATGCCGTCCTTGAGTTTGGCATAGCAGTCCAGCGGGGCTGCAAGGGCAAGGGGGATTGCTGACAGGGCGACCAGGATGACGAACCACCACTTTTGCACGGATGCCATGCTCACCAGGCTGCTGGAGAACATCGTATAAAAAGGTTTCTACTTGCAGACGATCCCTACGAGAACAAATGTGTTTCAGATCGCTTGGTGGCATAGGCAGTTATGTTATGGGATAATTCAGCGGCAAGGGTGTGGGGGAGTCCGTTTTCTGTGAAGTATTTGGCCATATCTTTGGGAAGCCTCTGGAAATCAAGCTGCAGGAGCGTCTTTAATGCCAGCAGCGCCGCGGTATTCTTCTGGGACATCCTGCTCTGGCTTATATGGAGTGCTGATGCCATCTGCACGAATGTTCCTCTCTTGTCGCCGGAGAGATATCTCTGCTCAATAATGGTGCGGTAATCATCAGGGAGCAGCCGTACTGCCCGGTACAGCGCATCTGCTATCCCGGCATTCTCCTGTTCCATAAGGGTTCGGGAAGGATCCGAGCTCTCATCTGCCGGAAAGAAATCTGCCAGCGTTCTTTTTCCATCAGGTAAAACTGGCTCGTCAAACCGCATCATCGCCCGGTAGTTTCCCGCTTTCGCCCGCCTTATTACTGACCTGGGCAACAGATGATCCTCCCTTACCCGGTCAGTCACATACCACCTAAGATTTGTCCAGAGATAATTCTTCCATTTACTAGATAATCTTAGTCGGGGTGCAATGTCGAGCAAGCCAGATTGTGCAAAATGATAGAGAGCATCTTCGCTTTCTCTGACCCCCCTTCTGCGGAGATAGGAGGCGATCATATGCAGCATGGGGTCAAATTCGTGCACCAGGCGCTCTCCGAGACGAGTATCCCGGTACCTGCTGTAGGCTTCAATCAGCCCCTCAGGGGTGACCGTATGGGCGACGGCGCGGGCTATCATGTCCTTTCTGAGCCTCATCCGAAAAATAAATGCCTTGTTAGCCGGATTGGCCTTCGCAATGTACTTTCTTCTTCCTACCCGCTCTGCCACAAGCTTTCCCCCCTGGATGTATTCCTGATAGACCGTGTCTCTGCTGACCTCCAGTATCCTACTGATATCCTCCGTCGTCCAATATTCATCATGGAGCCTGCGTTCGAAGGCACGCAATCGCTCTTGTGCCTGTTCCGGGTCTCTTACAAAAAAGTACCGCCCGACCCGGATGATGGATATTGGTACATGGCACCTTGCTGCGAATTGCAGGAAGCCAGGTCCGGTGTTCACCCCCAGCGTGCCAGATACCGCTGGCAAGAAGTCCAACACGGAACGATAATGCTGACCCAGTGTTCCCGCGATGTGCACTGCGCCATTCACCGGCAGGTGCAACTGCCCTATCAGATAAGGTAATAGCTTATTCTCCATCTTTTTGGCTTCCTCATCCATTATAATCCTAATCATCAATAGGGCATTTTTGTGCATAGCAGTAAGGCCCGATGCATACTTTCCCATCCGCAATGCGTTATCCCCCAGCCGCTCGCCATGCAGGTAAACATCTTCAATGATTGTGTGATACACTTCCGGCAGCTTGTTGACCGCATCCCGAAAGCGGGCTTCTTTTTCGTACAAGGATTCTTCTGGCCGGTCTGGCAGCTCCTTGAGCAGTTTATCCAAAGTACGATTCCCTCTCCAGTTATGCAGAAGTCCAAATTCCCACATACTCTTTGGGCCTACTGCCTCAGAAGGATCCCGGTCGTTGGTGATGTTAGCTGACTTTTGCCCCATCTTCGATACCCACCGTCACCTCTCCCTCTTGCGTCCGCAATGCCTTGTCCTGATAGCATACCCTGCTCTTCTTCACCACCATCTCCGTCTTGGCGAATGCATTGATCGTGATGCGTTTGGCCAGGGGAACAATCCCTTCCACAAACACCTGCTCCCCGGGCTTTCCCTTCGGCTCCAGCAGCACTACCTTGCCGCCCTTCTCCGCTGCCAGGAGCATGCCGTCGCTTCCCTCCCCCCTGAACTTCGCCTTCTCCAGGTTGGTGAGGATGCAGATCAGCCTTCCCTGCAGCTCCTTTTCCGTGTAGTGCTCCCGCAGCCCGGAGACGATCTGCCGCCGCTCTGTCCCCAGATCGACCTGCATGATGTAGAGCTTGTCTGCCCGGGGATGCGCCTGTACCGAGAGGACCTTGGCTACCTTGATGTTGAGCTGTGCGAAAGGATCCGCCTGCTCCTTCTCCTCCTGCACTTTCCCTTCCTGCTCGATCTTCCGGATGATGATCTCCGCCTTGCCGAGGGCATGGCCTTTCAGCTCGGTCGGCAGGTCTTTCCAGCTGAGGTTCTCCAGGTTCAGCTGCTGCTCGACCGCCGCGGCATATTCCGGCAGGATGGGCTTGATGATGATAGCAAGGTTCTTGACCAGGTTGGCGCAGGTGGTGATGACCTTCTGCGCCTCTTTCTTTTTGGTCTTGATCAGCCTCCACGGCTCGTGGTCCTGGAAGTACTTGTTGCCCAGGGCGCTGATCCGGAGGATTTCCTTCACGGCCTCGCGAAAATTATATGAGGAGTAATGCTGGTCCACCCTGCCGCATGCCGCTTCCCTGAGGAAATCATGGTCGATCTCCTCCCCGAGCTTCGACTCGAGATTTGCGTTGGCGAAGGAGAGTACGCGGTAGACGAAATTGGCAAGGTTGGCGAGCAGCTCATTGTTGATCCGCTCCTGGAGGTCATGGAAATCCAGGTTGATGTCCTCCATCCTGCTGCTGAGGTTTGCCGCGTAATAGAAGCGCAGCGTCTCCGGATGGAACTGCTCCAGGAACGATCTTGCGGTCATGAACGTCCCCCTGCTCTTGGACATCTTCTCCCTGTTGACCGTGAGGAAGCCGTGCACGACTATCGCGCTCGGCAGGGCGAACCCGGCAGCCATCAGCATGGCGGGCCAGAAGAGGAAATGGAAATAGATGATGTCCTTGCCGATGAAGTGGATGACTTCCCCGTCCTTCCAGTAGTCATCGATGTTTTTTCCGTGCTTATCGCAGTAGTGCTGCGCGGCGGAGATGTAGCCGATGGGGGCGTCCAGCCAGACGTAATAGAACTTGTTTGTCTCCCCGGGGATGGGGAACCCGAAGTATGGGCCGTCGCGGCTGATGTCCCAATCCTCCAGCCCCTGCTCGATCCATCTCAGGACATAATGCGTCACCTCCTGCTGGAGGGTGGGGGTTTCGGTGAGCCATGCCTGCAGCCTGCCGGAGAATGCGCTGAGCTTGAAGAAGTAATGGACAGACCTCTTCCTGACCGGCTTGTTTCCGGAGATGACGGAATACGGATTGGTCAGCTCTTTCGGGGAATAGGTCGCCCCGCACTGCTCGCAGACATCGCCGTACTGGTCCTTGGCGCGGCATTTCGGGCATTCTCCCTTGACATAGCGGTCAGGCAGGAACCGGCCAGCTTCCTCGTCAAACAGCCCTTCCACCTCCTTGGTATAGATCAGGCCCTGCTCCTTGAGCTTCGCGAAGAAGAGGTCTGCATATCTCTTGTTCTCCGGGGAGTGCGTGGTGTAAAATTCGTCAAAGCTGATGTGGAACGCCCTGAAGTCTTCCTGGTGCTCCTCATGATATTTCCTGATGAGCTGCTCCGGGGTGAGCCCCTGCTTTGCCGCGTTAATCTCAATGGGAGCGCCGTGGGCATCATCCGCGCAGATGTAGATCACTTCCCTGCCGGTGAGGCGGAGGAACCGCACGAAGATGTCCGTCTGGACATATTCCACCAGGTGGCCGATATGGATGCTGCCGTTCGCGTAGGGCAGGGCAGAGGTGACCAGGATCTTCTTCATAAGGGAAATGTATGACGGGGCGTTTAAAAAGGTAACGGAAAGCCCCAGGCAGAGACGATTTGCTTATTTTCGCACCCGTATTATTCCGTCCTTTGCATTAACCTCTACTTCTTTGAGCTTAAAGTATCCGAGCAATGCCGCGATATTGATCAAAAGAAAGATAACCGCCACATATATTGGTGCGATGCCCGGCCCCACGATACTCAGGTAGATGATTACTGGTATGTTCAAGATGATAAGCCCAAGGATGAACCGTATCCAAGAGGGTATACCTTGGTTAATGCCTGAAATTTTCTTTAAGAAGCCCATTTGATTTGCATTGCACTGTAGTATACTATGTACAGTGAAACCACCAATACCACCATGCCTGTTGCTAAAGATATCGCTGCATCCTTTTGAAGATAAGAAAATGCAAATATTATGGACAGGGAAGCGAGAAAAATGTCGTAGTAACCACGCAGCTTTATCCTTTCAAACAGTTTGCCCGCAAGGAACAAAAGAACATACAAAACAAAGGAGAATATGATAAATCCTTCAACAAGATACGGGTACAAGGCTCCCAGGCTCCCTAAAGTAACAAATGCAGGTATGACGACAGAGGCATATTCCTCGATGGGCATATCCTTTATCTTTTGAAGGGAGTTATTTAAAGCTTTTGATTTAGCCAAACGGGGAAGCAGACAGCTCCGGCAGGCTGGAGAACACCACCAGCAGGATGAATGCGATAAATATCACGATGATCAGGAACAGCAGCGCATACGGGATGAGGACAGCAGCGACCGCCCTGCCCGTGGAAAGCCGGTGCAGGGTCCTGATGCCGATGCAGAACAGCACCACGTGGTAGACGAAGACGGCAAGATTCAGCAGGATGCCGATGAACGGGCCTGCGAGGGGGATAAGGCCGAGGTACTGGCTGATGAGGTAAAAGGGCACGCTGGGGGCTCCGCTGTAGGCCAGGGCCTTGAAGGTGCTGAGGTAGCCGCTGCCGCCAAAGAGCCAGGCGAAGAGGTGGAAATATGCAGCCATGACAAACATATAGATGAGCGTGATGACCGGCCCGAGGATGAATATCCAGAGGGCGAGGATCAGGGCAAGCGTGCCTGAGGAAAAGGAAGGGGATGCTGCAGCCATCTGCCTGAACAGGATGATGAACAGGGGGATGCCCAGCACGATATTGACGGCGTACAGCGCAAAGAAGAACAGCAGGGGCTCTCCATACCTTTCTTTCTGGACCTTGGGAAAGAAATCCTGGGGAGAAGTGATGGCGTTCTTCCACTTGGTGAACAGGTCCATGCCCCTGACTATCACTGCGGTGTTTTTAAATATTGCTATTCAGTGGGCTCAGTAGAAAATCTCGCTACGCTCGGGGTAGCATCAGCTCAGGCCCCACTCCTGAGCTATTAAGGCAGGCATCCCCGTAAGGGACATCCCCCTGCCTGCAGCTCGGGCAATAGATGATAGGCCTTCGCAGAATGATGCTACCCTATATTTTCTACCGAGCCTGTTCAGTGGAGGGCTCCGGCTCCGCTCCCTTCTTCTTGATATCCTTCATCTTCTTGGTGATCGGGATGACGGCGTTGCATTTCTGGCAGGCGAAGATGTAGGACTGCACGCCCTGGAAGAGCCTCCGCCTGTAGGGGACAGAGGCCTCGCCCTGATGGCTGCATTTCGGGCAGGTGTAGATGATGTCGAGATTAAGCTTTGCCTCATGCTCCAGCACCGGCTCCTGGTGTTTGCACGCCGGGCATGCATAGATCACCGCCTTCTTGTCCACCTTGCCGTTTTTCTTGACCGGCTTGCCCATCATCCCCTTCCCGCATTCCGGGCAGGCGACGCGCTTCACCCAGGCCATGATCGTGCCGTCGCCGGCCCGCCTGGTGAAATAGATGCAGTCGTCCATGGAATCCGGAGGGGTTATGGCCATAGGTTATGGCAAAAACCGGAGGTTTAAAAATGTTTCAGTTTTCGGATAGCCTTCACCAGCGGAACAAATACTGTTTTTGCCAATGAAACAGTGTCATCAATTTCCGGTAAGGATGGTATATACCCATAATAATTGATATTATGGCGAAGCCTCCGCAGGTTGTCAATGAGGCTGACTGGCCGGGAGGTCTGCACTTGCACATGCGTCAATGCCTGCATGGCAGCGATATGGTCGTCTGCTTTTTTCCCTTCGGCGATAAGCAAGGCATCGCCAAGCATGCGAAATGCTTCATATATGTTTCTGATGATGGTCGGCCCTGCAGCGAGATTGACGGGCAGCGTCATGGTGTACTGCATTTCACGCTGTGCAGCCTCAAAGATGCTGGCCGCATTCTTCTGGTCCGGGCGCTTATACCTCATGACCGCACCTCGAAGAATCCTTCCAGGACAATGCCGTTTGCAATGTTTGCGAAGAGGTTGAGGTCTATCTTGTTGCGCGAAAAGAGATGCATATTGACCGGCACATTCTTCCGAAAGCCCAGTTCCGGAATAATCCCTAGGGGAACTATCTCCGGGTTCTGGTCATCCAGCACCTCCACCGCGATGTCTATGTCGCTCTTTTCCGTGTCATCCCCTTTCCTGTAGCTGCCAAAGAGGATTATCGCGCGCGGGCTCCCGACTATCTCGTTGACCTCCTTGATGATGGCGGTGTTGTACACCAGCGCCAGATTATAGGGTATCTTCCCGGTAGTCATGTACTCATGATGCTGATTGCAGGATATCCTCCACACCTTACCGATGGTCTCACGCTGCAGGAACCCTTCCCGGACCAGCCCCAGGACAATGGCTCGGGCCGTTGTCTTGGATATGCTGAGCTCTGCCGAGAGATCATTGAGCCCGATCTCCCGCCCGGGAAACGCAAAAAACCAATGGAGCACCTTCAGGTAAGCGGTCTGCCAAATGATCGGTGCCATCTTGTCCATCTTCTTTACCATATGCATCGGTAACGGATAGGACTATATAAACTTTTTGGTTACCAGTTGGTAACATATAAAACCATTTAGATTATTTGAGGACCACAAAAACCATTATATTTTAAATAGCACGGATTATCTTCCCTCCTCCGCACACGGCTGTGGTCTAGTGGCATGATCCGAGCTTCCCACAGCTGAGACGTCAGCTGGCACCGTGGGGGTTTCCTCGCTTCGCTCGTCAAGCCCCCGGACAGCATTTGGCGCTTTCAGCCGGAAAGAGCTTGTGGCCCGGGTTCGATTCCCGGCAGCCGTATCCAGATTTCTGAGGGGAAGAAGAACTCTATGCCACCAAGGCCTGCACAGCCTCAGCTGACTGCTGCGCGCGCAGGAGATACATCAGCGCCGCCTGGCCGGAAGGGACCATGGTATCGCCGAACTGGTCGAGGAAACGGGGAAGCTGGTCTGCATGGTAAAACAGGAGATTGCGGTGCTCAAATTTTCCCGGTGATTTTGTTTGCCAGCTGTGCTGCAGTTCCTGCTGGCTGAGATATACTGGAGTGAAGCATACTGCTTCCGGAATGCGGGAAGGAACCTGGCGGATGATGGCCTTCAGCCGGGGAATGCCCATCTGCTCTTCACTGAGCCCCATCTCCTCTTTGAGCTCCCGGTACACCTGTGCACCGATATTCACCTGCTTCCCGTCCCTGCTGACATCAACCATGCCGCCAATAACGTGATGGACATTCGGATAGATCATCACCTTATCGCTCCGCAATGTCAGTACTACATACATATCCTCAGGATTATCCCGGTCGGGGAACCCGCAAACTGCAGTGCATACGGCCAGTGGATTCGCAAAATAGCGGTTTTCGTCCGTATAATCCTCCAGGCCGGCCTGCATCAGCCGTGCCCGGAAAGGCGGATTGGCAATCGCCTGCTCGTTTGTTCCAATCATGTCCATATAGCTGACGCTGTTCATGGCAAGATAGAGCTTATGGTCACTAAAACGTGCCCGAGAACAGCTCTGCTTTGGCTGGACACCGCCAATCTGGGCCTGCATGCGCGCAATCTGTTTCTGGTCATTTGCAGCAAGTGCAGCGGCATATTCACGGGCCCGGGCATTCACCTGGCGTATCTGCGCTTCATCCCAATAATTCAGCGCCTCCGCATAAAGCTCTGGACGTTTGAAGCCGAGATTAAATTCATCACCTGTGTTTATCACAACCTCCAGCTCCGACACCGGCACCGGCGTCGGCAGTTCCTCCATCGGCTCCCAGGTCTGCACAAATGCCATAGGGCAGGGATTGCCGGTGCGTTTAAAAAGGTTATGATGGAGTTCAGGAAAGAATGGCAAACTACATAAATACCCTAATGCTCCCCTCCTTATGCCCAAGGCCATCTGGAACGGAACAGTGATTGCGGAGAGCAGCGACTGCTTTGTCGTGGATGGCGTCTGTTATTTCCCTCCGGGATCGGTAAGGCAGGAGCTGCTGAAGCCGAGCGGCGACGGCAAGGGGCTCTGGAAGGGGGAAGCGAGATATTACACCATTGAGGCCGGAGGGAAGCAGAATCCTGACGCTGCCTGGCAGCTGCCGGTGCCGAAAGACGACCAGAGGCACATCAGGGGGTATTTTGCGTTCTGGAAGGGGGTAGAGATCATCCCGTAGAATTTGTTGTCCTATTATTCTTATTTTTATTCCTGATAATACCCGGTATTCCCCATCGCCAGGGCGATCTCCGCCTTCTTGAGCTCTTTCCCCAGGTAGGCGATGTGGTCTTTTCTGGTCAGCCATTGGACGTTGTGCTGCTCTTCGTAGCTGAAAAGGGCTGTCCAGATGTCCTGCGCCCTCCGCCCGCGGAACTCCCTGAGGATCCGGTGCTCCTTGTCGCACACCGCGACGCTGATCTGCGCCTTGTCCCAGAGGATTTTCACCAGGACGTAATGGCCGGTCGGCTCTATCTTGAAATCCTTGTAGTCGTCCCAGGCAGGCGTCTGGACAACCTCAAAGCCGTCTGCCGTGCTCTTGTCCTTCACCCACTTGGGGCGCTCAGGCTGCGCCATAGGGGGATAAAAGAGGGGAATGATATATAAATATGCTCATTTTTGCCCGGGTATGGACATTTCCAGTATGCAGGTGGACATCCGGGATATTGTTGAATCGTGCGGAGAGAGTCTGCCGATCAGCCAAAAAGATGCTGGTAAGGAGCTGGACCTTCTGGAGGCTACGGTCATCACTGCGCTGTATGACTGGAGAAAGAACATCAGAAGAAAAGCAGTATATGCAGCCTGGGAGAGATACCGTGGCTTTCTCCGCGGCGGATTTGTCGCTGACCATGAGGTGATGGTCGTGCTGCAGGATGATGAAGGGAAATGCTGGAGCGCATACCTGTGCGAGGCGCCAATTGAGTACCTGAGCAGGCCTGCAGGGCGGGCGTATCCGTTCAGGATAGAAGAGGCATAGATGCGGTGATTGGTGATATATGCTTTCCAATCCCTATTTGCCCCCATAAAGGGTTGGTGCGAAACTCTCATTCGTGCGTATGCGCAGCCTGACATGCCTCTCCACTTCGCTTCGCTCAGGTCGGAGAGCACCATCCTGCGGAGCATTACCAATGGGCACGTCGGAAATCGCCACTCGCCCGCTCCATGCTTCAGCTCGGAGCAAGAGGGCGATTTCCGAGCGTGCTCAAGAACACGCCCCGCCTTTTAGGGCGGGTGTTCTTGACAGACACGCA
>DATDVW010000099.1:0-8417 GCA_035289865.1 Candidatus Nanoarchaeia archaeon
TCGCTCGCTCTGTGAAACATACCACAGCGTGCTCAAGAGAATAACTGGAAGCCAAGTCAGAGCAGTGACTGTCAGAATGCAGAATAAGGAAGTCGGATTCAAAGTGCTGGCTTGCTCGGCTCTCCGCCGAGCAATGAGTTCTTTATTCAAAGAACTCTTCTACAGAGCCCTGGAAAGATAATGTTTATATAGGAGTGCAGTAATGGGGAATCCTATGAAGATCATCATTGTTCTCGTCTTCTTCCTGATGGTGCTGAGCGTCAGCGTTGCCGCAGAGGAGGGAAGCGACGACAAGGATGCAGGGATTCTCCGCGATGGAAGCGGCAGCGATGCCGCGGTGAGCGATGAAGGCAGGGATGATGCCCGGATTCCGGCAGAGCCAGAGAAGCAGATGGAGCGCCGGGCTGCCGATGCAGGAGATGCTGCAGCGGAGCGGCTGGCCGCGCGTGAGCTGAATATCGCCGAGCGCCGTTCTCTTGCTGACCTACAAAAACGGGAGAAGCTGCGGGAGCTGCAGCAGGACCGCCTGGAGAAGCTGGCCCGGCTGGACCGGGAGAAGCAGGAAAAGCTGGAAGGCCTGCGCGCAGAGCAGATTGAGCGCCTGACAGAGGTCAAGGAAGAGCGCCTCCGCAAGATGGCAGGGCTGGACCAGGAACACCTGGAAAAGATCGCTGCCCTGGACAAGGAACAGGTAGAACGCCTGGCAGCCTTGGACAGGGAGCGGATGCGCGAGTACAGCGCATTGTCCGAGAGTGATCTGAAAGAGCGGCTCGCGAAAGTGGAAGTCAGGCGGATCGATGCGTCGCAGCTGTTCAAGGAAAGGATCATCACCAAAGAGCAGAGGGAGGCTGCCCGCGAGCAGGAGCGGGAAGCGCAGGAGCAGCGCACCGAACTGAGGATAGAGTTAAAAACACAGCGGGAGCAGCTGCTGCAGGCAGCAAGGGAAGAGAGCCCGGAGATGCTCAGCCGCCTCAGGGAGTATATCGCCCATGCGATAGATGTTGCGCTTAAGCATCTCGAATTGCTCAAAGGGCGGATAAATGCAAAGGAGAACATCCCCGAGGCAGAGGCTCAGGATATCCTGGCGCAGATAGACGAGCGGATCGCCAGCCTCACGGAGCTCAGGGCAAAGACCGAAGCTGCATCAACCGTTGACGAGGCAAAGGCCGCCGGCAGGGAGTTTGCCAGCAGCTGGAAAGACCTCAAGATCAGGTTCCGGCAGGATGAGGTTACTCTAATCCGGGCGGGCGTGCATGAGATCATCGGGCGGAGCGAGCATCTGGAGCGCAAGCTGGACAAGGCGCTTGCCCGGATGGAAGAGAAAGGGATTGATGTTTCCGAAATAGATGCCCAGGTGGACGCATTCAGCAAGAAGATAGCGGAAGCGCGGGAGAAGTTCAAGGAGTCACAGGCAGTGTTTGCTGCTGCAAAGACGCTGTCCGAAGAGGAAGGGGCAGCAAAGGTGCAGGAGGCAAGAAGCCTGGCGAAAGAGGCCCATCAGCTGCTGAAAGAGGCCCATGAGTTCCTCAAGGCCATTCTGCAGGGCATCCGCCAGGCAGGAGGCGAAGCAGAGGCCGATGAGGTGGAAGCGCAGGAAGTAGGAGAGGTGGAGATTGTCGAAGTGGAGGCAGAGACAGAAATTGAGGAGGAAGCGGAAGATGAGTAAACTGATGATCGGAATGGTGCTGATGCTCGTCCTTGCCACAGCGTGCAGTCCGAGAGAGCAGGTTCCGGTTGCGCCAGCAGAGGGGCAGGCAACGGCAACAGTGGTGCAGGATGCTGATACAGCCATCGCCGCAGTGGATGAGGCTGACGCCCTTGCCGACATAGAAGCAGAGCAGGAGCTGGATGACCTGGAAGCGGTGCTGGATCAGGTTCCTTCGTAAGGTATTTAAAGGCTAAGGGTTTCTGGATACATATGCCGATTAACCATATTGTTGAGGTTGCTTATGCGAAACTCAAGAGGAAAGCGCGGCAGTTCGCGCTTCCCCTAATGCTCGCAGGAGGATGGGCCGGCGCTCCTGCACCAGCGGCTGCTGAGGAGCAGCAGCTCATGAGTGGAGCGAGTATCGAGAGCGCGCTGGAGTATCGGGACGGCAGGCTGGCAAAGGCAGCCCAACAGCAGGTAGTCCCGCAGGATTCCGTGAGCTATTTCTTTGTGGACAACGCAGCAGTCGCAGGAGGCAACGGCAGCAAGACATCCCCTTTCCAGACCATCAACGATGCCCTGGCTGCCGCATCCAGCTCCTCTCGACCAAGAAAAAGGATTATCGTTGAGCCAGGAGCAGGAGGATATCCTGAGAATGTCGCGCTCCTGTCCAACACTGAGATTTACGGCAGGTCAAATGAGAACACGATCATTGAAGGGACCATAACCGCGACCGGGACAACAGGATGGATCCTTAAGAGCTTCCTGCTGAGGAGCCCGACCATTGACGCGAATTTCGGGGTGAATGCCGCAGCAAGCTCAAGCGGGCTGTTGGAGAATATCAAGCTTGATGGTTTTCTCGCAAACTATCTGGTCCGCGGAGGCTCGCAGGTGGATATCGTCAACTCTTCCAGTTTCACCTACTCCAGCGGCGGTGATGTGAAGGCCCAGGACACCGGAACGATCGTGACCGTCACCGGATGCACATTCGCCGGCGATACATTAGGCACCGCAAGCTCCCTGGTGGCGCAGGGCGGCGCAATCATCATCAGCGACAGCAACGTCATCCTCGACCATGGCGCATATGCAGTGGCCGCAAGCAGCGGCGGGCAGGCGATAACCGGGTACAATCTCCTCCACAGGAATGTTGCGGGCTCGCATTTTGGGGCATCGCCGGCAGCGACTGATCTTATTGGGGTGGATCCCATGCTGAAGCCAGGCGTGATATTCGGGAAGATAGACACCTACCGGCCGGAGAACAATTCCCCGGTCGTGAATTCAGGCAATCCGGACAAGAAGAATCCGGATGATAAGCGGCGGCACAGGGGCTATTTCCATGAGGATTCGACCTATTTCGGCGGCGCAAGGATGAAGGGCACCGCAGTTGACACGATTGAGATCCCGATAAACCTGAAGACAGATATCCTGGAAAAAGGGAGTGATGCGATTGCCGTGGAGCTTGTCCTGGAGTATGATCCGCTGAAGTTTACCCCGGTCGGCATCCGGACAGACAGCACGCTGGTCCAGGGGATGATGCTCATGGATCATAACCTGGATGACGTACCATACATCCGGTTTGTCGCAGCATCCCTGAGCCCGATGGCAGGGAGAGGGCCGCTGATACGGGTGCTGATGGAGCCGCAGACCGCATTCCGCACCAATGATACCCTGAAGACCCGCGCGCTCTATTTCAATGAAAGAGGGCTGGTCGCCAAGCTCAGCGCCCTGACCAAGACGGCAGTAGTAGCGGACTCCATCCCCCCGGTCTCTGAGCAGATGACCATCATCACCTCAACACCCAATTATGGGGATGCAGACCAGAATGCGTTTATTAACCCGCTGGATGTCAGCGCCATCCTCCGGCATAATGTGCGCAAGCAGCAGCTCACCCCGGAAGGGATCGCTGCTGCTGATGTCTCCGGCGTTGCCGGGGTATCATCGTTTGACGCAGCCCTGATCCTGCGCCATCAGGCAGGATTGATCACCCAGTACCCGGTGGATGTAGAGGGAGAGGGTAGTGGACCGAAACAGGCAGCCGGCGCCGGCCCGCTGCTCCGCACCAGGACAGAGGAGAACGGCAAGTTTATTGAATATATCATCAGCGGCGAGCATATGGAGACTGCGCTTGCGTTCGATTTCCGGCTTACGCATGATCCCCTGCTCCGGCTCCAGGAGGTCATCTCTGATGCGGCATGGCAGGTGGAGGCGTACAGCAGGGGAGGAAAGACAGCCATCGCCATGGCAGGCAGGAATCCGTTTGCAGGGAGCGAGGTCAGGGTTAGGTATGCGAAAGGAGGAGAACACGCAAATATCACTCTGGAAGCAGCCATGGCCAACGAGACAGAGATGGCAGTGCGGCAGGAATCCCCCAGGGAGTACACGCTCAGCCAGAACTTCCCCAATCCGTCCAATCCGGCTACCACGATACGCTATGAATTGCCCAAGGCAGCAAAAGTCAGGCTGGAGATCTACAACGCCATCGGCCAGCGGATCAGGACGCTGATCAGCACGCATCAGGATGAGGGAAGGTATATGGCGACCTGGGACGGCACCAACAACCAGGGGGCAAAGGTGGCGTCAGGCGTCTATATCTACCGCCTGGAAGCCGGTGAATTCACCATGGCAAAGAAGATGACATTGCTGAAATAGGGCATCCTGATGATTTCTATCGACGGCTCCCACGGCGAGGGCGGCGGGCAGATCATCCGCACCGCCTTAGCATTGTCTGCGCTCACCGGGAAGGCATTTGAAATCACCAATATCCGCGCGAAGCGCTGCGACCCGGGGTTGAAGGCGCAGCACCTCCACTGCATCCATGCGGTGCAGGAGCTCTGCGGCGGCAAGACAAATCCAGTGGATGTCGGCAGCAGCCATCTCCGGTTCATCCCGGGCATGCTGAAAGGCAGCACCATCTCCATAGACATCGGCACAGCAGGCTCCATCGCCCTGGTCCTGCAGGCAGCGCTCCTCCCCTCTCTGTTTGCCGGGAAGACCAGGCTGAGGCTCACCGGCGGGACTGACGGCAAATGGGCCATGCCGATCGATTACCTTATCCATATCCTCCTGCCGCAGCTGCAGAAATACGCGGATATCAAGGCGGTGATGGAGCGCCGGGGCTATTTTCCCCAGGGTGGCGGAAGGGTGGACATCATGATAAAGTCAAGATATGCCAAAGGAAAGTATGGCAACGAGTTCCTCAGCCAGCTGAGGCAGGCGGGCAATCCTATCCTGCTCGAAGAGCAGCATCGCCTGCTGTCCATCAGGGGGACATCCCATGCCTCCCGCGCATTGGAGCAGGCCCAGGTGGCGGAGCGGCAGGCGCGCGCGGCGAAGATGGCGCTGGGAAGTTATGGTGTCCCGGTCTCCATCAATGCAGAATACAGCAACACCGTGTCAGACGGGTCAGGCATAGCGCTCTGGGCGCTTTTCGGCGAGGGAGAGATGGACAGCCGCGATCCGGTCATCCTCGGCGGAGATGCTCTGGGAGAGCGCGGCAAGCGCGCAGAGGCGGTGGGTGAGGAAGCGGCGAAAAGCCTGGTCGCGGAAATCTCCAGCGGCGCGGCAGTGGATTCGCATCTGGAGGATAATCTCATCCCTTACCTTGCCCTGTTCGGCGGCTCCATGAAGGCGCCTGCCCTGACGGAGCATACCAGGACGAATATCATGGTAACCGAGCGTTTTCTGCCGGTATCATTCCGGGTCGATGAGGAGAAAAAGATGATTTCCTGCCAGCCTACCGAAGGGTAGCCAGCTTCACTTCAGTCTGCAGCTCGAGCAGGTCTATCGCAAGCTTGCGCTTCTGCGGCTCAGGAAGCCTTGCCTGCTCCCATGCCTGCTGCAGCTCCGGCATCCGGGCGCGGAGCTCATCAAGCCTTCCCATCTCCAGAAGCTCCTGTGCGGCGGTGATCTGCTCATAGATTTCCGGCCTGCCTTTCATCGTCTTGATCTCGTGGACCTGCTCGCTGACCTCTGCGCGGTGCACCTCGCTCCCCACGAGTTCGCGGAATTCCTTGCGGGAAAGGCTTTGCCGCTCGCGGAGCAGGTTCATCCGCAGGTTCTGGAGGAGGGCCTGCTGGCTGCGGAGGTCCTTCTCGCGCTGCTCCAGGTCCCTTTCCTTATCGCGCAGCAGCGCATATTTGGCGGCGGCCTCTCCGGTGACGCGCTGCAGCTGCTTCTCCTCGGCGTGGACCTTCCTGGCGATCTCCTTGTAGCGCTTGGACAGCTCAGGGATGCTTGCCCTGAAATCCCGGACAGCGCGCACCTTGAGCTGCATCTTCTCCAGGCGCTGGAGCTCCTCCCGGGCCTGCTTCCGGCCCTCTCCGAGCCGCTTCTCTTCAGCGGCAGTATGCCTGCTGAACGCGCTTTTCTCCTGGTCGAGCTTGTACTGCTTCTGCTGGATGCCCTGCTCCGCCTGCCGAAGCGACATCTCCTGCCGGTGCATCTTTAGGGTGGTATTCTGCAGCGCCGTGATCTTCTGGACAACGCTCTCTTCCTCGCGCTCCAGCATCGCCCTGGTCTTGGCGAACTCCGCAAGCTGCCGCTGGAGCCGCTGCTGGGCAGCGTGAAGGAATGATTTGTTTTCGTCGATGACACGGGCGGCAGACTTCCGGTGCCCATCCAGGATCCCCATGGTCTGCATTGCCTCATTCGCCGCCTGCGCGACCTCCTCTTTCTTGCCCTTGAGGATGATCAGCGCCTCCTTGACCTGCTGGTCGCGCTTCAGGAGCATGCGCTCTTTCTCCACAAGCCCTGCTTCCCGGAGCTCAAGCTGGTGCGAAAGGTCATTGAGCTCATTCTGCCGGTGGAGGATCTCTGCCTCCTGCATCCCGCCCTGCCGCTCGACCTCAGCGAGCCGCTCCTCTTTCTTCTTCAGCGTCTCCAGCTTCCGGGCGGCCTGCGCGGTGATGGATCTCAGCTCGCTCCGCTTGCTTTCAACGGCCTTCTCCAGATCCTGCAGCTCTGCAAGCCGCCGTGCCTTTTCCCGCCCCCATTCCGCCTGCTTCCAGGCCATCTCCTTCTCGATCTGGTCATCAAGCTGCTTCAGCTCGGCGTTCCGTTTCCGCTGCTCCTCTATCCATTCCTGCTCCTCCTTCCGGATCTCCATCTCCAGGCGGAGCAGCCGCATCTCCCGCCTGCGGAGTTCCGTATCCTTTTTCCGCAGCGAATGGGCCGCGGGCAGGCCTGTCGGCACAGGCGGAGGGATTTTCATGACCTCTTTCTTGAGTATCCTGCTGAATATGCCGATATCCCGCTCAGGAGAGCGCTGCAGTGAGCGCGGAGGCAGTGGGGGGACAAGTGCAGACGGTTTCATCATGCCGTTTTCTGTGCACCTGGTGTTTTTTAAACTTTTGTTGTTTCGCAGGAATGAGAACATGGAGAGGGGGCCGCCTGCCCGAGAAGAAAGCTTTATAAATCATCAGGCAACCCTAAGGAGCATGCAACTCGTCTGCTCATCATGCAAGCGGAACATCGTCGGCGACAGGGGCTCCACCCAGTTCAACTGCCCGGAGTGCGGAAAGGCCAAGCTCATCCGGTGCGTCAGCTGCAGGGAGATCGCCGCGAAATACAGTTGTCCGGAGTGCGGGTTCACCGGGCCGAACTGACATGGCGCAGGTTGTCGTTTCCCTCAAGATCATGCCGGTATCCCCAGAGGTAGAATGGGCTTCCATCAAGAAAAAGGCGATGCATCTCATCGGGGAGTTCGGCGGCGCTGTAGGGAAGGAGAAGCTGGAGAACATCGCATTCGGGCTGCAGGCGCTGGTGCTGGTATTTGTGATGGACGAAAAGCTGGGCAGCACGGAAAGCCTGGAAAATAAGATCAGCATGATTTCTGGTGTGCAGTCCGTGGAAGTCACCGACGTCCGGCGCGCGATTGGCTGATCATCTTGATGACAAGCGGTTCCGGCGCTGTTGTCCTGATCCCGTATGGGCTGAAGATGGTGGTGCTTGCCGCATACCCTTTGCCCCGCAGCCTCTCCAGCAGCGCCGCTGTCCTGGGGATCGGAAGCGCATGCTGCTTGCAGAGGGCATGCAGGTCAAAGAACCCGATGGCGGGGATGGCGCTCTCCGCGGCGATGGTCTGGAGAAAATGGTCCGGGGCTGCCCGGTACATGGCAGCGGCTAAGGCGCCGTCCCACAACCTGCCGAGATACAGCGGTCCCGCATCATGGAGCATGCCGTGCTGCGCCGCCGCCAGATCCGATTCTTTCTTGCTCCGTTCGCACCGGAAAAAGATGCGGAAATAATGGTCCTTGAAGGAGGAGAACAGCACGTGCAGCGCGGTATCATACTGCATACCGATGAGCTGCGCTTTCCTGATGAGGATCCGCAGGCCGGTCTCGTGCATCTGGGCATTCCGGAGCGGCGCTGCCCAGTACTTCCGCAGGCAGGTCTTCGGGTAGGTGCCGCAAAGGGAGGCCGTATCCGTGCAGGTCACGGCAAGGATCCCCTGGTTCCTGATGCGCTGCACCGCAGCGTCCAAAAAGGGATTGGGGCTGCCGAAGGGATCGATGTCGATGTAGTCGAATCCGGTGGAGCTGAGCAGGAACGTCCGGGCATCCTGCCTGCTTACCGCTGCCCGGACCTTGTTTCGCCTGAGGTTCTTCCGGATAGCCGCTGCCGCATCCTCCCGGATATCGTTCAGGGAGAGCGCAGCGACCGTTCCCGGAGGAAGCTCCTTGAGGAAGCGGATGCCGCGGACGCCGGATCCTGCAAGGGGGTCTGCGACCAGGAGCTGTCTCCTCCCGAGCGCCCGCAGGAGCGTGATGGA
>DATDVW010000100.1:0-14824 GCA_035289865.1 Candidatus Nanoarchaeia archaeon
AATGTTTTTCAGTGTGAGTTCGTTAGAAATCTCTTGCTTAATACGTTTCATCTTAGTATATACGAAGGATATACTAAGAATAAATAGATTTCGGTGATAGAGAATATATATCAAAGAACTTCAGACAACTAACCAATTACCTTTCCAGGGGCTCTGTAGAAAATCTCACTTCGTTCCGGGTAGCGCCGGTTCGCTCCATGCTGCCGCAAGCAGAAGAGCGGCACCTCCCCGGATGGTGCAACCCCCTCCGCTATGCTCCCGCAAGCGCAGTAGCGCTCACAAAATGGCGCTACCCTACATTTTCTACATAGCCCTTTCCAGAAAACTCGTCAGCTCCTTGTCCTTCCTCTCCGCCCGTTCCTGCTGCCCTTTGGCCTCCAGGAACGCCTGCAGGAACCTGGGCTTTGTCCGGGCGGTGAGCAGCCCGGCGACCAGGGCAGCAAGCCCTTCCGGCCTGATGCGGGATTCCTGCAGCAGCCCCCGGATAATCTCCTGGTTCTCCTCTTTGCCGATGATCCGCTTCACCGCATGCTGGCTCAGCAGCTGCTGGAGGAAGCGTTCCTTGGCAGCCTGGTTGAGGATGCCTGTTTCGTTCCCGATCAGGGCTGCGAGCTTTCCCGGCTTGCCGAGCAGCATGAACTTGATCAGCTGGAGCGCGCGCATGGTGGGGTGGTAGTCCTGCCGGTCGATGGTGTTCATGATGTCGAAGAGGATGCTCTCCATCCTGATGACGGTGATGTGCCGCTGCTCCAGCAGCGCCACTGCCTGCTTCCGGTTTGCCGCTGCCATGGCGCCCAGGACGATCACCCGTTCATACGGCCTCTTCCCCAGGTCCTGCAGCCTCCTTTCCATCTCGGCGAGGATCAGCCCGTCGTTGAATCGTTTCTCCACAAACTTTTCTACTGATTCAGGGATGGTCGCTGCGTCCAGCGTGAGGTTCGCCGAGGCGCTGATCGAAGAGAAGATCTCCACCTGCCGGATCTCCTGGACATTGCTGCCGCGCTGGCGGATGGCGAGGATGTCAATCTCCTTGTTCTTCCCGACCTTGATGGACTCTATCGTAAAGAAGCCGTGCGTGTGCAGCCAGTAGCTCACCAGCTCCTTCTCCGCAATCATGGCACGCGAGAGGGCAGGCACTTAATATAAACATTATGGTGCTGAAACATCAGAACCCCCGCCCGCCATAGCCCTTCCCCTACCGGAGGCATAGGGGAATAAAAAAACAGAAAACAAAAAATTTATTTTCGCTTCTTCTTGCCGCCGCGGGACATCTTTGCCGCCGCGATATGGCCGTGCTTGTCGATGAAGTAGAGATACCCAGACTTCTTCTTGATCCCTGCCTTGGCCACGACCTCTACCTTGCCTTTGCCCTTCTTCTTCCCGCGCGCCATCTGCGCCCGGGCGACATGGCCCTTCTTATCGACAAAATACAGATAGCCCTTCACTTTCTTCACACCAACTTTTGCTACAATTTCTGCCATCAAACCACCTTTTTTAAGTGATATCTCCTCTGGAATGTTTCTCCTATATAAATGTTGTGTACGCCCGTCGGCATGCCGTCGGCAGAATCCTATTTTGCCGGATACCGGCGAGCCACAAACTATTTAAACAGATTCCCTCCGGACATTTCCATGGCGGACCTCCTTATCGTGGGCATCGATCCCGGGACGACCGTCGGCTACGCTTTCCTCGACATCACGGGCAAGCTTGTCGCCGCGGGATCCGGGAAGGATATCGCCCTGCCCGCGCTCATCGAGGCTGCGCGGATGCGGGGCAAGCCGCTGGTCGTCGGGACGGACAAGAGGCAGGTGCCCCACCTTATCAGCGCATTCGCCGCAAAATTCGGCGCCCGGGTCGTCGCGCCGCCGGAAGACATCGCCGTCGCCGCCAAGCGCGAGATGGCCGCTTCAGCCCCCCTCCAAAATGCGCACGAGCGCGATGCGCTTGCCGCAGCCCGCTTTGCCTATGCCTGCTTTGAAAGGCTGTTCACGAAGATCACCTACCATCTCCGGGAGTTCGATGCGGGAACGGTCCAGCGGGTGAGCGAGCTCTGCGTCAAGGAGGACATGAACATCTCCCTGGCGCTTGACCTGGTGACCCGGCCTGATGATGATTTCGTCGCCCGCATACCCCCTCTGCTCCAGCGGGAAGAGCGGCGGGATGAGCTGAACTTTGTCTACCAGCGGCTCAAGGGCACGGAGAAGGAAGCGGCGCTGCTCCGGCAGCAGAACATCCGGCTCCAGGAGGAGAATGCCCGGTCCAGGGGGGAACATGCCCGGCTCTCCCGGATGCAGCAGCCCGGCGACCAGGAGATGCAGCGGCTGCTCGCCCTGCGCGAGGAGCGCATCAGGGCATTGCAGCAGGATGTGCGGCAAAAAGAGAATGGCATGCGCAGCCTGCAGCAGCAGCTCGACCGGTACCGCACCCTGATCATCGGCGGCAATTCCTACCTGGTCGCGAAGCGGCTTTCCACGCTCGGCCATGAGGAATTCCAGCGCAAGAAGCGCATCCTGCAGATCAGGAAAGGCGACATCCTGTTTGTGGAGACGCTGGACATCGCCAACAACCGGATCATGGAGCAGCTCCGCGGCATCGTGTCCACCATCATCTACCGCACCAAGAGGCAGCGCTGGCAGCTTCCGGAATTCACCCTGATCCCGGCGGAAAAACTCTCCCTGATCGAGGACCGGTACTTCATGCTGGTGCGGAAGGAGGACCTGGAGAAAGTGCAGAACAGCATGGAGACCATGCGGACGCTCATCACTGACTATAAGGACAGGTTCAGACTAGCCAGAACCCGCCAGCGCACACTACCTTGACCTTCTCGCCGAGCTTGACCGCTCTCTGGCTGCCGGCCCGGACCGGCTGGTAGTCCTGGTCCAGCACCTCGACGGCCGGATGTACCCTAATCACCCTGGTCTCAAAGGGGAGCAGCGGGATACACTCCCGGCCCTTCCTGCGGAAGGAGAGGCGCTTGCCCGTCCTGATGTCCACGCCGGTGACCATCTTGGTGATGCTGGTGACCTTCATCAGCACCGTCCCTGCCTGGATGATGTCCCCGGTCTGGTATCCCAGCGTCCGGAAGAGGATGTTCAGGCGGTATTTCGCCTTGCCGGTCTGCCGGTCCCGGGTATGGAGGCGCGGGGATTCTTTCACGACGGCACCAAACCGCTTCTGCATGGCCCTGACCAGGCTGCGCATCACCGGGTTTGAGCGGAAAAAATAGTCATAGCCGTTCCGGACCGTCATCACCTTGGCGATATGCTGGGGGTACTTCTCCACGACCTCCTGGATCTCCCCGATCCTCTCCCCCCGGAGCTGGAGGATCCCTTCGAAATAGTCCCGATGCATAGGGCTGGTTTGTCCTGCTCTCTTTAAGAGCTTTGCCCTGACGCTCAGAGAATGCAGATCCTTTTCCCCAATCCAAAGGTTTAAAAAATCAGTCCTGCCGCTGTTCTGCATGGACCAGGCACGCGCCGCTTCCCCCCTCAGGAAAACTTGGCGCTTTATCTGGCATGACAACTCCATCTGGTCGTGGCTGGCCAATATCGCGCTCGCCTTCGTGCTGATCAAGTTCGTGGTGTTCCCCGGGCTGGGATGGCTGCTCGACACCTCACATCCCCTGGTGGCAGTCATCTCCGAGAGCATGGAGCACGACCTGCCCTTTGACCGCTGGTGGGGGGAGCAGGAGGGCATCTTCGCCCAGTTCGGCATCAGCAGGCAGATGTTCTTGGAGTTCGACTACCCCTCCGGCTTCAACAAGGGGGATATCATGGTGCTGCGGGGAGCGGATGCAGGGGAGATCGCTGTCGGCGACGTGATCGTGTTCACGGACGGCATATCCGAGCCCTTCATCCACCGGGTGGTGCAGGTTTCTGACGGACCGGTGTACCGGACCAAGGGGGACCACAACCCCATCTCCATCGTCGACTACCGGAATGCGGCCGGGGAGCGGGTGCCCAAGGGAACCCTGGGGGCCATCCGCCTGCTGGACGAGACCGACATCCGGCAGGAGCAGGTCATCGGCAAGGCGGCATTCCGGGTCCCGTTCTTCGGCTACCTCAAGGTCTGGGCGGTGGAGCTGCTCCGGCTCTTCTAGGGGGTTGGTGCGAAACTCTCATTCGTGCTTATGCGGAGCCTAATCATGCCTCTCCACTTCGCTTCGCTCAGGTCGGGGAGCACATCCTGCGGAGTCCTCACCATGGGCAGACACGCATAAGCACCGATTTTCGCACCAACCCCTCTTCTAGGGCAAGATTTATATATCCTGCCCCCTCCTGCGGACCTATGTTCTGCCCGAAATGCGGCTCTATCCTCATTCCGTCGGTGAGCAAGGGGAAAAAGATACTCGGCTGCAGCTGCGGCTACAAGTCCAAGGACGTCAAGTCCGCCCAGATCTCCGAGCGGGTACGGGAAAAGCAGGAAGGGATCGCCGTGGTGGAGAAGGATGCCCCGGAGCACCTCCCCCAGGTGGATGCCGAATGCTCGAAGTGCGGCCATGGCAAGGCGTATTTCTGGACAGTCCAGACCAGGGCAGGGGACGAGCCTGAGACCAAATTCTTCCGCTGCGCAAAGTGCAAGCATACCTGGCGGGATTATTCGTGATAACACCGCATATCCACGACGGCACCCTGCGTATCCTGGTGAAGCCGCACGCCCCTGCCGACGCGATCCTCGGCTATGATGCGGGGAGGAAGGCAGTCCGGGTGGCGGTCCGGGCGAAGGCAAAAGAGAACCAGGCAAACATTGCAGTCATCAGGCTGTTCAAGAGGATGGGATATACTGTCCGGATCCTCCGGGGGCTAACAAGCAGGGAGAAGGTGGTGCAAATCTTATGAATGAGCAGGAGGCATTGCTCCGGATCGTCCGTGCGTGGAATATTCGTCAGCAGCCGGAGCATCGCGGCTTTCGGTGCGCTGCCTGCCAAACCTATATGCGACGGGCATGGCATCATTGGCTGCATACTGGCGGCTATATGACCCCTGTCCATTTCTGCGAGCGGTGCGAGCAGGATTTCCGTGCAGGAAAGGTATCGGCAGGGAAGGATGTTCCTGTTGACCCCTCACGCTTTGCCGGATATTCGGAAGCTGTCCAGTCTAAGCTGCAGTCCATTGTCCGCGCCTGGAACACCCATGCGAAGCCGGTGCTCAAGTCTTTTACCTGCGATGACTGCGGCAAGCCGTTTGCTGAGATGTATCATATATGGTACAATAACGCAGGGACGATGATCGAGGCGCATCTGTGCAGAGGATGCGCGCGCAAATCGGGTGTTTGATAATGGCGACTGCGCTTTTCTAAACTGCCTTCGCCTTCTTCCATAACCCGTAAAAGAACGAGCGGTACATCTGCGCCACTTCCCTGCAGACAATCACGAACACCCGCGGCGTTGCGCCCCAGGTTGTTATGGACACTTTATCTTTGACGATCACCAGGCCAGATGGAAGCGCGGCATGTACCGCCCTCATCCTGAAATGCCTGCTGTCTGGAAAGCTGCCCCGCTCGCGAAACGGCAGCGTTTTCGCATCAATCAGGACCTTTGTGTCCAGCCGCTTCTCCAGCCGCTGCAAGTGGATGCCCTTAAAAAATATGCTGAACGCCTTGTTCCTCCACTGCCGGTTGTCCATGGTTATCACCAGCCACTCGTCGCCCGGCTGCAGGCTGCTGATGGTCTCCCGGTAAAATGTCTTTACCCCCTCATATCCCGTATATACCCGCACTTCCTGCTGCTCTGTCCTTGCTGCCATGCCCCTGATGTCCGGCAGGGCTTTTTTCAGCCTCTCCTTTTTCTCCTGTATCTGCTTTTCCCTCTCGCTGAGATAGTCGACGATGCGCTCGGGATCCGCCGCCTGGAAGAACCGTGTCTTTTTGCGGATAGACTCGGAAACAACGCCCTTTCGCTTGAGCTTCTCCAGGATATCATACACTTTCGATCGGGACACGGTGGCTGACCTGGTGATGGATGTGACGTTTGCCTCTCCCAGCCTGAGCAGCGCGCGGTATACCTGGCTCTCGCCCCGGGTGAACCCGACCTCCTCCAGGATCGCCTCGTCCATGCAGCGCGTATATCCCTTGATTTTATAAATGTTTCCCCTATAGGGGGAAATAACATTTAAATGCGCCGCTTCCTTACGGGCATTATGGGTATCAGCACATTCGACCGATTCGCCGGCGGAGGCTATTGGGGGGCTTATGTCGAGCGATCCCGGCCGTTCTACTCCCTGGTCCAGCGGCATATGGCGCAGCATCTTACCGGAGGATGCATCATTGATATCGGCGCCGGCCCGGGAGTCGGGGCATCGCTTTTGGATGCCCTGGACATGCCGGCAGCGGTCCACGGCCTTGAGCCTTCAGATACCCATGATGACGGAGTGCAGTTTGCGGAGAGGCTTCGGGGCAAGGGAAGCATGGTCGCTTACCATCCGCATCGGGGAGGCATAGCTGACATCAGCAATCTTGCGCTTGAGCAGGGAAGCGCTGATGCCCTGCTGTTCATCCGCTGCTTGCATGAAATCGCGGGATCGCTGGGAGGCAAAGAGCATTTGGCTGCCTCTCTTGGCGTTGCCGGGATGTATTTGAAGCCGCAAGGCAAGATCATCGTCGGGGAACCGCAATACCGCATGGATATCACCCTCCACCCCGGCCAGCATGAGGAGCTTTTGCGCTGCACCCGCGCATATGTCGCCCAGCTTATCGGGCATAGCCATGCCCCGGAAGAGATGATCAGGCAGGAGGAATGTTTTTCCTGGATGCACGGGCTGGGATATGCTGTCCTCCAGCATAACGTCCTTCCCCTTGAAGACCAGCTCGCCCATGTCCGCAGCCGCGGCTTCCTGGTGGAAAAGAGCCCGACAGAGATGTATGTGACAACATTTGAGAAACATGGACATTAAACTCATCTTATCCAAAAGGATAGAAAGCGACTTCAGGCTTCCGGTCTATGCGATGCTCCGGCAGGCGCGACTTCCCCTTATCGAGATAGATGATTTCCCCCTTTATCTCCATGATGAGGATCTGCCGCCGGCAGATGCCTACATTGCTGTCGCCATCCACAGCCTGCCTGACATCAACAAATGCTTCTGTGTGCACTCCTGCGGCAACTGGAATGCAAAATGGCCGCGGCAGGCGATTACGGATCTGGGAGGAAAAGAGCGGACATTATGCGGAACAAGCTCTTCGCTATTCACTTTCCTCTACCATTCCCTCCGCAGACATAATACCCTACCTGATTTCTCTGTCCGTATTGAGGCGACCCATCACGGTCCTGCAATACGGAAGCCGATCCTCATGCTGGAGATTGGCTCCGGTCCTGAGGCGTGGCAGGATGCACGGGCAAGCGAAACTGTCTTTGCCGTAATCCAGGACGTTTTGGACAACTTCAGGCCCCGGAAGCAGACGACGCTGCTCGTCATCGGCGGCGACCACTATATGCAGAATGCAGAACCCCTTCTCACTAACCCTGATATCGCTTTTGGACACCTGTGCCCCAGCAGCCAAGTCCCTTATTTTACCCGGGAGATGCTTCTCCAGGCGGTGTGCCTCACTCGGGAGGGGGTAGATAGCGCTGCCATTGATGTTGCGGGGGTGGGACAGTATCTTGAGCCCCTTATCCGCCTGTTTGCGGAACAGCGCATCCCCTATGATTTTGTCCACGCCCTGAAGAAAACCAGTCCGCATTGAAACATTTAAAAAACAGCGGCAATACCTCCCTCCTCATGGGCACCTTCATCGTCCTCTACGGCATCAACAACATCGGCAAGACCACGCAGGCTAGGAGGCTGGCCGCTTATCTCCGGAAGCAGGGACACCATGTCGCCTATTTCAAGTCGCCGGACTACGGGCTTGCCTCAGGCAGGCAGATCAATGCCGTCCTGCGCAGCCACGAACAGCGCATCCCTGAGCCGGAGTTCCAGCAGCTCTACGCCAAAAACCGGCTTGAGCAGCAGCCGGCAGTCCTTGCCGCGCTCAGGAAAGGGGACGTGGTGATGGAAGACTATGTGGGGACGAGCTTTGCCTGGGGCTCGGCGAAAGGGATGCCGATGGCCAGCCTCAAGAGGATGAACCAGGGGCTGCTCAGGGAAGACGCCGCTCTCCTGCTCGACGGCAAGCGCTTCCTCTCCGGAAGGGAAAAGACGCATATCCATGAGATCAATGACGCGCTGCTCCGCAGCGTGCGGAAAAAACATCTGGAGCTGGCGAAGGCATACCGCTGGCAGATCATCAATGCCAACCAGCCCAGGGATAAGGTGTTCCAGGATATTATCCGGGCGGTCGGCAGGCACGGCAGATAATCCTCAGCAAAGAATGCTATTCTCCTCCAGCTCCACCACGAGCTGCGGATGCTCCCGCTGGACAGCCTCCCGGAGCGTCTCCAGGAATTTCATGGTCGGGGGGGAGATGTTCTCCAGCTTCCGGTCCAGGAGGTTGGGATCCGGGACGAACTGCTTCAACACCCAGCGGCATCTCAGGGGGGCGATCGCTGCGGCGATATCCAGGACGTCCTCTTTCCGGTAGAGGATGCCCGGCACGATGGTGGTGTGGACGTCGACCGGAACATCATGCTTCTGCATCTCCGCGATGCTTTTCCGGATGTCCGCGATGACCTGCGCAGAGGGAAGGAAGAATGTCGCTGACCGGGTGATCTTCTCGAATGCCGTCTCTTCCAGCGGGGCAGGCACCCGGAGCATGACCTGCGCAATGAGCTTTTCCTGCAGCAATGCGGCGATGACCTCCGGCTTTGTCCCGTTCGTCATCAGGGCTGCGGGAAGCTGGTGCCGCTTCGCGAGCCTGCTTAGCTCCAGCAGCGCTGGCTTCTGCAGGCAGGGCTCGCCGCCGGCAAATACCACCCCCTCCACCGCGTGCCGATGCTGCTCCAGCGCCTTCCCCAGATCCCGCGTCTCCGCCAGATACTCCGCCCTGAAATCGGCAAACGCCGCATGGGAGAACGCATGCCGGAAATTATTCCCGGCGAACAGCATGGTGAACGCCACCTTTCCCGGCCAGTGGACTGCGGAAACCGGCACCTGCCCAGCGATGTACGCATGCATGCAGTCCTACCTCCGCTGCCGGAGCTCCTGGTCCTGGACGTACTCTTTCGCCGGATCCTTCAGCGCGTACTCTGCCTTCTGCAGCTCCGTGCCCAGGTAGAGGGCATGGCCGGTGTCCATGTGGCCTGCAGCAGCGATCTGGAGATAGACCTCCTGCGCAGTCTTCCCCTCAAAGCGCTCCAGGTCCTTGTTCAGCAGGGGATCCGTGTGGCTGACCACGATCCTGCCCTCTTTCACCGTGATGATATAGTTGCCGACCGGGTCGTTGTAGGAAACCCCATATCTCCTGAACTTCTGGAGCATCTCCCCGACCTGGCTGTAATAATTCTTGTAGATCTGCGCTGAGGAGGAGATGATGGTGAGGATCCCCGGCGGCAGCTGGACGGCGTCGGCAAGCTCCTTCTGGATGGCCGCCATGCCGTACGCGTTCTCGGGCCAGCCCTGCACCATGTCGTGGCTGCGGAAATAGACCGTCAGGTTGAGCCTCTCGTCCTGGACCATGGGCTGCACCAGCACCAGGCAGGGAGAGGACTTGTGCTTCCTGCTCAGCTCATCAGCAGGATGCCAGGCGATCGCCAGGATGGACTTCGCGTAGAGGTTGCGCTTCAGCACGAAGATCATGTCCTTTACCTGGTCGATCTCCGCGCCATGCCCGGTATACTGCACATTCTCGTCGATATGGGGGCCCTGGCCGAACTCAAAATCCTTGAACATGGCAGTGGTCTTGAGGTCCTGGATATACCCAGCGTCAGGGAAATGGTAGGCGCGGAGCTTGTTGCCATAGGTGTACGCCTTTCCCGGGGGCAGCTCCGGCGAGAGGATCTCTGCGCAGTACGCCCTGACCTTCTCCGGCGTCATCGGCACCAGGAAGGGGTTGAGCGAGAGGTCCATGCTCTGGGGATCGGTGATGACCGCGACCATGTTGTTGATCTCCTTCACTTCCCGGTCGGTGTTCGCATCCATGAGGTTTTTTCTTCCATAGCGGTTGATGGCGTGGATCACCTCGACCCAGGTCTTCGGTATGGTGGTGCCGCGGACAACATACGGGCCGCCGCCATAGGGCATGATGCTGGAGGCGGGCTCCTGCCCGAACACCTGGGGCGCGGCGAACGGCTCTTTTTTCGGCAGTGTGCCGAGCAAACGGCTCGCTTCTGCGATTCTCTCCATGACCGAGGCGTCAGGCATCTTCATGTTCAGGTCGACCAGCTCGACCTGCCGCTGCACCCTCCTGATCTCTTCCAGGGGGATGTGCACATCAAAATAGACTGCATTCTCAAATCCCGGGAGCTTCCTGCTGTCGAGCACCCCCTGGGCAAAAAAGGTGCGGATGGCATTCGCGCTGGTCAGCTCAGCGGGATCGCCCTTCCGTGAGGCGTATTCCTCGCCGAGCAGGATCACGTAGCGGATGCAGGGATTTGCCAGGATGTTCCGCACCATGCTCTCCAATCCGGAGGGAGTGTAGAAATTCGTCGCCATGGCGAGGTTCTCCTTCGCTATCCGGGGAAGGATTACGTCGCGCATGGTCCAGCAGAAGGTGACGACGACATTCGCCTTGCTTGCAAAGGGGTCGGGGTGGATATAGGCAATCCGGTCCCGGCTGGCGACTTCCCATGCAGAAGGGGCTGACATCACCGCTGCTGAATCCCCGGTGATTTATAAAGAATGCTATAATGAAGAATATACGAGCGCATGCGTTATTTCTGCTGGAATTCCTTCATGGAAAAGCGCTTCTCGCTGATGACCTCTCCTGTCCTTGCGTCTATCCGGATATTGATGATGTGCATGGTGCTGGTGAAGAAGGTGATGTTGTACAGCGGCCTGCCGATGCTCTGCAGGATCACGAAATACTTGAGGAGATGGTCCTGGGGGCACGTTTCCCCGAGATGCGCGGTCACCTGCACCACTGCCTGGCTGCCGTCTATCTGCACCCGGTCCGGGTCGAGCGGCTCGATCTCCGCATCCGGCTGCTTGAGGATCTCCTCATCCGCGCTCTCCTGCACCCCGCCGTTCACGGAGAAGACCTTCATCCGGTCGGCCTTGGGCAGGTAAAACCCTGCGTTCATGTGCTCAGGATCGTCGGAGGAGAAGAAAAGGTGCGCCAGGAACGCGTCGGCGTTCTGCTGCTTCCATCCCTGGTAGATGCTGCTTTGCGTGACCTTGTCCAGCTTTTCCCTGATACGCATGCCGCTGCTGTTGCCGCCGGTTATAAATAGATTTGTATTCCCGGCTATATCTCCAGCATCTTCCCTGCAGGCCCGGGATTGACGATGATGCTCTTCCCCATCCGGTCATGCGTCCTGAAATTCTCATGCAGGTGGCCGCAGATGACCAGCAGGGGATGGCGCTTCCTGATGAAGTCCCGGTAGGACTTGCTGCCGGTGTGCATCCTGCCGACAATATCCGTCCTTGACCCATAGGGCGGCTGATGGGTGATGAGGACGATGCGCCTGGCCGCGGCAATCCTGCCCTGCTCTTCCTTGACGAACGCCTCAAAATCCGGGTTTGTGAGGGAGAACCCGCCGCCGCCGTGGCCGATGAACAGAATGCCGTGCGTCTTTTTCATTTTCCGGTGCATGTACCAGATGTTCTTGTAGGGGATGCATGCCTGCCGCAGCCGGGCAGATGACTCGTGGTTGCCCGGAACGAGCATCAGGGGCTTTCCGATGCTGTTGAGCAGGCGGAGCACCGCGTGGAGATTGCGCTCAAAAACAGTGATATCGCCGGCGCAGACCAATATGTCCGCCTGCCTGCCCATTTTCCTGATCCGCTGCATCAGCTTCCGCGAGCCATGGGTGTCGGTAAAGGCGAAAATTTTCATTATCCGGATGTTCCCTCCCCTCCCTTAAAATGCTTCCTATCTGACGCTGTAATAATCCTCCAGGATGATCGCGTCCAATGCGGCGCTGTCCTTGCAGAGGTAGAGCCTGCCCTGGCCGATCTCGACGATGCGCCTTGCCAGCGCCTCCCCCCTGCTGTCCAGGCTCATGCCGATGATGGAGATCGTGATGTTCGCCGCGCGCGCCATGCCTGCCGCCCGCATCGTCTCCTGCTCCGGCTGCTCGCCGATGGTGGGCAGGGCATCACTCAGCACGACCAGGTGCTTGGTCGCCTGGTCGCGGGGAAAGAGTTCTACCGCCTTCTCCAGCATCTCAACAAAGTCCGTCTGCCTGCCCGCGCGCGCCTGGCTCAGCTCCCGCACGATGGCCGCGAAATCCTGCGAGGGCTGGACAATGGCCTTCACCTCTGAGCCGAAGATGATCAGGCCGACATTGTCCTTTTCCTGGATGGCGGCGTATGCCAGCGCGACTCCCGCGCGCTTCGCCACCCCGATCTTCTTCCCCTTCATGCTGCCGGAGGCGTCAATCGCGTAGATGATGTGGATCCTGCCCCGCGCCTTCCGCTGGAAGACCGCCAGATCATCGACCGCCAGCCGGGAATGCCCCCTCCTGAGCGCGCGCTTGACCGAGCTTTTCAGCGCGATGTCACGGTAGCGGTCTTTGCGGAACGGCTTGATATCCTGCTTGTCGCCGTAATGGAACCGCCGCTTGTGGAGCCGCTCCCCCTCCAGCCCCTTCGGGATGACGGCGCTGAGCTCCTGCATGTACAATGCGATCGCGGCAAGATCGTACCCTTTCCTGGTGATGGCGCCTGATCCGTCGACCAGCCCCTCATCAGCCAGCTCCGCCGCTTTCCTGCGCATCCGCTCGCGGAGGATCCTCCTGAACTCCGGGAGATTGATGTTCTTCCGGATATGGTTCGGGTCATATTCTGCGACCAGCCGGATCAGGCTCTCCCCATACGTCTGCTCGGCGGTCTGGTAATTGTTGACCAGGTCGCGGAACATGGTGTCGGGATTGAACGAGCCGATGCCCTGGTTGATGGCATCGTTGATGAGCTTTCCCTTGTCTATCTCTTCCCGGTCAGCCTGCAGCACCGTCTTCATCAGCTTGTTGTTGTCGCTGATCTTCAGGCTTCCGGAGATCTCATCGATCGGCTCCAGCTCCCTGACCTGCTTCCTGCTGTCAGGGAACATCACCGGCATCCTTGCCGTGCGCATGCATGAACCGCTTCAGCTCATCCTCGATGAATTCCTTGGGCGACTGCAGATATTTGACGCTGGGCTTGAGGCGGATGCGGTGGGCCAGCACGGATAGGATGGCATCCTGGAGATGCTTCATCTCCACCCTCTTGCCCTGCTCCAGGAGCGCGTTGGCCTGGCTCCGCTCGTACAGCCCGAGCGATGCCCGGACGCTCGGCTTTTTCTCCAGCTTCTCTGACTTCCGCAGCCAGTGGACGAAGGAGATGGCGGTGGTGAGCAGGGTGTCTGGAAACGGGATGTCTTTCTTCTTCCCTTTCTTCAGCACGATGGACTTCTCTATCTCCGCGGTCTCCGGATAGCCCATGTAGACCACGTCGCAGCGGTCCAGGAAGACATCGCTGAGCTGCTCGGTCGAGCTGTCCTCCGGGTTCATGGTGCCGATGAAGATGAAGTCAGCGGGGATGTCCACGGTGTAGCTGCCTAATGTCGCCTTGCCCTCCTCCATGACCTGGAGCAGGGCGTTCTGGAGCTTTTCCGGGCAGCGGTTGACCTCGTCAAAGAACAGGATACCCTTGTCTGCCTTGAAGATCTTGCCCGGGGTGAAGGAGCGCTTGTCCAGCGGGCCGAACTGCATGGCCTTGATCGGATCGATATCGCCCAGCAGGTCCTCTGCGGTGAGGTCTGGCGAGCCCTGGATCCGGATGAAGCTCTTCTTGAGCAGGGCAGCGACATTTTTCGCCAGGGTGGTCTTGCCGATGCCCGGCGCGCCCAGGATGAGCACATGGCGGCTCACCAGCAGGGCTGATTTCAGCTGCTGCTTTGCCCGCTCCTGCCCGAGGATGTCGGGGAAGGGGTCGTTCTCCAGCAAAGCCTTCGCGAGGTCCATGGGTGCGCGCATGGGTGATAGGTTTATAAATGTTTGCGCAAATGGGTGCCGAGGACAAAGAAAGAGGACTGCCCCTGTGGACAAAGACAAAGCGCTTGTGGTGTTTCAGGATAAGAAGATCAGGCGGATCTGGCATCATGATGGATGGTTTTTCTCTGTCGTGGACGTCGTTGCCGCTTTAACTGGCAGCCCTACCCCCAGACAATATTGGGGTAAACTAAAAGATAGAGAGTTTGCTCAACTTGAGTTGTCCCCAATCTGGGTACAACTGAGATTGGAGTCGGCTGATGGCAAGAGATATGAGACGGATTGTGCCAATACCGAAAGCATGTTCAGGATTATCCAATCCATTCCTTCTAAAAAAGCAGAGCCATTTAAGCGTTGGCTAGCTAAAGTGGGGTATGAACGAGTGCAGGAAATAGAAAACCCCGAATTAGCCCAGGAACGCATGAAAGAGCTTTACGAGCAAAAAGGATACTCCAAGGCGTGGATAGACAAGCGCCTGCGGGGGATGGCGGTCCGGCAGGGGCTTACTGATGAATGGAAAAAACGGGGCGTGCAAAGCCAGGAAGACTTTTCCATCCTTACTGCGGAAATATCCAAGGCAAGCTTCGGGATGACACCCTCAGCCTACAAGAAACTCAAGGGATTGAGCAAAGAAAACCTGCGGGACCATATGACTGACCTGGAGCTGATATTCACCATGCTTGGCGAAGCATCAACGGCAGAGATTGAGCGGGTGAATGATCCTCGGACGTTCCCTCAGCACCGGAAAGCATCGAGGGAGGGCGGAACCGTCGCAAAGACCGCCCGGATGAAGCTTGAAAGCAAAACGAGGAGAAGAGTGATATCCCC
>DATDVW010000101.1:0-5120 GCA_035289865.1 Candidatus Nanoarchaeia archaeon
GAGCGGGTTGCCCCGATGCCTGGCGCCGAATGCCTGACCGAGCTCCTGGTCGGCGCGAACTCACCGAGCCGGTGGCCGATCATATCCTCGGCGATTATCACCGGATCGTACCGGTTGCCGCGGTGCACCAGGAGGGTTGCGCCGATCATGCTCGGCAGCACCACCATGTCCCTGCACTGGGTCTTGATCCTGCCCTTGCCCGCCTTGATTGCCTGCAGGAGCTTCCGCTCGGTATCGCTCAGTCCCCGGAGCATCCTCCTGCGCGCGCGTGCCGGGAGCAGCGCATACACTTCCTGGTCGCTGAGCGCCCGAAGCTCTTCCACGGTCTTTCCCCGATAGGTAAACTCCTTCCGCGCCATTTACTTCCTTCCCGTCCGCCGTGGGGCGATCATGCCGACCTTCCTTCCTGGCGGCGCATCCCGCGGGGACTGCGTCGGCCTGCCCTTGTGCGATGACTTCTTCCCGCCGAAGGGATGATCCACCGCATTCATGGCCACTCCGCTCACCCGCGGATAGAGCTTGTTCTTCTTATGCATCTCATGGAATGCCGTCCCTGCCTTCAGGAGCGGCTTGTCTACCCTTCCCCCTCCGGCGACCACGCCGATGGTCGCCCTGCATGCAGGCAGGAACGCCCGCACTTTCTTTGAAGGGAGAAGCACGTTCACCATATCCTGGCCCTTTGCCACGATCTTCGCGAATGTCCCGGAGGCGCGGACGAATTTTCCGCCGTCCCCGGGCATGCTCTCGATATTGAATATCAGCGCGCTCTCCGGTATGTCCGTGAGCGGCAGGGTATTGCCGTTGTTTGGCGTCGCGCCGCTTCCCACGGTGACCGTATCGCCGACGCGCAGCCCCTCGGAGGCTATCCCGAGCCCCTCTTCTCCGCTGGCATACGCCACTTTCACCAGCGGGCTGCTATGCCCCTGCGAATGGATGAATGCGATGATCGTGCCGGTCATCGGCTCTGGCTGCGGCGCCGGATGCGCAGCTACTCCTGCATACCGGAAGCTCGGCGCCCGATAGCGCGGGCCTCCTCTTCCTCGTGCCTGCTGGATAAGGTTCTTTCCCATGGGTAGCTCCTATAACAGCCCCAGATTCGTCGCGATGTCGATTGCCGGGGTCTCCGGCGAAAACTTGACATACGCCCGCTTTTCCCCTTTCTTGTGGATATAGGTGTTCACCCGCCGCACTTTGGTCTTGAACACCAGCTCCATCGCCTGCTTGATCTCCGGCTTGGTCGCCCGGGCGTCTACGGCAAAGATGAGCGTGTTCTGGGTCTCCATCATGCGGATGGACTTTTCTGTGGACAGCGGCCGCCTGATGATCGCATGGAGGTCGATGCTCATAGGAACAGCCTCTGCTCGCCTATCTTCCTGATCGCGTGCTCGGTGAACAGCGTCGCGCGTCCGGGGACCGTGCCGGGCGCCAGGAGGTTCGCGGTGATCCCGGAAACCGGGATTGCATGCACTCCGGGGATGTTCTGCGCGGCGCGCACCATGGCGCATTCCTCTCCGGCCACCAGGAGCAGACTGGTCCTTCCCTTGTACTTCCTGCCGCGGCGCTTCCCCTTTCCCGCCCGCACCTTCACCATCTCTCCCCTTTTCAATTCCTCGCTGAACCCGATCCTCTTGAGCGCTTCCACGATCTCCCTGGTCTTTGCCAGGGCCTCAAATGCGTTATCCAGGGCAAAAGGATATTCCGGGGGGATGCGATGCCCTCTTCCTGCGACCATCTCCCGCTGGACAGTGGCGGCGAGCGCGGAACGGATGGCCTTTTTTTCCTCTTTCCTGTTGAGCAGTTTGCCCCATGCCTTGCTCTTCGGCGGATGCGCCCGCCTGCCGCCGACCATCCCGGGCGCGACCGCTCCCACCCAGTTCCACCTGCTTCCCTTTCCGGAAAGGATCTTCCGGGGCACCCTGCTGATGCCGAGGCCGTAGCTTCCCTTGAAGTCCCTTCTCCTGCGGGAAAGCTTGGCAGACGCCCGCTTGCCCGCCTCGGGCTTTGCCCCGTACCGCTGCCGTGCCGCGGCCTGCTCCACGAGCACTGCCCGCCGGATGATGTCCTTCCGCACCTCTTCGCGGAACTGTTCAGGCAGCTCGACGCGCTTCCCTTCGTTCTTTTGCAGGCTGTAGACAGGTATCATCATGTGCCGATATATCCCACGCTGGGAGCCTCCCTGGGGACAAGCGCGTCGGGCCGCAGGGCGTTGGTCAGCTTGACCAGGCGCTTCGGCGCCCCTGCAGTGGATCCCTTGAGCAGCAGGCACGGGTTCTTGACCAGGCCGTATCCCCGAAATCCCGCCCGGGCATTGATCTCCTCTGGCTTTGCCAGGCGGATGATCCACTTGTTGAGCTCGGTGCGCAGGTGGTATCCCATCTTTCCCGGCATCGGAGCCGTGAACTGGACCCGCTTCGGCGTCCAGGATCCGACATTCGCGTTCCCCCGCTTTTTCTTTTCCGCCTTGTGCTGCATGATCTTGACTCCGAACCGCTTGACCGTGCCCTGGAACCCTTTCCCCTTGGTGATGGCGTGTACATCGACCTGCTGCCCCTCCTTGAATATATCCTCCGGGCGGATCTCTTTGCCCAGAATCTCCTGCGCGTACCGCATCCTCTCCTCGGGAGGTCCGCCGATACGCAGCTCGAAGACGTCTGGCTTTTTCTTCACGCTGGTGAGCTTGGGCTGCGTGTACGCCAGCAGCCGCACGTCATCATGCGCTGGCGCTGCGCGCTGTTCCTTGGTTTTCGGAAGGGAGATGGCCCTGGCCAGCTCCTTGTCCAATGATGCGGCAAATGTCTGCCCGACCGGCAGGTTGTTCCTGAAGAAGACGAGAGCGGCCACCTTGATGGGCGGGCACTCGATGATGGTGACTGGCATGAAGATATCCTCGCCCTTGGTGAGCGAGAATTTCCGGTTGTCCGCCGCTATGATGTGGGTCATGCCCACCTTATAGCCGGCAAACCCCAGCGGCTTGGCCTCAGGAGTTGCAGCCCACGCTCTAATCCGGACGTGTTTGGCGCGTTTCCTCGGCCAATACTGCAAGCTTCCCCGGCGCGGGCTTCTGACCTGTGGCATGAGTTAGGGCGGTTGCGAAAATGCACCTCTGTCATTTACCGATAGCTTTCCCGATGGCTTGTGTAAAGCCCGGCGAAAGACTCTGCCTGGAGAATCACAAGTCACCTTGTACTGAAAAAGCTCTCTTCTCAGGCTCGGTGGTGTACGAAACCACGGTACACCCGGCTGAGGATTGGGGGGGCGTTTATAAATCTTATGGTTGTCTCCGCCGGAACAGCCTCTCCACGATATCCCTGGTGTAGAGGACGGCAGCCTCCGCCTGCCCCTTGCTCGGGAGGAACGCCTCCTGCCGCTTGTGGACTGAGGAGACCCGCATGGCGTTGATGAGGTGGATCTGCTCGGTCACCCCGGGATCGAACATCACCTCCTTCTCCTTGAGCCGGGCGATCAGCTTGCCCAGCCCGATGCCGGGCTGCGTCTCCAGGATGTCCTGCCCGGTCACCTCATAATATTTCCGGTGCAGGCAGATCTCCAGCACCCTGCCGCAGAGGATCATGGCTGAGCGGTGGCATCGGCTCGCCATGCACCGCTCCATCTCTGCAAAATCAGCGAGGACCTCTTCGCGGATGTCCTGCGGCACGCCGGTAAAAGGGGCCGGGCTGCGCGCAGGGGCAGATGCGGCCATCTGGTCGAGGAGGATGCCGCACTGCTCCCACTCGCTGCGCTCCAGGTGGGCGCGCAGCAGGGAAGCCTGCGTCAGGAACCGTTCTTCCAGCCTCCCGAGTATCCCCTCGACCTCGCTCTTCTGCTGGTACCGCCTGCGGTCGCCAAATGCGTACCCGGAGTCGATGGCGGGATAGGACACCTCTCCCTTTTCCCACTCGCGGATGATGCCTCGGATCCGCTCAATCAGCCCGTGCACGCTTCCCCCTCTTCTTTGCCCCTGCCTGCGTCTTTCTCCGGGCATAGCTCACCGGATTCCTGATGCGCTCGCAGAGATTGTCCGGCTTGCAGATATGGAGGTCGATGTACTGCCCCCGGCAGTTCGGCGGGAGTATCCGCTCCTTCTTCTGCCGGAAATAGCGCAGGTGCCCGACCAGGTAATTCTCCCGGAGCGGCTCCTCGTTCCTCTTGTTCCAGTCCTGGACGATCTGCTCCGCCTGGTCCGGCGTATGCCCGGTCTTTCCCAGGAAATTCAGGAGCATGAACAGGAATCTTTTTTTCCCGTCCTTCATCCCCTGCAGCCCGGCCTTCATACAGGGCGGGAACAATCCCTCAGGAACAGCATCAGTGATCTCCTCATAAACCCTTTTCTCCTCCTGCTCCGGCTGCTTCATGCTGAAGTCCAGCGCCTGCACCAGCAGCTGCCTTGCCTCTCCCGGATGGGGATTGTCCAGGAAGCCGAAGCTCGAGAATATCACTGGCGGCTTTGCCCGCTCCCGCTCGAATGCCATGACCTCCCCTGGATCGATGGGCAATGACATCAGCCCGGACTTCTCATTCAGGCAGTAGGGCATGCGGTAGAGATGGCGTGACGCCAGCAGGACAGTGTCGATCTCCACCACCCGGTACGGGTCCAGCTCGCCGTCCTTCACCAGATCCTCGAATTCCTTCCCGCTCGCCTCCATCACCGCGGCGATGCCCTCACGCAGCATCTCGCGCTGCAGCGATTTCCTGATGAACTCCTTCAGGTAGTGGGCGATCTTCCTCGGCCCCTCCGGAAACAGCTTGGCGACCTGCTCGCCGTTCACCTCTGCGGGAAACGACTCGAACGGCACCCCGATATGAAATCCCCTGTTCCCGGAGAACTTGCAGGAAACACCCCGGATATTGTGGTAGCGGAGCGCCGCTATCAGCAGGTGGCCGCACAGCCTGCTGTACGCTAAGACCGGGCAGTCGATGTCCAGCACCAGGTCCCATCCCGCCCGCAGCGCGTCAAGCCTCTCCCGCTTCATCAGCGGGCTCACCTGCAGGGGATCCCTCCACCGCTCCTCCGAGACATGGAATGAGGTTGCTCCCTGCTTCACCCACTCCAGGATGTCGTTCGGGTACTTGATGATGTCCGGCCGCTTGCCGAACCCCTGCTCCCCGAACTTGATGGCCAC
>DATDVW010000102.1:0-16955 GCA_035289865.1 Candidatus Nanoarchaeia archaeon
AAAAGAGGCTTTCCATCAGCATGTATCCGGTCTTTAACAAAAAATGGAGCTTGAGCTAATTTAGCATAAATATACTTCAATATCTCATTTCTCTTGTTTACTTCTTCCATTTTCTTATCTTTAGTTATTTCTTTTTGGAAATAACTATTTATAAATGCTTATTTATTATAAGAAATAACAACTATTTAAGCCTTTCGGTTCCGAAGATTAGGATGCATGGGGTTACCGGGACTTTCGCCAGCAGGATGCTGATTCGAACCCGGATCGGACGCCCCCGAAGCGCCAATGATAGCCAAGTTACACCATAACCCCATAAGGACAGGAAGCGGGCGCCTCCTTTTAAAGCCTTTCTACTTCCCGCTCTCCGAGACGAACTGATACACCTCGTGCGAGATCCTCTCGATCATCTTATTCCCCTCTTCTATGCTCGTATCCTTGCTCATGATGCAGAGGATGTACGGGCGGTGCGCATAGACGATGCCGCAGTCATGCATGCTGCCCTCGCTCACCCATACCCCTATCTTGTGGGAGACTTTGATACCCTCAGGCACGCCTGCAGGAATGCCCTCACTGAACCCGGTGTCTGCCATCAGGGAAAGCAGCCAGTTGGAGAACTGCCTCCTCAGGTAGCCGGAGAAATAGAGCGAACGGAAGACATTGCTGAATTCTTTGGGAGTCAATGTGGTGCCCTGCTCAGACTGCGCAATGCTGACTACTGGCAGCCCCATGGCCAGGCGCGTCTCGATCCAGCGCTCTTCCGGCACCAGGCTGTATAACGCCCGTATCGCGGTGTTGTCTGACTGGCGTATCGCCACCTCAATCAGCTGCTTGATGGACATCTTTGTGTCCTCCCCCATGTACAGCTTGCCGAATCGCGCGTTGAGATCGTCCTGGGTGATGGCTATCTCGCTGCCCAGTGTAAGCTCTCCTTCCTCGACCATCTTCAAAACGCTGGATACGGTCGTCACCTTCAGCAGGCTTGCCGGCGTGAACAGCTCCCGCTCGTTGATCCCTATCCAGTTATGGAAAGTCAGGTCCTCAAAATAGACCCCGAACCTGCCGTCTGCATTGGCCACAATATACTCGATACTGGCGCGCAGCGGCCTATAGGTGCCGACATAATCTTCCCGCTGCCGCAGAAACTCATCTATCTCCAGCTCTGCGATGCTGGAATCGATCAGCGAGAAATTATCCGACAGCCCGAACCTGCTGTACGGCCGGGGGCTGAGATCGACATCCTTCTTCTGGCTGCTCTTGGCGAAGATGATCCCATGCACGGCAGCTGAAAGTATAAAAATAGCAATGACTGCCAGCAGCCACCCCTTGTGCCGTTCCACCAGCACCCCTCTTTGGCGTAGGTATAAATACGTTTCGCTTCAGCGGGTCAGCATATCCCTGCAGTATACCAGGCCACGCCCTCAGCGACGCATGCCTTGCAGCTGTTGCTGTAGGTGCTGCCGTCAGAGCCGCAGACCGGCTCCTGAGCCTCGGTGCAGAAATAGCCGCCGGTTTGCGACACGCAGTCCACCGCGCCGATAGGCTTCAGGCGGCCGGCGCAGCCTACCAGAATCAGGAGAACCAGGGCAACCATCAGGAGATATGCTGTTTTCATACGGCCTCTTTTCCCTTCTTTTGGGAAGCGGTAGTTTAAAAATGTTTCTCCTTTTGGGATAAATAACTAAAATAACTTATATAACCTATATAAATTACATAACTAAAACAACTTATATAATTTATATAACCTACATAGCTAAAACAACTATTATAAGTTATATTACTTATAAACCTCACGCGAACCGGAAGATTTAAATATAATACCAATAAGTTATATATCAAATATAAGTTATTCAACTGATGCTATCCGACAAGGAACTGGAAGTACTCAAGCTGCGGAAGCAGGGGCTGAAGCAGAGCGAGATAGCAAAGAAACTTAAAATTTCTCAGCCAGCGGTCTCCTCATTTGAGAAGAACGCTTACCGGAAGATCAGGGAAGCGAGTGAGCTGCTGGAGATCATCAAAAAACTGGGGATTGATATGCCATGAGCAGGACAGCAGGACAGGGCGGGGAACGGCTGCGCCTGCTGCAAGCCCACCGGCAGCGGCTCATGATGACTCTCTCCCAGCTGGAGCAGAAATACCGGGCAGGGCTGATGGATACGGAGAGCTGCAAGGCCCTGGCGAACAGCTGCATGAGCGAGATACAGGCGTGCGACGAGCAGATATACAAGCTAAATACGGGGAAAAGTGCTATCGCCTATATCGGCGGCATCCTGCTCATCGTTGCCCTCATCGGCTCCCTGTTCTTCTTCCGGCCGGCCATAACTGGTTACTTCGTGAAGGAGCCCCTGGAGACGTCTACTGACGGCTACCGGATTGAGGGCCAGCGGTGGGCAGACATCAAGGGAGGGGGCATCTACGAGCGGTGCCTGCTGGTGAGCTCAGGAATTGATTTCAGTGAAGCAGCCCTGACGGCAAAGGCCACTGTCGCTGACCAGGATGAGCAGCTCCGCATGAGGATGTATACCCTTGACCAGGACACCCAGGACCCGGGCTATGAGATCGGCAGCTGCAGTGTAGAAGACTATTCCACCCCCTGGAAATCCTGCACGATCACCGGCCTTGCGCGGCAGCCTGCAGGAGACTACTGGATCTGCGCCTATGCTGAGGGCAGCAAGGAAAAGACTTACTACACCATTGCCCATAATCCTGAGGGGACCAGGATCCGGGCGTTCTGGACCGGGAAATACTGGCAGAAGCTGGAGAATGCGTCATACACGATCAAGGCAGAATTCAGACGATGGTGAACTATGTAAACCTATCCCGTGTTTTGTTCTGGGGCGTGCTGCTGGTGCTGGCTGTCCGTGTGAGTAGCTCTGCGCTTATCACTGGGATAGTGTCCAACAGCCCGGTGACCGTGGGAGAACCGCTCATCTTTATCGGCGCATGCCTGGGAGAGCGGGCGGAGCTTATTGTCTGCAGGGAGGGAAGCGCCTGCAATACTGATATGCCGGAAAACATCATCTGCCGGGGGGCAGGAGGAGAGTGTACGATTGCAACTACTCCTAATCATCTCGGTGTTCACTTGGACATTGCCACCTGCTGCAATGCCGATGGCTGCGGCCAGCTCACGCAGCTGGCAAAATGGGCAGTCTATCCTGTTCCTGAGCTTGAGGAGGACAACGGCAGAACAGAAGAGTCTATCCCTGACCTTTCGTCATTCCCTTCCATCACCCATCTGGATGCAAGCCCGGGAGAGGCATATGTCGGGGAAAACATCACTTTTACTGCAGACTGCGAGGGAATTGTGGTCTGCCGCATCGGCATTCCCTGCAGCCTGGAGACACCTGCCAGCGACTTATTCTGCAGGGGAACGGGCGATTCCTGCGCCTACACCAACAAAGAGCATAATCTTGGGGAAAATTTTGCGGCTGCAACCTGCTGCACTATAGAAGGATGCAGCCAGACCACGGTCAAGGCTTCCTGGAATGTCCGCAGCGCCGTCCCCTCCATTCTTTCCGTGGCAAACACCGGCCCGGCCAGGGTAGGGGAGAACATCACCTTTGCCGGAACCTGCTCTGATCATGCCTCTCTGGTGGTCTGCAAAGATCTGGTGGCCTGCAATAATGAAACAATAGGCCCAGACCTGCTCTGCAGGGGTGAGGGGGCATGCAGCGTAGAGGCCAAGCCTGCGCATGTCGGAGTAAACACTGCCGTCGCCACCTGCTGCGATGGCCAAGAATGCGATCCATCCACCCAGAAAACCAGGTGGGAGGTGCGCGAGCAGCTGGAGCCAGACGATCCGCTTGCCGCTGAGGCTGCTGTCTTGCGGGAGCGGCTGCAGCAGCCCCATGTCAGAATCCGGCGCCTCAACCAGGTTGACGCATCCTTTACTGTTGCTGTCGGCTTCACCACCGCCTCTGCCCAACAGGGAAAGGTGGAGATCTCCCGGCTGCAGGATCTTGATGCGCTCCAGCAGGTCCATGTCCGCAAGCCAAAGGAGCAGCTCCGGCGCGGGCGCTTCACCACGGAGATGGTTGCAGTCAATCCCCTTGATCTGCCTGCCCTGGGCAGCGCGACCATCACCCTGCCCAAAGAGGGGAACGTCAACCGGATCATGCGCTGCTCTGATTATGATTTTGCTGCTGAAGTCTGCCCAGCGTGGGAGGTGACAGACATTCCCTTTACAGACAACAGCACCCACATCATGTTCACCGTCACCGGCTTCAGCGGCTATGCAGGGGCAGAGGTCATCGTGGTTACCCAAGCTGAGCATCTGGATGCCAACCGGTCTTTTATTTCTTCAGTGTATGAGTCAGTCCGGTATCTGGACGGCAACTGGAGCGAGCCTATCCCTGACGGCGATTATGTACGGGTTACCTTTGAGACAAACCTGACCTCTGAGCGGGACATCACCATCTACCCCAGAGTGCTTGATGGGAATCCGATCATTGAGGTGTACGAACTGAACGGGGATACGGTTATTGCCACATTCACCTCCATCACCTCTGATCAATACCATAAGATATTCCTGACCGGGCTGCAGGGGAGCCAGGATACGTTTGACCTGCGTGTTGTTTCCGGCTCTGTTGCGTTTGATCATATCGTGGATCCCCAGTCAACGTATGATTATAATTCAGGACAGGGAACACTGCATTTCGTTTATGTAAATGCTGCTGAAACGACTTTCCCTCCGGTGTGGGGGACAGATGGTATAGGGGGGGCAGAAATTGGAAGTTACACAGATGTCCAGAGCGATAACACGGCGTACATAACCCAGGTCGGCGGCTCAAATACCGAGCCGTCATTCAGGTTCAATTTTACCATAGCTGAAAATCCGGCAGACATTAATTGGATTTTTGTTCATATTAATGGATATGCCACTTTTGGCGGTGGTGAAGGTGCAAGTTGTTATGTAGCGAATTTCAATACTCCTGCATGGAATAAAATATGTGATTTGACCACCAGCGATGGTAACTGTGATTTCAATATAACAACAAGCATCACCAATTACATAGATGATGGAGACCAGCTAGTTTATTTGTGTGAAGGAAAAAATTTAGACGCCGCTGATTCACTTAACATTGACTATATCCAAGTAACTGTTGATTATACTGCAGTAGAGCCAGATAATACCCCGCCGTATTGGGCCTTCAACCGGACAAACTTTACCAGCATCCGATATAATGAGACCGGGCAGTTCAACATCACCTATACGGACAATACTGAGCTGGACACCGTCATCTTCGCAGTGAAGAATGACAGCAGCGACAGCTTCACGAACATCACCACGTTCCGCGTTGGCGCGAGCACCACGAGAATTGACCTCGCCTTCAACCTGAGCATGTCCTCGACCAACAAAGAAACGTTCCAATGGCGGTTCTATGGGAATGACACTGCGGGAAATCCAAATGCGACGGATGTGTTCAGCATGGTAATCAGCGATACGATCATGAGCTTCACGCAGAACGGGACGAACTTCACTTCGCTGCGGACAGGCCAGAACGGGATGTTCAACATCACGGCAAAGGATGATGACGGATTGGCGATGGCAATATTTAGTACTCAGAATACTACCTCGGGGGTCTGGTTCAACTTCTCTGCAGTCAAGATCGGCGGGACAAGCTATCCTATCCGCTTCAACTACACTGCCCGGGCAGATGACGGCAAGGCGTTCCAGTGGAAGTTCTATGTGAATGACACTGGGGGAACAGTCAATGAGAGCAATACGTTCACGGTGCTCCTAGATGATACTGTTGCGCCTTATTACCTCTTCAACCGCACCAATTTCACCAGCCTGCAGCAGGACCAGAATGGGAGGTTTAACATCACGGCGAACGATTCCACCAGGAACCTGGACAGCATCGTCTTCGCAGTCTTGGAGGATGGCGGGAGCTGGGTGAACGAGAGTACGCAGAGAATGGGGGGCAGCGTATCGCGCTATGACATCGCCTTCAACTATACCATATCCGCTCCTGGGACCTTCCAATGGAAATTCTACACCAATGATACCTCAGGAAACATGAATGAGAGTGAGGCATATTCTACATCAGTTGCCGATACCATAGCGCCATATCATCTCTTTAACCGGGAGAATTTCACCTCGCTCAAGCAGGATGAAAACGGGCAGTTCAATATCACCTTTAATGACAGCGGCAGCAACCTGGACTCCATCATCTTTGCCCGGCTGGAATCCGGCGGCAGCTGGGCGAACGAATCCATCATCCGCCTTGCCGGGGCTTCATATTATGATGCTGCATTCAACTACACCATTACCTCTGCGGCAGGCGAGGCCTTCCAGTGGAAGTTCTACGGAAATGACACTTCAGGAAACATGAACGAGAGCGAAACATACAGCCTGGTTGTTGCCTCTGCAGATGATGCGGCACCCTATTTCAGCTTCAACCGCACCAATTTCACCAGCATTAAAATAAACGAGAACGGCCAGTTCAACATCACGGTTGCAGATGCCGCAAGCCCGCTAGACACTATTATCTTCGCCGTCAAGAATGACACTGCCGAATGGGAAAATATCACCACTATCCGCACTGCTGCGACCAGCTATGACCTTCCCTTTAACCTCACCATCTCCATCAGCCAGGGCAAGGTGCAGTACTGGAAGTTCTACGCCAACGACAGCAACGGATTCATGAACGAGAGCGAGCTGTACCAGGTTATCATCAGCGATACCCCGCCGGATGTCACTACCGTATACCTCTCGGACAACAACAACCTGGCAGCGTACACCGACTGCTCTGGTTCTGCTGCCTGCCTCTTTAATCCGGTATCAGGCAGCAATATCACCCTGGCGGTGAACATCACCACTTTTGACCCGGACAATGACTGCAACGCCGGAGACTATGGCAAGCTGACCATCCATCTATGCTTAAATTCCACTGCCAAGCCGGGCTGCAGCGACAATTACAATGCGAACTTCACCATCCCTGTGGAGAACTACACCAGGAAATCCACCAATGTCTGCCGGTGGACGTTCAACACCAACCTCACCAATATCACTCCCCAGTTCTTTGTGGTGAATGGCAGCTACCTCTACCACATCAATGCCACCTCTGCATCTGGCGCCAGAGCGCTCATCAATGATGTTGAGGCAAACGGCACCTGGCGCTTTAACGCCCTCAAATCAGTCACCTTCTCCAGCAGCATCACGCTGGGTGACGGAGATACCCAGCTCGGGCAGTGGAATGACGGCAACAGCACCTATAACATGACCAATTACGGCAACCAGATCGTGTTCCTGCGCTGGAACTCCACAGACTTCACCCGGGCTGGCGCTGACAAGAACTGGACACTGACCGGCTGGGACTTCCTGCTGGATGATGATGCTGACCATATCACTGATGATGCGGTTACCGGTAAGATTCCGCCATTGAACCTGACCAATACCACTGCAGCGTATTTCAACCATTCCACTGGCCTGGAGGTATGCATCAGCAAGGAATGCAATGCCGCTCCCCTGAATGACACGCTAAACACCTACTGGCACATCTTCCCCCCATTGGGGCTGAAATCAGGGACGTACAGCGGGACAATCACGTACATTGTGGAGTAAGCATGGATACTGAACAAACCAAGACAGCAGGCAGCCGGGGAGCAAAGGCATTATGGCTCGTCTTGCTCATGGGCATTTTGATCTTGCTCTCTGCTGACCGGAGCAGCTCTGCGCTTATCAGGGGAGTCGTCATCAACAGCCCGGTTGTCGTAGGAAACCCCGTTATCTTTATCGGCGCCTGCCTGGGAGAGCGGGCGGAGCTTATTGTCTGCGATGAGCGCAGCGTCTGCAATAATGAAACACCAGCGGATGAGACCATCTGCCGCGGACCGGGAGCGTGCACTTTCAACACCACTGCTGAACATATTGGCGTGCATCTGGATATCGCAACCTGCTGCAATGCTGAGGGCTGCGATGCGGTAACTCAGTTCGCGAAATGGGAGGTGTACCTGCCGTCAGAGCCTGATGACGGTGATGAGGAAATACTGCCTGTTCCTGGCATCCTTCCCCTTCTACCCGACATCCGCGACCTAGAGATTGATCGGCAAACCGCACGCGCCGGCGAGAATGTCATCTTTACTGCAGATTGTAATGGAATTGTGGTCTGCCACCCGGATACTCCCTGCAATCTCGAAACGCCGGCCAGCGACTTATTCTGTGCTGCAGCAGGCAATACCTGCGTTTATCTCACCACCCGTCAGGATACAGGGCAGAATACGGCGATTGCTACCTGCTGTACTGCAGAGGGATGCGATCAGTCCACTGAGGAGATCATCTGGAACGTCTTTAGTGATGTGCCTACCCTCTCCTCTCTCTCCAACAATGGTGCAGTATCAGCCGGAGATGAACTCGTCTTCAGCGGCGAATGTGCGGGTGGGCAGCTGCTGGTGTGCAATGATGATGCATCCTGCGGCAGTGCGACTCCAGAAGAGGACACCATCTGCAAAGGAGAGGGAGGCAACTGCAGTTATCTCCCCACGGCAGATGATATTGGCCAACATACTGCTGTTGCGACGTGCTGTGCCGGGAAAGAATGCAGCAAGGCGACCATATCCACAGAATGGACCATCCTTGCTCCCCTCTCCCCAGCCATCGAAGAGCGCGAGCTCGCTGCCGCGCGGGAACGGATTCGCCAGAAGGGAGCTGAGCTGCAGGAAGCAAGGCGCTCCCGGGGAAAGTATTCCGCTGCCATTGCATTCACCACCCCAAGACAGAAAAAAGGAAAGGTGGATCTCGTGGAGTTCTCGGAGCTTGCCGAGCTGCAGGAGATCCGGACAGCAACGCCGGAGGATCCACCGCGCATTGTCCGCTTCTCCACAGATGCCGTTGCCTTAAACCCGCTTTCTGTCGCCAACGCCACCATCACCCTCCCCCGGGAGGGCAGGGTTGACCGGATCATGCGCTGCCCGGACTTTGATTTTGCCGCAGGCAGCTGCCCTGACTGGGAGATGACTGGTATCCCTTTCTCTGACAATGGGACGCATATCACCTTTACGGTGCATAGCTTTAGCGGATATGCAGGAGCAGCAGTCACTATCCTCAATGTGCAGAGCTATCCTGCTGTTGGAGGGAATTGGGAGGTGCAGTTTGTCACTGAGGGAACAGCGCCGCTCACCATCACTGCAGTTGACAGCACAACCTGGAGCCTGGATGGGGACAACACCGACCTGCAGTTCCTGCAGGTGCGCTGCGGCAGCGAAGTTCTGGAATATGCCTGGGTGAACAACTCCGTGTTCATCCCCGAATATACCTGCAATGCGACTGGTTCCGAGCTGAGCAGGGTGCTTACCCTGGGCAAGCATACCTTAAAATTCACCTTTGGGGAAGAAGAGGCATACGCCCATAACCAGGCAACCGGGTTTGTCAAGCTTTTCATCAGCAACGCTCCGGTGTTAGCCGAATGCGGCTCATTCAACAAGCAGCTGGTCGGGGCATCCGCAGGCACCAATAAGATCACCTGGCCGGGCGATTTTGACTCCGGAGTGCCCGGCACTGCTGATGCAGGGCAGTTCCAGCCCGGACTGAACGACCTGGGCAATGCTACCAACTCCCGGGAATTATCCTCTCCGGCAGCCACCCGGGCAAATGCGTACAAGACCGGATGGCTGTATGATGCTGCTTCACCTGGTGAGCTGATCTCCATCAGGAACATGACGCTCAATCTCACGGTGCAGGGCGGCGCAGCTGCTTCAATCACTGCGGGCCAGCGGATTGCCGCCCGGCTGAGCATTGTCCGATGCAGCAACAACAACCTCACTTTTGTGCGGGATCTGCTGCACACTTCCATCATCAACGGGGCAGCTTCCGCCGGCCATGCCGGATGGAAAACAAACCTCGGGCCGCGGGTGCATCATCCTGGCGTCGGGCAGACCATAACCCTCAACAGGACGTGGTTTGATGAACGCGCTACCACCGCGGGCAACGGCACGTATACCTTCAAGAAAGGAGACAAGCTGTTCCTGGAGATCGGCTTTGGCGACGGCAGCAGCACGACCAACCGGGCATTCGGCCTGGTGCAGAACAACACGAACACCTTCCTCTGGGTCAATTTCACGGTGAACAGCTCCTATGACATCGAGCCGCCATTTTTCTCGTTCAACCGGACAACCTTCACCACCATCTCCCAGCATGAGAGCGGCAGCTTCAACATCACGGTGACTGACCAGGCAACCTCGCCTGCCAAGCGCAGCAACCTCAGCACGCTGATCCTGGCGTTCAAGAATGATACTGCTGATTGGGAGAACATAACGACGCTGATATTTAGTGCAGGAACGCAGAACATTAGCATAGCCTTTAACATGACGATCTCCACTGCTACCAATGGAGTCCAGTACTGGAAATTCTACGTCAATGACAGCAATGACAACACCAATGAGAGCGAGCTCTACCAGACCATCGTCGTTGCTGGCGCAGATGCCACCCTGCCTGTCTGGAGCTTCAACCGGACGAACTTTACCGCTATCAGGTATAACGAGACCGGGCAGTTTAACATCACCTACACAGACAATACTGAGCTGGACACGGTCATCTTTGCGGTGAAGAACGACAGCAGCGACAGCTTTGCCAATATCACCACCTTCCGGGTTGGCGCAAGCACCACGAGAATTGACCTCGCCTTCAACCTGAGCATGTCCTCGACCAACGGTGAGCTGTTCCAATGGCGCTTCTACGGGAATGATACTGCGGGAAATCCAAATGCGACGGATGTGTTCAGCATGGTAATCAGCGATACGATCATGAGTTTCGCACAGAACGGCACGAACTTCACTTCTCTCCGGACAGGGCAGAACGGGATGTTCAACATCACTGCCAAGGATGATGACGGATTGGCGATGGCGATATTCAGCACGAGGAATACCACTGGTGAGGCATGGTTCAATTTCTCTGCGGTGAAGATTGGCGGGACAAGCTATCCGATCCGGTACAACTACACTGCCCGGGCAGATGACGGTAAGGCATTCCAGTGGAAATTCTATGTGAATGACACGGGTGGTACGATCAACGAGAGCAATACCTTCACGGTGCTGCTGGATGACACCAAGGCGCCCTATTATGTGTTCAACCGGACGAATTTCACCTCTATCCAGCAGGATCAGAATGGGAGGTTTAACATCACGGCAAACGATTCCACCAGGAACCTGGATACCATCATCTTCGCGCGGAGCGAGAACGGGGGCGCCTGGGCGAACCAAACGACACAGCGCATCAACAGCACCGGGCCGTATAATGCTGCCTTTAATTATACTGTAACCTCAGCAGAGGGGCAGGCCTTCCAGTGGAAGTTCTACATCAATGACAGCGTGGGCAACATGAACGAGAGCGAGACGTTCAGCCTTACCGTCGCTTCAGGGGACAGCACAGCCCCCTACTTCGCCTTCAACCGGACCAACTTCACCAGCATCAAAGTGAATGAGAACGGCCAGTTCAACATCACGGTTGCGGATGCCACAAGCCCGCTAGACACTATTATCTTTGCTGTCAAGAATGACACTGCTGAATGGGAAAACCGGACAACCTTCCGCACCAGTGCAACAAGCGTAGATCTTGCATTCAATATGACCGTTATCCTCAGCCAGGGCAAGATTCAGTACTGGAAGTTCTATGCCAACGACAGCAACGGATTCATGAACGAGAGCGAATTATACCGGGTCATCATCAGCGATACCCCGCCGGATGTCACCACCGTATACCTCTCGGACAACAACAACCTGGCAGCGTACACCAACTGCTCCGGCTCTGCTGCCTGCCTCTTTAACCCAGTATCAGGCAGCAATATCACCCTGGCGGTAAATATCACCACTTTTGATGTTGACGCTGACTGCGATGCTGCCAATTATGGCAAGCTCACCCTTATCCTCTGCCTCAACTCGACAGCAAAGCCCGGCTGCAGCGACAACTATAACGCCAACTTCAGCATTCCGGTGGATAACTATACCAGAAAGGGCACCACCAATTTCTGCCAGTGGACATTCAACACCAACCTCACCAACATCACCCCCCAGTTCTTCATCCCCAACGGCAGCTATCTCTACCACATCAATGCCACCTCTGCATCCGGGGCCAGGGCGCTCATCAATGACGTTGAGGCTAACGGCACCTGGAGGTATAACGCGCTGAAGGCGACGACCTTCTCCAGCAGCATCACGCTGGGCGATGGAGACATCCAGCTCGGGCAGTGGAATGACGGCAACAGCACCTATAACATGACCAATTACGGCAATCAAGTGGTATTCCTGCGCTGGAACTCGACTGACTTCACCCGGGCATTGGCGGACAAGAACTGGACATTAACAGGATGGGACTTCCTGCTGGATGATGATGCTGATCATATCAATGATGATCCTGTTACCGGCAAGATTCCGCCATTGAACCTGACCAATACCACTGCAGCGTATTTCAACCATTCCACTGGCCTGGAGGTATGCATCAGCAAGGAATGCAATGCAGCACCGCTGAACGACACTCTGAACACTTACTGGCATATCTTCCCCCCATTGGGGCTGAAATCAGGGACGTACAGCGGAGTTATCACTTACCTGGTGGAGTAACATGACAACCGTAAAGCTTATTAACAACCGAAATGATAAAAATTATCTTATCTTGAGCAGAATACCGATGGAAAAAAGGAGTGAGAGTATTCGGACTCATACACATCTTGTGTTTCCTATAGTCCAAATCTACTTAGTTATCATGATTGCCCTGTTCCAGGCAACGGTTGTCCGCGCGCCGACCTCGGCAGCTGACTTTAGCCTCGGGCAGAGCGCTCCCTTTGACCCTACTGGTGCACAGGTTCAGGATGCAGATGCCGGCTGCGGCGGTACTACTTTTGATACCGGCAACCCAGGCAATCTCAGCTTCACCACCCACATGCTCAATGCCACCCTCCGCTGGAATGAGTCTGATGTGAATGGTGATTCAGTCTCAACATTCATCTGCCTGGCTTCCAGCAGGGCAAATATTGATGCGATAGACAGCTCTCCGCAGCCTAATGCCACCTATTGCGACCTGCTGAATCTCTGGAATGAGAGCGCTGCGGTAAATGACAATACCACCGGCATCCGGCTGCCCAACACCAGAGACAATGCCACCGGTGTCAGCTACAGCGGCGAATCCAACCTCCATTTCGGCGCCCTGATGGCGTTTGACGGGCAAACGACGAGCAACCGCTCCAACATCGTCAAGTTCAACATCAGCATCAACAACCATCTCCCTACTATCGAGGGGTTTAATACTACAACTACCCACTACCCGCAGCCGAGCTTAGGATGGAGGGGAGTGGAACTTGACAGCGGCTCTGGTGCTGACCTCTGCCCGAGAGACGGAAACCTGACATTTACGCTGTATGTCGGTGATAACGCCACATCCAATGCCGATAACCGGGCGAATGCAACGAATCTCGCGGGAAATTATTCCTGGACAGCAGCCCCCCTTCTCTGGAACCGCACCATCAATGATGTATGGTCAAATGTGACGTATAGCGTCCTGTTGAATGTCACTGACCAGCTTGCCGGGGTCACCAATAGCACAACCCAATACTCCTTCATGCTCACTGACTATATCCCCACTCGGCCTAACAATCTCAATGTCACCCAAAACCATAACCGAAGCTTCCATGTCAGCTGGAACAGCTCGCTGGAACTGGATGGAGACTCGGTGCGCTACCACATTACAGCAGGCACCACAGTCAATGGAACCGAGATATTTCCAGAGGTTACGCAAACCTCGAATAAGAGCGACAATTCCTTTGGTATCACATTGAACTACAGCAATGACGGCTTGGTACAGGGATGGGCAAACGAGACCATCTATCTGGTGCTCTGGGCAAATGATACAGCATCCGGCATTGACCGGGGGAACTATACACCATCATTCATTCTCTTTGACAAGCTGCCCGAGGTGACTGATGTGTTGATGTCAGACAACAACAATTTGGCAGTATACACCAACTGCAATGCCACGGGCAGCTGCTTCTTCAACCCGGTATCAGGAAGCAATATCACCTTGGCGGTCAACATCACCACTACAGACTCTGACAATGACTGTGACAGTGCAGGCTACGGCAAGCTGACAGTCATCCTCTGCCTCAACTCGACAGCAAAGCCGGGCTGCGGCGACGTGACGAATGTAAACTTTACGTTCCCTGTTGATTCGGTGAGCAGGGCGGGGAGCACATGCCAGTGGACATTTGCCAATAATCTCACCAATGTCACCCCGCAGTTCTTTATTCTCAACAGCTCTTACCAGTATTACATCAATGCGACATCACAATCCGGGTTCCGTACACTGATAGACGACAGAGAGATGAATGGCAGTTGGAGGTATAATGCGCTGAAGGCGACTGATTTCCCGGCCAGCATCACCGTAGGAGACGGCTCGGTTGCACTGGAAGAATGGAATCCCGGAACCACAACCTATACCATGACGAACTACGGCAACCAGATCGTGTTCCTGCGCTGGAACTCGACTGACTTCACCCGGGCAGGGGCGACCAAGAACTGGACGCTGCGCGGCTGGGACTTCCAGCTGGACGATGACAACAGCCAGTCCTCCGAGGATGGCAGCAATATTCCGCCGTTAAACATCACGAATATGACTGCACAATATTTCAATTCCTCAGTAGGTCTTGAGGTTTGCATCAAAAAAGAATGTAATACTAACTCGCTGAACGATACCATGGACACCTACTGGCACATCTACCCGGTAGCGGGATTGGGCGCAGGAACCTATTCCGCGACCATAACCTATGTTGTGGAATAAAGGGCACAAAGAGAACATATTTAAAGGAGCAAACCCCATGAGCATGACTATGAGCATGATGCGCGCTATCCCGCTGATGATCCTGCTGCTCGCTCTGCCTGCAGCATTCGCCTCCTGGGGGGTAAGCTACCCCAATGAGCTGGAGCTGCTTCCCGGGGAATCCGGCAGGTTCAAGTTCGGGATCGATGCGACGCAGAACTCCTATGACATGGAATGCACGGTCGGCCTGTCCTCATTTGAGGGCGTCACCATCACTTTGGACAGCAATCCCCTCCGCGTCAAGGGAAAGGGGATCGGGCATGTGGGAGGCACCGCTACTATCGGCGCTATCCCCCCGGGAGACTACGGCCAGCAGTTCTGCGTCACCTGCACCGATATCCTCCTTGAGCAGGCAGAGGGGGCAACGGTGCGCTCAACCTACTGCAATATCCCGTTCACGGCGCATGTCGTCGGCGAGCGGAGCAGGGAAAACCAGTATGTGCCTGCCTATATCCCGTCTGCTGAGGAGGCGCCGGCAGCAGTCACCATATCGGTGACCGTCATCGTGCTGGTGGCCATCGGGCTGGCGGTGGTGCTGAGTGTCATCTTCTATGAGCTCCGGAAACCCAGGAAACGGTAAGCTGCTGGCTCTGCTGGCAGCAGCAATATTCTTTCTTATGGTGACTGCTGCCCTTGCGGCCCAGATCACCGGGTTCTTCGTAGTTGAAGAGAAAGAGGCGGACAGCGGCATCCCGCAGGCAGACCCTGCCGCGGCAAATGCGACCACCACTGAGCCTGTTTCCATCACCGGAGCGGCGATCGCTCCCCAGGAATCCACGTTCCTGCAGCCGGTGGTGGGCTTCCTTAGGCGGATATTCTTGTTCTGGAGAGACTAACCAAGCGATTAATTACGCAATCGACTAAGCAGATCAATCAAGCAATACCCATTTCAGCAGCGCCATGCGGACATAGAGCCCGTTTGCCGCCTGATCGAAATACCTGCTGCGGGGATCCGCATCGATAGCAGGGCTGATCTCATCGACCCGGGGGAGGGGATGCAGGATGATGGCGTGCTGCTTCATGAGCCCGACATTCCCTTCATCGAGGATGCACCTCCCTTTGGCAGCGGCATATCCCTCAGGGGTCATGCGCTCTCTCTGGATGCGGGTCATGTAGACGCAATCAACATTCGGCAGCACTGCATTGAGGTCAGCGTGCTCCTCCCAGGGGACCTGCTGGCGGTCAAGATACTCCTTGATGTCCGCGCCCATGCTGAGCTGCGGAGGCGAGACAAAAACTATGCTGGTCCCCGGATATTTGCCAATCAGGTAGGAGAGTGAGCGGACCGTCCTGCCGTTCTTCAGGTCGCCGACCATGGCGATCCGCAGCCCCGCAATCCCGCCCAGGTGCCTTTTGATCGTGTACACATCAAGGAGGGTCTGCGTAGGATGCTGGCCCTTGCCATCGCCTGCATTGATGACCGGCACTGGGGATATCTCCGCAGCCCGCTGCGCCGATCCCTCCTCATGATGGCGCAGCACGATAGCATCCGCGTACCCGCTGACTACCCGGACCGTATCCTCCAGGGTCTCTCCCTTTATCGCGCTGGAGAACTCCAGGGCGTTCTCCGTGGTGATGACCTGGCCGCCCAGGCGGTACATGGCGCTCTCGAAGGAAAGCCTGGTCCTGGTGCTCGGCTCGTAGAACAGCGATGCCATGATCCTTCCCTCCAGAAGATGGCTATTCTTTGCCTGCCGCATGCGTTCGGCTTCAGCAAAAAGATCTTCCAGGAACTGCACATCAAACTGCTGCGCCTCGATGATATGGCGGACCATCAAAAACAGAGAGAACCCATGAAATTATATAAACATTCCGGTATGCGCGGCATACTAATCCGCAAACTCGATCCCCAGCTCGTTCTCGATGTCTGACTTCCGCTTGTCCGAGACCTTCCGCTCCTTGCCGAAGATCTGGTTGGATTTCACCCCGGTGATGATCAGCATGGTGCGGATGAAGCCCTCCAGGTCCTCAGAGATCTGCGCGCCCCAGATGATCCTGGCTTCAGGCGAGAGGCGCTCGGAAACGGTCTCCACAACTTTCCGGGCCTCGTTGAGCGTCATGTCCGTGCCTCCTGCGACATTGATGAGCGCGCCCGAGGCATTGGTGGTGTCCACGTCCAGGAGGGGATTGTTCAATGCCTTCTCGACCGCTT
>DATDVW010000103.1:0-26847 GCA_035289865.1 Candidatus Nanoarchaeia archaeon
CCGGAACGCACCGCCCAACTCACCACCATCCTGCTGAAGCAGGTGGAGTATGGACAGCTGGATGATGCCCGGAAGACTGCACGACTGCTTGGCCTGGAGCTGACTGTCGCCCAACTCACCACCATCCTGCTGAAGCAGGTGAAGCGGGGACGGCTGGGTGCTGCCCGGGAGACTGCACAGCTGCTTCCCGAGCCGCAAGCCGCCGCCTGAGGCAGGCCTGCGCAGCATCTGTCGTTTTACCAGTTCAGGAATAATGTCGCCAGCGGCCCTGTAACTCCTCCGCACACCAGCAGCCCGGGCGCAAGGCTCCAGGAAAGCCCTGGACCGCTGCAAGAAGCGCGCCGGGAGCCGATCAGCCTGCTGATTCCGCGTACGCGAAGTGAGCGCGAGGGCGGAATGCTCGCAGGCACGTGCGAGATCCTGCGCAGGATGCTTGCAGGCCAGGAGCCTGGGCCGCTGGCGGATTGTTGTGAGTCAATAGTGTAGTTGCCGTCAGAAAACAGGAGGTGATGCCATGTTTCGATTCAGGTCCATCCGGCGCGCCGTTCAGGCTCTTCCCGACTCTCTGGCGGATGGGCTGTACCGGCAGCAGCTTGTCGAGGCCGAGCGGCGCAGATGGAGGTATGAGCGCAAGATCTTCTGCGATCCGCATCGGAGAGAACACATGTGGGAATCGCGGGAGATGGAAAGAGTCTGCTGCGGGGAACTGTGGGGCGGTTGATATATCCGCCATCCGGTGGAACATCCAGAAAAGAGGCAAACCCATGCACAAGGTGCTGATAGTTGAAGACGACGAGGAGTGGCAGCTGCTGTGGGAAGAAAGCCTCTCCGACCAGGATGAGATTCAGATCATCCATGCGTTTTCCATTCCAGAGGCCGAAGAGCAGTTCGAGCAAAACCCGGGCATCTCTGCGGTAGTGATGGACGCATGCGTGCCGGGTGATGAGCCGAACACCGTGCCGCTCGTGCAGAAGATGAGGAAGAGTTTCTCCGGTCCCATGATTGCGGCGTCCAGCGCCAAAAAATGCCGGGATAAACTTGTTGCAGCGGGCTGCAGCCATCAGGCAGACAAATGCGACATTCCCCAGAAGCTGCTCCAGGTCCTCGGCATCTCGTAAGGGAGTCATCCATCGCCAGGCGTTAAAACTGCGGAAGGAGAGCGACCAAGATGAACTGGAATCTGCTCATCTGCATCATCGCGCTGCCCGCGATCCTGTGGACAGCGTGGTGGCTCTTCACCAATGCAGTGCTGCTCGGCATCGCCCTGCTGGCAACAGTTGGAGCGGCATTCGCGCTCTACATCGCATTCCGCCGCTGTCGCGGTTTCAGCTGAGGGAACAAAGAACACGGCATTCCCCGATCACCATCACTTTGTCAAGGAAAGAAGGTCCCCATGCCACGATCAGCAACAGGCATCTCCGTATCAGTGTTGAAGAAGAGATTCATTGGCGGCCAGCTCGAGATCGAGCGCCGGGGGAAGGCGCTGCTCTGCGGCGAGATCAGCGAAATTTGGGGCGCAGAAGACGGCTTCCTCTATGTCCGGCTCGCCTGGATGAGATCTGCAAAGGAATACGCCGAGCACGAGATGCCGCCGCGGCGCTGGGAGCAGCTCGACCAAATCCCCGCTGAGTATCAGGTGATGGCCTGGCGCGGCAACTCATTCCGCTCCGCGCGGCGCGACGGGAAGAAGATGAGGCTGGTCACCGCACCGGGGACCGAGTTCCTGATCTTCCACCCCAGGCAATGGCCGCGCATCAGGCAGAAGGATCTCACCCAGTCGGCAGAAGAAGCCAACCCGGCAGCGGTGCAGACATCCTAACCGAAGGAGGAAAACCGCATGAGATATCTCCAGATACTCATCCTCCTGCTCCTGCCCGCCGTCGTGCAGTCGCAGGCGCGGGAAGCAAACATCATGATCAGCGGCCATGCAGCCAACGGCAGGCAGCTCGAGATCGGGAAGTCCAGCTCCCTGGGAGGGGCATCCATCCAGATCGACAACGACAACATCGCGTTCGGCGTCAGCGCGCTGTTCGGCAAGGGGCAGGGCAGCACGCTCAGCCTCCTGCGGGTCGGGATGGCGGGATACTTCGTCCGGATGCCGTTCGTCAGGGGCAGCCGCAGGTACATCCCCCAGCTCGGCTTCTACTACGATGCAGTCATCCCCTGGGGAAAGGCAAAGGCTAATCCGCAGATGTTCGGCGGCGCCTCGTTCCGCACCCTCATGCTGGGCAGGAACGCCGGGGCAAGGGACATCTACTTCTCCCTGGACATCCGCATCGGCACCGCCTTCCGCAAAAGCGGGATGTACGTCCCCACATCATTCCTGGACCAGCAGGTGCTCTTCAGCGCCCATTTCCCGCTGCTGGGGGAGTAAGGAAGCAAACGATGCAGCAGTGCGTGCTCGGTCATTTATCCAAAAGGAGGACAGCCGTGGAAAAGACCGATGATCTTCAGCAGTTGGCAGGACCGTACCGGGCGCTGGCGGAATGGTGCAGGCTGACGGCAGCCCTCATCTCCGCCGGCGGCGATGAAGACCTCTTTGACGCCGCAGCCTGCCCGGAACAGGCCCAGATAGTCGCCCGGTTGAGCGAGCAGCTGCTGGATGCCGTGCGCAGGCTCCCGAAGGCAATCAGCACCGTCCAACTGATGGACGGCCCAGGCGCAGCGCTGGCCAGATGCATGGAGGGATTCCATCAGCTCAACCAGCAGCTCGAAGAGACGTTCCTGCTCCGGCAGCAGCTCCGCGAATCCGCATCAGCCGAGCTTGCCGCGTTCGTCAGCGCTTTGGGCAACGGAGAATTGCCGTAAGCTGTTTTTTCTGGTATTTGGAATGCCGGAACAGCACGCCACACAGACCGAAAGGAGGAGCGATGCGGCGATATATCCCCAAATAAACTCAATCAGCTGATCATCATCTCTTGCACAGTGGCGTCATTTTTTCTCACATCGTCTCGAAAGGAACATCCATGTACGGAAAATGGATTCTCTGCGGAGTGCTCGGTTTGGCGCTCGTGGCGGTTTGCAGCAGCTATAACGGCCTCGTCACCCTGGACGAGACTGCAACAACCAGCTGGGCGCAGGTGCAGAATCAGTACCAGCGGAGGTATGATCTTGTCCCCAACCTGGTGGAGACGGTCAAGGGGTATGCGGAGCATGAAAAGAGTTCCTTCATCGCGGTCACCGAAGCCCGCGCCAAGGTGGGCCAGATGAATGTGAATGCGGAAGATGCTGCATCGCTCCAGCAGTTCTTCCAGGTGCAGGATCAGCTCAAATCAGCCCTCTCCCGGCTGCTCGTCGTGATGGAAAATTACCCGGTGCTGAAGGCGAACGAGAGCTTCCTGAAACTGCAGGATGAGCTCGCGGGGACTGAAAACAGGATTGCCGTTGAGCGGCGCCGCTTCAACGAGGCGGTCCGTGGTCTGAACCAGCGGGTGCGGAGATTTCCCGGCAACCTGGTGGCTGGCATTTTCGGCATCGGCCGCCGTGAATACTTCGATGCAGAAGAACAGGCGCAGAGCGCACCCCAGGTGAATTTTGGCGCCGGTAACCAATAACTCTCTTTCCCGGAGAGGGGGAGCGGAATTGCCATTTTATTCTGCCCCCCTCTCTTCTGAAAGGATGTGCCATGACCAAAAGAAAAATGGCACTCTTCCTGCTTATCGCGTTGGCGCCATTTGCAGAAGCGTCTGCGCTGGGCATCCCGGCCTATAAAGGCAGGGTGAATGACTATGCAGGCCTGCTCCGGGGAGAAGAAGTTACCGCGCTCGAGCAGAAGATCGCCGTCTGGGAGCAGCAAACCTCCAACCAGATGGGAATTCTCCTAATCCCGTCGCTGGAAGGAGAAATCCTGGAGGAGTTCTCCCATAAAGTGGCGGAGACATGGGGCATTGGCCAGAGGGGCAAGGACAACGGCATCCTCATCCTCGTCGCACAGAGCGACCGCCAAATGCGGATCGAGGTCGGCTACGGCCTGGAAGGGGCAATCCCGGATGGCGTAGCGGGAAGGATCATCCGGGAGGAAATGGTCCCTCGCTTCCGGGAGAGCCAGTTTGCCCTGGGGCTGGCCCTGGCGATTGACAAGATTGTCCTCGCCGCCCAGGGGGAATATACCGCAGAGGGCTCAGGCGGGGGCAGCGATGACATTTCGGAGTTAGTTTCACTTTATCTCATCGGTGCCGCGGTGGTGCTCTTCATCACCGGCGCGATCTCCTGTTGGCTCAGCAGCATTGCCGGTGGCATCGCAGGAAGCGTTCTTGGCATGATCCTTGGATGGGGCGTCTTCCCCGTACTGTTCCTCGCTGTCATCGGCGTGTTTCTTGGACTCCTGCTGGGAATGCTGGCTCAGGCGGCGAGTGAAGGGGGCTCTTCAGGAGGCTGGTATACTGGAGGCGGCTCCGGAGGACGGTCAGGCGGATCATCGGGGGGAGGATTCAGTTTCGGCGGTGGAGGTTTCGGCGGTGGCGGCGCATCCGGCAGCTGGTAAAGGAGAGGGCATTCCCATGGAAAACAGAATTTCCATCGCAACATTCCTGGCCCAGGACGAGATGGCTGCAATCAAGCGAGCGGTAAGTGAAGCGGAATCCAGGACTGCTGGCGAGATCTGCGTCCTGGTGGTGCAGCGGAGCTTGGGCAGATTCCAGAGGAGACTGGTGCTCACCGCCCGGGAAAAGAGGGCACTTGTCGCCCGGCGCGCTCGCCGCGAATTCCAGAATCAAGGGATAAGCAGGACCAGGGGGAAGACCGGAGCGCTCATCATGCTCTCCCTGGACGAGCGCATCGTTGTTGTCCGGGCGGGCCGCGCCATCAACAAAAAAGTGGAGAAAGGAGCCTGGCAGGCGGCAGTGGACATCATCATAAACTCCATCCGGGGCGGCAAGCAAGGAAAGGGCATCTGCCGCGCAGTGGCGCTTGTCGGCGGACTCCTCGCGCAGCATTTTCCGCGCCAGCCTGATGATACCAATGAAATACCTGATGTAGTCCGCTTTGGGGAATAATCTTGTTGGACGGACAATGCTCGCGCCACAGCATCACCGCACACCACGCATCAAAGCAACCCCATAGCAAGGAGGAGGGAGATGGAGCAGAAAAAAACCGCAGGAGCTAAGGAAAGAAATGCGCTTCCGGAAAACCTCGCCTTACATGCGCGCAACTGCGCAATGGTCGGCGACTTGGTCGGGATGCGCGCCGCTTTCCATATGCTGGAGGAGAAGGCGCACCAAATGCCCGGCCAGTCCCAGGAAGAAATGCTGGATGGCATCAAGCTGCAATGCCACCAGGACTACATCCTCATCCATTGCATTCCCGACGCAACAAATGCCTGCATGAAGGGCGAGTATGATGCAGCCAACAAGATGTTCGAGGAGGCCATGCAGTACGTCCTGAAAGAGGTCCACGGCGATCCGGCGCATGATCCGCAGGAGCCGCTGAAGCGGGCTATCCAGGACGCGGCCATCGCCTGCTTCCGGCAGATCGCCCAGGGGAAAGGGGGGATGCAGGAAGCCGAGAAGTGCATCCAGGCATGCAACCTGTTCGGCGATGGCGAGAAGAAAAAGTTCGTGTTCGAGACCATCAAGTGGCTGAAGGAACAGCGGAAGAAAAAGGCGGAGAAGGGCAAGACCAAGCAGGGCTGAGCAGCATGCAGTCCCACGAGCAGGATTCACCAGAACAGCATCCATCAATCCACGCATTGCAGGGAGGAAATGAGCCATGAGACGCCGTACGATTGGAGACCTTGCGGATGAGATTCACGTGAACTACATGTTATCTCTCGGCCAATATGTCGCCATCCTGAATATGGTCGAGACGGTTGTCCAGGACAAAGCCAATCGCGAGGAGATCATGGAGCGCCTCCTCAGGCGGCCCAAAAACCCCAAACGGAAAGTGGCGGACATCTGCGCATCGAACATGGACCAGAAGTTCAAGGTGGAGTTCCTCACCCTGCTCTCCGAGCAGATAGGCGCCACCATCAGGATGCAGAATATCATCTCCATGCTCCTCCGTCCTGCCGCAGCCACCGCCAACGCCGTCCGGAAACCGGAGCAGGCTGTGCAGCAGATCAGGGAAGGGCTCAAGCGGGCGGCCGATGCCGCGGAAGCCTTTGCCAAGAACTTCCCGGAGAAGGCCGACCAGCTCAAGAGAACGCTGCAGGGGGAGATCGTCACCCATTTCCGTCGGTTGACGAGATTCTTCATCAGCTAATCCTCCGCCGGGTCAACGCGTCAGGGACAGACACCTCCGGCCAGGGACGGCCATAAGGCGACAAACAGTCTTCAGGAAAAGGAAAACGCCGTGAAACAGGTGATGGTTGCAGTGCTCGCGCTGCTGCTTGCCGTCAGCGAGGGCATCTGCCAGCAGGCGAAGCCCGTGCCGTTCGTGCAGCCCACGGACCAGCAGGTGGCTGAGCTGGCGGTCCGCATCATCAGGCAGTACATCGCGTCAGACAACATCATCACGCCGGGCAGCAGCCCCTGGAGGGAAGCGGCAAAGCGGTATCTGCCGCTGCTCATCAACGGCGAGTACGGCGTGCTGCTCAGCAAGTTCCTCATCATCGGGGAAGGCATGAGGCCGAAGAGCGAGCCGGGCGGAGTGGTCATCCACGGCGAGCTCATCATCCTGGCAAGGGAGCTGCGGCAGCTGCGCCCGGACATCTCTCTCCCGCCCTGGATCATCCTGCTGCTGGAGCAGCCTATTGTGTAAGGGGAATCAGCGAAGAGAAGGGAGGTGATGTCCTGTTGAGTGCAGAAGAAGAAAAATGGCGGAAGGCGACCGTACAGCAGGTGTGCAACGGTCCGCATGGGCTGTACATGGTCACCACGCTGAATGAACCGCTGGCGGGGGTCGAGGGATCAGTCACCGCCGGGCTGGAGCCGCCGGTCTGGAACGAGGGCATAGTGCCGACAAAGGGCACGTTCGTTCTCCTCGCTACTCTCACCTCCAAGGCCGCCGGCTGGCGTGCACTCCATGCGCGGTTTTTCCAGCCGGAAGACACCGTCAATCCACCATAAAGGAGACGCATCATGCAGAAAAGGCGCGTGCTGCTCTGCCTGCTGTCCGCATTCCTGCTCGGCAACGGTGAGTGCCAGGACCGGCCGCAGTATCCGTATTCCAGCGCTCCTGCGGCAGCGAGGTTCGTGAACGGCGGGAATTTTGCCTATCCGCTGGATTACCGTTCCACGCTGGTGATAGCGTATGAGCCTAACTGCCTCACCCTGCACTACCTCACCAACGAGGGGGAGGAGAAGCTTGCGGTATACCCCACGAATAACAGCGTCCGTGACACCGTCATCGCCGGAAGCGCCTACCGCTTCCCGGAGATACTCAATTTCCACCGCCTGCCCGCGGCAGAGTAGGCGGCAAAAGAGAGGAGGCTCTGCACCCCATCAGCAGGCAGTCCGGCAGCAAGAAGTGAGCGAAGACAGCAGTCCAACCGGCAACGCAGCAATGAAGAGGAGAAGTGAGCCATGAAGCGACTGATGTTTGCAGCCATCATCGGCCTGTTCACCCTCGGCCTGGGAAGCTCCCTGTTCGCGCAGAAGAAGGTCGAGTATCTCCAGTTCAAGCCGATGCACGAGCGGTCGGCCGTGAAGGCCCAGCCGGTCCGGGTCAAGCCCTCGGACAAGATCGGTAAGCCCACCATCACCTGGGGTGGCGATGTCGAGGATGTGTATGCACGGGACTACGAGATATTTGCGAAGCACGGGCTCAACATCGAGCTCAATTGCGAGAATCGCTTCCTCACCCAGGTCGAGGCGGTTATCCGCGGCGAAACGCCCTACCTGCGCGGCACGCACGGCATGATCAACGGCGCAGGAGAGCTGCTCAAGCGGAACGGTATCGGGATGATCCTGATCCACAAGAAGACCTACTCGACCGGCGGCGATGTCCTGGTGGTCCGCCCGGGCAAGACCCTGAGAAACATCAGGAAGGTGGCGCTCCAGCTCGACGGCCCGCACATGGACTACGCCTCCCGCCTGTTCAAGGACGCCGGCCGGAACCTGAAGGACATCCAGTTCATGTACCTGGAGCATCTCTCCGACGATTACCAGGATGCGGGCACCGTGGCCCGGGACCCCAAGAGCGCGTTCCTGGCGGATCCCACGCTGGATGCCTGCTTCGTCATCGTCCCGGATGCGCTTACCCTGACCAGCGGAGGAGAGGTCGGCAAGGGCGGTTCTGATTCAGTCGAAGGCGCCACCATGCTGGTGTCCACCAAGACCGCAAGGACGGTGATCTCGGACGGGGATTACGTCCGCAAGGACTGGTTTGATGCCAGCCCGGAGAACCGCAACCACGCCTTCCAGCTCGCCCATGCGCTGCTGCAGGCGGAAGAGGACCTCCGCGACCTGCTCAAGAACAAGGAGCAGGAGCAGGCCAAATACCGCCAGCTGATGAGCAGCTCGGCAGCGCTCCTCTGGGGATCCGCAGCGGCAGGCGCGGAGATCGAAGCGATGCTCGGCGACTGCACCTTCGACGGCTACAACGGCAATGTCACATTCTTCACCGGCAAGGGCACCACGCGCAATTTCGAGACGCTCACCCAGGAGATCCAGGCGAGCTTCATCGAGATGGGCGTCCTCCCCGGCCGCGTGGAGATGCACAAGGCGGATTTTGACCTCGCCAAGCTCGCCGAGGGGCTCCGCTATGCCACCGACGTGGTCACCACGGCTCCGCGCCTTGACCCCAAGAAGGTGGCGGCGGCAGTCGCGGAGCGGGTGGAAGCCGAGGCCTCAGAATGGGGATCCGATGCCCTGTTCGAGATCGAGATCAACTTTGCGCCGAACCAGACGGAATTCCCGGAGTCCAAGTACGCCGGCCCCTTCAATGAGGCGATGAAGATGGCCCAGACCTACAGCGGGGCATTGATCACCGTCGATGGGCACAGCAACAAGTACGGCAAGAACTCCATCCAGTCCGACATCGATGAAGGCAAGCCGCAGCCCCTCATCAGCCAGCGGATCCAGGTGGCAAAGAACCTGAGCATGGAGCGGGCAAACAAAGTGCGTGAAGACTTCATCGCGTACTGCAAGAATCATGGCTTCGTCATTGATGAGAGCCGGTTCTACGCCGTCGGCCTGGGCATCAGCCAGCAGAAATTTGACCCTCCGGTAAGCCAGGAACAATGGAAAGCAAACTTCCGGGCGGTGTTCCGCATCATGCCGGTCGAGGCCGAGTCATCCGAATGGGAAGCCCCGGTGGCAGCCCGCTGACCACAACTACAGCATCTCACGAAGGAGAGCAGCTATGAAACGCTTTATCACCCGCTCTTGCCTTCAGCTTGCGCTGGCGGCAGGGCTGATCATGGGCTGCGAAGTCCGGCAGCAGCCAGCACTACCGGCCGGGACACCGGAGCACGGGGTTGCAGGCAGCCTGCAGCAGCCTCCGGAAGAGCAGGAGCCGTCGCTGGTGAAGAATTACTATTTCATCATCGACTGCTCGGGCAGCATGAATGACCCCATCGCCAGGAAAGAGCGCCTGGGGAGGAAGATCGACGGCGCCAAGGCCGCGGTGCGCAAGTTCATGGAATCCGTCCCGGATGACGTGAACATCGGCCTCGCGGTCTTCTACGGAGCATACTTTTCCTCCGACGGCCTCAAGGAGCTGGTGCCGATCGGGCGCTGCAGCATGCAACGCCAGCTTTTCCTGGCAGCGGTCAATACGCTGCAGGGAGGCGGGGGCACTCCGCTCGGGCAATCCATCATCTTCGGCACCAAGAAGCTGCTTGAGCAGAAATCCAGGCAGCTCGACTACGGTGAGTTCCACCTCGTCCTGGTGACCGACGGCGATGCGACAGACGACCTGATGAACGGGGTGAACTTCATGCTCCAGAGCCCCGGGATCACCGCCCATACCATTGGGCTGGGGATCGGTAGGGAACACGAGCTGAACAACCCGAAGTACGTCTCCAGCTACGTCGCTGCCGATGACTTCAACCAGCTGGCCGCAGCCCTCGAGGACGTGGTCCAGGCGGAATCGGAGGATTTCGTCGCCGAATTCAAGTAGGCGGCCGGGCAAAGGCGGGAGCTGGGAGACGCGATGGCGCATTCCGCGGAACCCAGCTCCTGCGGAGCCCGCCGTATCAGGCTCCAGCAATGAGCAATCACCAGGCACAACACACTCAGCGAGGAGGTGTATCGGTATGGCCATGAAACACAGCACCAAAGGGGCCCTGCTGCTGCTCCTGCTGGCCGTCGTGGGGATCGTCGCCTACCGGTTCATGATGCCGTGGCTGTTCGAGCGGGAACAGCGGCTGACATCGGACGCGGCGAAATCATCCGCCACCATACGGATCGGCGGGGACGACTACCTGGGCTACTGGTTCATCAACTCGCCGCTGATGAAGCAGCTTTCAGCCCGGCGGGGGATGAGCATCATCTTCACCAATGACGGCGGCGCCTATGCGGACCGGCTCGAGAAGTTCAGCAAGGGCGAGTACGACTGCATCGTGCTCCCGGTGAACAGCTATCTGCAGCACGGCGCCGCACACCAGTATCCCGGGGTCTTTACCGCAGGGATCAGCGAGAGCCGCAAGGCAGACGGGGTTGTCGGCTTCAATGTCGGGCCGTCATTTACCGTCAATGACCTCAATGACCCGTCCAAGACCTGGGTATACATCCCGGATTCTCCCAGCAGCTTCCTGATCGATCTCATGATCAATGATTTCGGCCTGGACCTGCTGAGGAAATCCAGCGGCTGGCGGATGGAGGTGAACAGCACTGAAGAGCTCCTGCAGGCGGCCCGGGACGGGAGAGGGGATTTCTACGTCACCTGGGAGCCGAACATCATGCGCCTGCTGGAGATGGACGGGATGAGCTATGTGTTCGGCTCGGACAAGTTCCGGGGCTATATCATCGACGCATTCGCCTTCCACAGGGATTTCGTGACCAAGCGCCGGCAGGACATGATCAGCTTCCTGCGGACGTATTTCAGCGTCATGACATCCTACGCGAGCAACCGGGAGGAGATGCTCGATGGCATGGGCAGGTCCATGAAGCTCGACAAGGACAATGTCAGGAAAATGCTCGGGACGGTCGAGTGGTTTGACCTGGCCGAGAACTGCAGCCAGCTCTTCGGCATCAATCCCGGCGGCGGCAGCGGCGCCGGTGAGGGCCTTGTTGAATCCATCCTGGCGTGCACCGAGGTGCTGGTGAACTCCGGGACGCTCAAGGGGGATCCCCTAAAGGGAAACCCGTACATTATCGTTAACCGCAGCATCCTGGAGGAGCTTGCCCAGACCTCGGTCATGGGGGCGGCTGGCGGCGCTGCGCAGCGGATCGATTTCGAGCAGCTCAACGATGCCCAGTGGATGAAGCTCCAGCCGTTCGCCATGTTCAAGGCGATGGACATCACCTTCCAGTCCTGGAATGAGGCGCTTTCACCGGATGGTGAGGAGACCGTGGACAGTCTCGCCACCAAGCTGATCAACAACTACCCGATGCACCGGATCATCGTCCGGGGGCACACCTCACCAGGCGGCGATGAGCGGCTGAATACGGAAAACTCCCAGAACCGCGCGCAGGCAGTGGTGCAGCGCCTGGTCGGGGTGTTCAACATGGACCCGGACCGTATCCGCGCGGAAGGGGCGGGATCATCCAAGCCTCCGGCTCCCATTTCCGGGGAGAGCAGCCGCAGCTATCGCTACCGGCACTCCCGGGTGGAAATCCTCGCGGTGCAGGATAACCCGTTCTGAAGAGGAGGTGATGCAGAAGTGGGACGAAAGATCAAGCCACGGATACGTGAAGAGCCGCAGCCGCAGCAGGAGATGGATTTCTCGACCGACGCCATCACCCGGGCAGTGCGGTCCGAGATCAACCAGAACCCGGTTACGGTATACTCAGGAGTGGCCGCATTGGCGTCTGCCCTGTACATGCTGGTAGTCAGCTTCACGCCGTCATCCTTCCTGGCATTCACGGGAACCTTGCTGGTCTGCGCGGGCTCGTACATCTTCAACCGGTTCTTCCGGGGAGATGCGATCGAGTACCGGCACATCGAGCGCATGCGTGGGTACATGAAGAGGCAGAGTGAGCTGATCATACAGAGGGTACAATGGGATCTGGATAAGCTCGGCTGTCCGGAAGGGGTCGGGCAGATTGACCTCCTGAAAGAGAAGTTCGAAAGCCTGGTGAGTGTCATCCAGCGGAAAATTCCCGCGGGAGGGCTAGCGCACAGCAGGTTCCTCGGCATGGCGGAGCAGGTCTACAAGAATATCCTGGACAACCTGCAGCAGGTTGCCGCCTGCCTGGACAGCATCAGCCCGATTGATGCGGGTGACATCAAGCGGAAACTAGGGGAGTTGGAATCGCAGAAGCAGCGAAGCCCCGCAAGAGAGAAGCAGATCGGGCAGCTGCAGATGACGCTCCAGATGAGGGAGGAGCGGATTCGCGAGATCAACGACCTGCTGGAGAAGAACACTGCTGCCATGGCTCATCTTGACCAGACCGCCGCCAGTATCGCGGGCATGGACAATATGGGTGAAGGGCGGCAGGCAGCGGTGAACATGGAGGTGGCTTTGGAAGAGCTTGGCCGGCTCCAGAAGATCTTCCAGAAGGGGAAAGGGGCGAGCATATTGGATTGAGAAGCTCCACGACGAACAATCAGGTGCCATCGCAATTCATCAACGCCAAACAGAGGAGAAGTCAAGCATGAGCCCACGGAAAGCGGCAAAGGCTGGCGGAGGCAAGCAACCGGTTGCCGCCGTCGCGGAAAGAACGGTTGGCGATACCCTTCAGGTTGCCACCCCGGAGACCGTTGAGAAGCCTGAGTTCCAGGTATTCCAGGAGGGGGATCAGGTCAGCGTCAGCGATTCGCTGCTCCAGGACCCCAAGGTGGTGAAGCAGGCTGATCAGGCGGTCCGTAAGCTCCTCAATCGGGGCAATGCAGAGACGTACACGCGTGAGCAACGCAGGGCCGCCATCGACAACTTCGGCGGCAGGGCCATGGAAGCGGCCAAGGCGGCAAGCGAGAGCCTGATGCTTCAGGAGACCATCCAGAACCTCAACGCAGGAAAGGAAAGCGGCGGGGGTGAAGTGGCCGGTTCTCTCGTCGAGCTGACCTTGCAGGTGGAGCGGCTCGACCCGGTGCAGCTGGACCAGATTGGCTGGTTCAGCAGGCTCCTCGGCCGTGCGCCGCTGGCCGGCCCCCACATCAAGAAGTATTTCATGCGCTTCGAGAGCTGTCAGATCGTCATCCAGCGCATCCGAAACAGCATGCATCTCGGTGCGGAGAAGCTCAGGTCAAACAACCAGATCCATGCTGATGACCAGCAGAAGATGCGCGAGGCGACGGTCGAGCTGCAGTACTGGATTGCGATCGGCCGCAGGATGGATGATCTGCTGGCAGAGCAAATAGCAGGCCTTGCTGACGGCGATGAGCGGCTGTTTGTCGAGCAGCAGCTCCTGTTCCCCCTCCGCCAGCGGATCCAGGACCTGTTTCAGCAGCTGCTGGTGAACCAGCAGGGATTTCTCGCCCTGGAGATGATCGTCAGCAATAACCGCGAGCTCATCAGGGGAGTGCAGCGGGCAGACAATGTGACCATCACCGCCCTGAATGTTGCGGTTGCGGTTGCCCTGGCGCTGAACGACCAGGCAATCACCCTGGACAAGATCGAAGGAGTCAACAGGGTGACCAGCGATATGATCGCCAACACCTCCAGGCGGCTCCGGACCCAGGGCGTCAGGGTGCATAAGCAAGCCGCCAGCTCGCAGCTGGAGATGGGAAAGCTGAAGGAATCCTTCGCTGACCTGAAAGCGGCAATCCAAGATGTGCAGACCTTCCACAGCACCGCGCTTCCGACGATGCAGAAGGTCATCGCCGAGATGGGGCTGATGGCAGCGGATGCGGAGAAAGCCATCCGGCACGCCGAACGCGGCAGCCAGGTGCGGACAGAGGATCCCATTTTCGGGGAGGCCTCCGGGAATTAGTCTTCCGGTATCTGTACACGCAGTACCCGGCAGTCAGCAGGCCAAGAATCCACGTACCATGCATCACCATCTCAAATGCAAGAAGGAGGCAACACCATGAAGCAGCACCATATCGTCACCCGCCGTACGTTCCTCCGGGGCTCGATCATCGGAGGGATGGGAGCAATGCTGCCGCTGTCCGCCGCGCATCCGCAGTCCCGGAGGCCGCGGGTCCGCATCGCCTGGAGCATCTACACCGGCTGGATGCCGTGGGAATTCGCCGCAGCCAGGGGCATCCTGAAGAAGTGGAGCGACAGGTGCAACGTCGACCTCGTCCTGATGGACCAGGCGCAATATGGGCCGACGATCGAGGCCTACAGCGCAGAGCAGGCAGACGCCTGTGTCATGACCAACATGGACTGCATGATCGCGCCAGCAGCCACCGGCCGGGCAAGCACCGTGCTGATCATGGGCGACTACTCCAACGGCAATGACGCCATCATCCTTCCGAAGGGGATGGCCAGCATCAAGGGTGAGAAGCTGACCCTGATCGGAGGCACGGTCTCCCAGTACCTGTACAGCAGGTTCCTCACCATGACCGGGATGGCCGAGGCCGATGTCCCGCTGGAATTTGTCCTGGAGGAATCCGACATCCCGCTGGTCTTCGTTGGAGGCAAGCCCGTCGCCACCTGGAATCCGCACGTGATGAGCATCATGAAGATGCCGGGCTCCACCAAGATCTTCGACAGCTCGAAGATTCCTGGGGAGATCCAGGATCTTCTGGTGGTGTCCACCCCGCTGCTGGAGCAGTATCCGGATGCCGGGAAAGCCCTGGTCGGCGCCTGGTACGAGGTGATGGCCATCATGTCCACGCGGGGCGAGGAAGAGCGGCGCGCCATCGCGCACATGGCGGCGCAGTCACCCTGCTCGGCCACGGAGTTCCGGGAGCAGCTGAAGACCACCATGCTGTACACCACCTCACAGGCCGCGGCAGCTTACCTGGATAGCGCAGAGCTGCGGAAGGTCACCGGACAGGTCTTCGACTTCTGCTGGGACGCCGGGCTGTTCAAGGACGCCAAGACCAGGGATTTCATGGGCATCAGGTTCCCGGACGGCTCGGTCCTGGGAAATCCGAAGCGGGTCTTCATGACCTTTGACAGCAAGTTCACCGAGATGCACGCCCGGGGCGAGATCAAATAGCGCTGCGCGTGCGCTCATCATCTGGAGGGAGGGGCTTCCCCTGCACTGCATCAGCATGCGGAAGCCCCTCTCCTCTTTTTTTGGAAAGGAGTGGCAGGAGATATGGCACACTATCTGGCTTATTCTCTACTCGGGGTGGCTTATGGTCTGCTCTGGACTGCGTACTGGCTTTTTGGGATTGCCGGGGTAGCGATAGTCGTATACACAATCGCAACAGCTCTGGTGCTCATTTTCAGCATCCAAGAGTTTCAGCGGCAGATGCGCAATGCTCTGGGAAGCATCATCCATCGGCCGTTCAGCATCATGCGCAGGCCAGGCCCGAGGGCTGCGTTGTTCCTCTCGCTGCTTCCCTTTGCCACGCTGCTCTTCAGCTACATGTATTTCTCTGAGCAGCGCCATCGGGAGAATCCGGAGGACAAGTTCATGCCGACCATCGGCAAGATCGGGACTGCGTTCCTGAAGGTGACCGTCCTGCCGGAGAATGAAAAGACCACGCTGTACGACCACTACCCCTGGCTCCAGGATTTTGAGAACCGCCCGGGAGTCCAGCGGTGGACCAGCCTTGACCGGGGCATCCTGCTGAGCGCCTTCAGGATGGCGCTTACCATCCCGAAGAACAAGCTGTGGAAGGACACCATCGCCAGCGGCACCCGCTTCCTGGAGGCCCTGCTGCTGCTTTCCTTTGCAGTGCTGCTCGGCCTGTACATGGGGGTGTTCCCGTACTGGGAATCAGTATGGCTGAAGTTCATGACCTATTCCGCGGACAAGATCGCTCCTCTTGCCCTCTATCCCATCCTGATCCTGGTCTTCGGAGTGGGGGAGCTGAACAAGGTTGCGCTGATGGTGATCGGCACGTTCCCCACCATCTGCCTGGACACCTACAAGCGGGCGAGCAGCGTGCCGCGCGAGCAGAAGATTAAGGCAATGACGCTCGCAGCCTCCAATATGGAGATCGCCCACCTCATCGTGTTCCCGCAGATATTTCCGGATGTGATGAACACGATCAGGCTCAGCTTCAAGCCGCTCATCCTGTTCCTCATCGCGGCAGAATCCCTTGGAGCGAACGCAGGCCTGGGCTTCCAGATATTCTATGTCCGGAGATTCATCCAGATGGATCTCATCATCGCCTATGTGGTCTGGCTCGCGCTGCTCACGTTCCTGGTTGACCAGGCAGTGCTTGCCTGGATCAGGCGTCGGCGCTGGACACTCACCACCTAACAATGCATACCAAAGGAGGCGTACCATGGCACAGGCGCCGTACTGCCTGCTTCCTGATACGGCAAAACGGGATCCCACTCAGCCTATTCTGCTGGATATCCGGGGTCTCTGGAAGCGGTATCCCCAGGGAGACAGCCGGGCAGGGATGAAGACTGTCCTTGCAGGCGTTGACTTGGCGATCAGCGCAGGCTCGTTCGTGACCATCCTTGGGCCGACCGGCTGCGGCAAGTCCACGCTCTTCCGGACGATTCTGGGAAGCGAGCCGCCGGATCAGGGGCGGATACTGGTGAATGGAATCCCCGTGACTCACCCTAACCGGGACCGGGGCGTGGTGTTCCAGACTCACGGGCAGTTCCCTACCATGACCGTGGTGGAGAACGTAGCGCTCGGCCTGAGGCTTGAGGAGACCAGGCTGTTGACCCCCATTCTGAGGCCGTTCTACTACTATGGCAAGAAGAGAGTACACCGCAGGCGGGCGATGGAATACCTCGAGCGATTCGGCCTTGCGGACTCAGCAGGAAAATATCCCTCTGAGCTTTCCGGCGGCATGCAGCAGCGCGCGGCCATCGCCCAGGCAGTGATCATGAAGCCGGATCTCATCTGCATGGATGAGCCCTTCGGCGCGCTGGACGAGAGCACCCGGGAGATGATGCAGCTCTTCATCCTGGAGACCTGGGCAAGCACAGACATGACCATCCTCTTCGTGACCCATTCGCTGGAAGAGGCGCTCTACCTGGGCACCAGGGTGATCGTCCTGTCGCAGTATTACACCAACAGCGACGGCACTCCTGCCGAAGGGGCAAAGATCGTATATGATGCCCCAATCCCGGAACTCAGCCCGCGTAAGCCGGAGGTGAAGTACGAACCCTGGTTCAATGAGATGATGCAGGAGATCCGCAGCCAGGGCCTCGATCCCTCGGTGCGCCAGTGCATCAAAGATTTCAAGCTGCGGCATCGGCTCTCGATCAGGGAGGGCGAGGAAGCGGATGTAGAGATCCCATCTGCGATCACTGTGCTCAGGCCGACTGGGCCGGAAAAGAGGAGATTCGATCCCTTTACAGGCAAGGACTGAGGCGACGGACAGCACCGGCAGCCTCAGCGCATCAGGTCAAAAGCAGGCTGGGGCTGCCTCAAGCAATGAGCACGGCAGCAATTTCCCCGGGTTGAGCCATTCCGAGTGAAAGAGAGGGCAGCATGAGCAGTCCTATCAGTCAGGTGAGGAGCCCAGGCACTTCACCGCATGTAATCAGGCAGTCCATCATCGCCGCGCTCAGGCCGATCTATGATGGGATGTTTGCGTACCGCGACCAGGCAGGCATCACCAGCCCGGACACGCTCTGCCTCCTTGCATCCCTGATCCCTGATTTTCCCGGGGATATCTTCAGCAGGCAGGGGATAACGGCAGAGAAGGTATGGAGCCACCGGCCAGGGCAGCGCGAGCGTCCGGGAGCAGTGGAAGAGGTGACCAACCAGGCCTCCAAGCTGGCAAGCCTCGCGCTGCAGGAGGCAGGCGCAGATAGCCCGGCGGCAACATCAGTGATCCGTAACCAGCTCGCGCTTGCGCTTCTGCAGGGCGAGAACACCCTGGTGCGCCCGGTGCTCACCGCCCTTGGCGCAGACATCAAAAAAATGCAGGACGAGCTGGGGTGCACTCCGGGAATCATCGCCGGCAGGCCGGCTGGTGCACAGCGTGTTCCGGGAGCGGCCTTCTCCAGCCCTCGCGCAGATGGTGCGCAGGTCCAAGGCAAGGCAGCGGATGAGGCCCAATCCGCGCTTGCCGCATTCGGCAGGGACCTGACCCAGCTCGCCAGAGATGGCAGGATGGATCCGATCATCGGCCGTGAGCAGGAGACCGATCTCCTGGTCAATACACTCCTGCGGCGCAAGAAGAACAACGCGGTGATCATCGGCGAGGCAGGGGTGGGCAAGACCGCGCTTGCTGAGAGCCTTGCCCAGAAGATTGCTGCGGGCAACGTGCCTGAGGCGCTGAAAGGCAAGCGGATCATCTCCCTGGACATGACTGCGCTGAAAGCGGGCACAGGGCACCGCGGCGCGCTCGAGGAGCGTGTCCAGAGCCTCCTGAAGGCGATTGAGGCGGCAGGTGACGTCATCCTCTTCATCGATGAGTTGCATACTATCGTCGGTGACGGGGCATCTGACGTGGGCAACCTGCTCAAGCCGGCGCTTTCCCGGGAAGGATTCCAGTGCATCGGCGCGACAACGCTTGATGAATACGAGCGCTACATCGAGAAGGACGCCGCGCTTGAGCGCCGCTTCCAGCCTGTGCGGGTGGAAGAGCCGTCCGAGGAGGACACTTTCCTGATCCTGAAAGGCATCATCTCCAAATACGAGCAGTACCACCGGGCAGCCTATCCGGAAGCGATCATCCGGGAGGCGGTGCAGCTTACCGGAAGGTACCTGGCGGGCCGCAGGCAGCCGGACAAGAGTATAGACCTCATTGATGCGGCAGGGGTGCGCGCAGCAGGCGGCGAGGTCACCCGAAAGCATCTGCACGAGGTGATCGCCCTCTGGACCGGCGCGCAGGTGCTGGATTCGGACAGGGATCTGCTGGGGCAGCTTACTTCCGTCGTGGTTGGCCAGGATAAGGCATGCAAAGCAGTGATAGATCATGTCCTGGGCATCCATGATGAGCGCCGGCCGATAGGCAGCATCCTTCTCTGCGGGCCGACCGGAGTGGGCAAGACCTATCTGGCTGAGCAGTTGGCGCTGGTGCTGAACCAGCATTTGGTCCGGCTGGACATGCAGAACTTCCAGGACAGCATCCAGGCAAACACTTTCCTGGGCGCCCCACCCGCATATGTCGGCTATGACGACAGCAACCAGTTCATCAAGGACATGCGCGGCCATCCGCAATGCGTCGTCCTGTTCGACCGTGTCGAGCTGGCGCATCCGGAGATCCTGAGCCGCCTGGTGAGCATCCTGGACCAGGGCCAGATTCAGGATAACCGGGGAAGGGACATCAACTTCAGGCAGGCGGTCATCATCATGACCACCGGCCTGCCGGCTGATCCTAAGGTGGACATCAGGCAGCAGCTCTCCCACATCTTTCCGCCTGATTTCATCAGCATGATCCATTGCATCCAGCTGCTGAGAGAGCTGGGAAAGGAGGAGATCCAGAAGATCGTGCGGCTCGAGCTCGGGAAGATAGAGTCCTCCCTGAGCAACCCGCGGCTCAAGCTGCAGGTCCCTGAAGCCGTCGTGCGCTTCCTTGCGAAGAAAGGACATGATCCTGCTTCGGGAGCGCGCGCGGTCCAGCGGGCCATCCAGGAAGAGCTGACGAACGGGCTCGCCGTGTTTGTCCGCAAAAGCGCGGTTGCTGATGGCGATGTTGTCAAGGCCATGCTCCGCGGCAACGTGATCCAATTCGCGAAAGCGAAGAAGTAAGCAATGTCAAATGAATCACCCGCCCTTTCATCAAGAGGAGAACCCTGATGAGCACCAAAATCGCAGCGCAGCTTCGCTCCCTCTGGGGGATTAAAGGCGGAGGCGGAAAGGCCGTGCTGATCGCGGTTGGCCTGATCGCGCTCGTGCTGGCCTCCTGGACGCTCAACCTGGCCCTGGGCATCATCAGCCTGGTCTTGATCATCTTCTGGCACGCGCTGCCGTACCTCATCGGCGGCGCCATCATCGCTGGCGTGATCTACCTGATGTGGCGGGGACTGAAGGGAAACTGACCGCAACAGCCAACTTTGCACAGCAGTTCAGCAGCGCCTTCCCTGAAAGGAGGGATGCATGCGTTACCTCACCGCCCTGCTGTTCCTCTGCGTCCTCGCCCCGCCCCTCCGCGCCCAATGGACGCTGGATGTCCCGTACCGGAGCGAGTATCTCTGGCGCGGGTTCCTGCTCCAGCCGGAGCGGCGCGCGGCAATCCAGCCGACGCTGACCTACACCTCCCGCACCGGGCTCTGGCTCACCCTGTTCGGCTCCGCATCCCCGGAGGAGCGGCCGGAGACTGATTATGCGGATGAGGCGGATCTGGTCCTTGGCTACACCAGGAAAGGGGAGCGCCTCACCTGGACAGCAAGCACGATCCGCTACCTCTTCGTGAGGAACCTCCCGCTCTCCACCCCGGATTTCCAGGAGGTGCAGGCCAGCATCACCGGCAATGTCTTCCTCTCCCCCACCATGCTGCTCAGCGGCCTGGTGCAGTCGCAGCACGGCTTCTACGCAGGCATGGGGATTTCCCAGCCGGTGCAGCTGCCCAAGAAGGCGCTGATGGCCTTCGCCGCATCAGCAGGGTTCAACCACCACATCTTCATCCCCACGTCCGGGATCAGCGACATCGACCTGTCCGGCAGCATCGAGGCGCCTGGTCCAGGAAAGACATCGATCTACGCCAACCTCCATTACGCCATCGTCCCGATGGAGGGAGTCAACGAGCACTACCAGCTCTGGTGGACGCTGGGATTCCGGCTGGCGTTCTGAAAGGAGTCTATACGGCGGCCTGCGGATGTTCGAGGTTATGGCCTGGCAGTGAGATGTCCAGCAGCACATCCTGTTTCCAGCAGTCCAATCCATAAATCCGGAAAGAGAGGGCACATGCGCCGCATCACCTGCATGCGCCCTCTCTTGTTGCCGGGGATGGCCTTGCCGATGCCATTTTTTTCCCCAAAAATGTCCCAACAAAGGAGGGTTTCTCCGACGGGAAAAGTGCCGCTGTCTCACCTGCGGAAGAGCCAGAAGTACCGCTTGAACCAGCGGGAGATTGTGTAGCGGGCCACATGCACATGGTCCTTCTGCCAGAGCAGCTTCCTCGCTTTCGAGAGGCTGGTGTGCCGGTAGAGGCCGACCGCATCCTCGATCACCTGCTTCCGGTAGTGCCGCTTGGTGAAGGGGGTGCGCTGCACAAAACTCCGTTTGCATGAGGTGCAGAAGAACCGCTGGCTGCTCCCGATGTTCGTTTTCCGCTTCCCCATCCGGGAGACATGCCGGGAGCGGTTGCAGAAGGGGCAGACTGCCATGCGCAGGCTCCGGGAGGCTGAGGTTTAAAAATCTTCCTCAAACAGATTAGGAGGCGCTGGTGAAGCCCATCCTGCTCATCAACACAGCGATATTCCTCTTCGCCGTGGAAAACGTGATCCTCTGGGCCAGGCTCCGGGATATCTCTCCGGCAGTCACCCTTGCCCTCTTCCAGAGCATCGTGGCGGCGCTCGGCTGGATCGCATTGCTTTTCTGGCAGCAGTTCCAGCCCCTCCAGTGGCCAGCCGCAGGGCAGCATCTTTCCATCCTCGCCTGCGGCATCCTGCTCTGCGCAGGCAATCTCTGCTACATCGCCGCCTATTCCGCAGGGGGCAGCGTCGCGCTCGTCACCACCTGCGCGATCACCATCACGGCATACGCTGTCCTGGTGAAATGGGCGATGGGCTACGGCTGGATCCACCCCATGCAGTTCCTCGGCTACGGTCTGGTGGCTGTTGGAGTGCTGCTGGTGGCGAAGTACAATGCATGAAGCCGCAATCCAACCGCTTTCGCACACCGCATAAATGGAGGTGAACAATGGAGCACTACTCTCTGCTCATCTTCGCGGCATTCATCCTGTGGTTCGCCGCGGGGTTCGTGCCGGTGATGATCGTTCCCAAATTCACCGGATTTTTTTGGGCTGAGCCGCTGCCGCCATTGGCGGCGATGATTCCCGCGTTCATCCTTCTCTGTATGTTCGTGTTTGCCGTCAACCTCATCTGGACGCTGCCGACGGATGGTTCTTGGGAAGTGCCGCTGATTCTCATCGCTTTCATCAGTACCCCCGCTGGAGAATCCGCCGCGCGCTGGATCAAGCGGCCGATGTTCTGCAGTTGGGCGCATCGCAAACCATCCCTTCAGGATGAAGCGATCAGGAGCATAGCGGTGTTCCGCAGCAATGTCCGGGCGCACCAGTGGAAAGCCCGCGGAGCCATGCTGCTGTATCTGCTTGCCGTCGGATGCTACCTCTCCGTCCTGATGCTCCTGGTGCCGGCAGAACCGTTCCGTCTCCTTGCGCTGGTGTACGGGGGCATCGGACTGGTGAATATGTGCATAGGAGTCGTTCTTTATTCCCGCATAAAGAAGCGCAGGCATGGGACGGCGAAGCCATGGAAATCCGCAACCCTCGCCCGTGCGCTTAACCAGGTAGCCCCGAAGTCCGGGCTGGTGCGCATTCATGTTTCTCCGGTCTCAGAGCCCCGGGCAGAGATGTTTGGGCTGATATTCCCCCGCTTTACCACTCTCCAGATCAGCCAGGGGCTTGTTGAGCTGTTGGATACTGATGAGCTTGCTGCGGTCCTGGCGCACGAATTTGCGCATGCCAGGCAGCCAGGCTTCATGGGAATTCAGCTGCTTGGGCTGCTCGTTGCGCCATTGGGCATTCTCCTGCCGGTGATCATCCTGGCAGCTGCGGATCTGGATGTTCCATTGCTCTCCTACCTCTGGATTGCGGTGTTTTACTGCATCCTGTCCTACTCCTGGTCCCTGGCGCAGTGCCGCAGGGAATTCGCCGCTGATGCTGCCGCTGCCGACCGGATGGGAACGCCGCAGCCCCTCATCGCCGCCTTGCAGAAGCTAAGGTCTGCCCAGCCACTGGCGCTGCATCCCCGCTGGAATCTCTTTCCTACCCATCCGCCGATCAGCAGGCGCATTGCTGCGCTGGAGCGGTTGTGGGAAAATACGTGAAAAGAAGGCATTATGCTGCAGATACGCCTTCCGCGCCCGCGCAGGAGAAAGTGGGGCCTCTCGGATCGCGCTGTAGGCATCGGCATCGGAATTGCTGCAGTCCTGTTCATCGTCGTCCTGGTCAGCTCGGTCACCCTGCTGCTGCAGCTGATCCTATACTGGGCAGAATCAGTGATCCTGCTGGGCATGTTCTCGCGCTGCTTGATGAATCGGACGAGGAGCAGGGAATTGAACAGCTGGATCCTGTTTGTTGGCGCCGGGATATCCTTTTTCTTTATCCTCGCTCCGGCGCACGTGCAGCTGCTCCACATCCTGGCGATAGGCTCGGTGATTGTGGGATGGGTATTCCTGAGGATATATCCATAATTGCAGCTGATGCGGCAAGAAAGGATGCAGATCAGGTAGGATATGGTTAACGCTCGTCTCGTTTTAAGGGAAGAGGTGTTGGAGGTAACAGAAAGGGGTTGTGAAATGGAAACCCTGAAGGAGCTGTTTCTGGTTGACGACTTCACACTGCTGGCGCTGTTCTACCTCACCTATGTGTTGATGGGGTATGTGGCGCCAGAGCTGGTGATGCGGCGATTCCGACTAATTTCTACGGAATGGTGTATATTCATGGTATTACTCGCGGGAATCACCGGCTGCCTCATTGCCCCCCATCTGGCGCTGTTGATTTACCACCACAGGCCAAACCAAAACCCGGTCATCGCATTCGCCGCTATGGTTCTCGGCTTGCTGCTGTGGTTACTCAAGGAACAGCGGAATGGGACTATCCAATGGGGGGATAAACGGAAAAGGATAACGAAGCATCCGAAAAGGGCGCAATGAGCTTTCGGAATCCCCATCGGATAGTTCACCGTCGGCACGAAATCACCATTTGCAGAGGAGAAAGCCCGCCATGAAGAGATATGCCTGTTCCCTGCTGCTCCTGCTGGCATGCAGCGCAGCCAGCGCCCAGAATGTGGTCATGGATGCTGGCATCTTTGCCCAGCACGTCGCCGAGTGCCGTGCTGTCCTGGGAGAGTATGACGACTCCCTCCGGGCGGCGATTAACCGGGGGAATGCCGAGCAAAAAAAAGATGTGGCAGCGCTCTGCCATCTCCAGTCCGGCCGCGCCGCGCTGCTCGTGCACCTGGAGTACCTGGATGTCCTGAATTCCTTCCAGGGAGCGTTCGCCGGGCGGGATGCCAATGCCTCCTCCCAGGAAATGCTCTCTGTTCTGGTGCTGTTCCTCGACCGGCTGGAGCAGTACGTGGAATCTGCCCGGGTTCTTCTGCAAGCGATGAAAGAGGGCGCTACATCGCCCTAACGTTTCCCATCCTCGGGGGAGGAAGGAGCAGCTGATGTATGGAATTCATGGACTTCTTGACGCGCGGCTGGGTCACTGTCCGCCGCCTCTGGCGCCAGGATCCTGAAGATGTGCCTGAGATCGCTGTACCGCCGCAGCAGGCAGAAGAGCACCCGGCAGGCATCCCGCTGGTGAAGAAGCTGGAGCGCTACAAATGGGCGAAGCGCATGCGCGCGAGACGGCGGGAGTACTTCAAAATGGGATGGCCCCGGATACCCCGCTGCGCCATCGCGCTGCGGCCCTGGTCGCCGAAGTTCTACCGGAGACGGAAAAATGCCCGCCACATGCCCCGGGTACACGGCGGAGACGGGGAAGGCCAAAGACGAGGAAATCATTCCACTATGCACTGTTCCGCTGGTGTTTCTTATTCCGCCGCCTGCCCAACAGGTGCCCGCCAAAACCAACCGTGATTGGACGGCGCACTGCGGGCAGGCGGCTGCATTATCCCTGCAGGGAAACGGGAAGGGGAAAAAACCTCATTCCTGGTCTGCGGAGTAGGCAGGGAGGGCGTGGGAGGCGTTGAGGTATTGTCTGCGGACGATGCCGAGCCGCTCACCTCATCCCGCTGAACCCGGCTGCGGCAACGCTTCGACGCCGACGGCTGCTCTCCGCAGATTCCCTGCAGGATGGGCCTGTCCATGGTTGGAACGAGGGCCTCCACACCCCTCCGGCGGTTCAATCCCCCCCAGGCCCGCAAAAGGATTCAGGATGCTCAGGGCGAAAGCAGCTCAAGCTGGTTCCGGGTGGTTATATAGATGATGTTATTCCTCCAATTCCTGATATCCCTGAGCTCCTCCAGCTTGTGCAATGCCTCTTTCTTGGTGAAATGCCGGGCCTCTGCGAGCATGACCAGGAACAGGGTCGTGAAATACACCTCGATATTCTTCCTCGCGTGGTGGACCAATTTGGTCTCATCGGTAACTAACGGCAATCCCTTTTGTAAGGCAAGGCTATACAGCTCATTGTCCGTCGGCTCAATGTACTTTATTGGCTCTTTTGTTTCGCAGGACTCTATCACCAGCTTGCTTTTCCAGGCGAGCACCTCTCTTGCAATGCTTCCGTATTTGTCGCCGTACTTTGCGAAATCTTCCAGCTCTCTGATCACAGAGCCCGTGGTGGTCACTGAGAATACCTTGAGCACCTGCTCCAGGATATGGACGCTTCCCAGGCTGATGAGCGCCGAAGTGTCAAGGATGTAGCTTCCTGAACTTTTTGCCATACGCTATGCCGCGCTGTGCGCTCTTTTGAGCAATAGCTTTGATGGATTCCATCTCGCCAGCGACTTCTTTTCCGACCAATTTCTCTATCTTTTCCTTGTTCACCATGCCATTGGCGTACAGCGTGCTCAATTCCATGAGCAGCCTGCTTTTCTCCTCATGCACATCTTCAGCGAGTTTTGTCTTTACCCATTCTGACTTGTTCACTTTCAGCAGTTTTGAAATGATGCCTAAATCCTGCACCAAACCCTTGGGCATCCGTATGTTGAATTGCTCGGTTTCCATCACGATCACCTGTATAGCAGGTGATAGCAATTGATATATAAAGGTTTCGCCCGTTTGCTGCTCTGGAAAAAGGAAGGCGCATCAAGGCATTGGGGTCGCTCGCCGGTAAAGATGAACCCCCAAGCGGACAAAACAGCTGCTGCATAATCTTTTCCCCATGTAAAGGAGCACAGATATGATCTTGCGCTATCTGCTGTTCATCGTCCTGCTCGCCCTGGCGCTGTTCTTCGGCACCGGGCTGCAATTCTTCCTGGAGCAGTTGGTCCAGGACTGGATGCTCTCACCGCAGGAAACTGTCATCGTGTAACCAGGGAGGGCATGTGTTATGCATAGCTATCGTTCTCTTTCTGCGTTTCCGCACTGGTTCGTCGGGCTCTACGCAGCGATCCATGCGGGGCTCTCGGCCAACAGCACGGATCCATTCTCCAGGCGGCTCTTCCAGCAGCGCTTCCGGAGGTGCATCACGGGCACAAGGCTGAATGAGATACTCCGATGCCTGACTGCCATCAGGCTCCGGTTCCTCCACTGGCAGCTGGCGGATCCGAGGTATGGGGTCATTGCCCTGGCATCCAGGAGGGTGCATATCAGCCAGCGGCAGTTCACCATGCTGCTCTCCCGGCAATTGCGCTCACCGCGCCAGGCAGCAGATTTCACCGCCAAAGTGTTCAGCATCGCCTGCGGCGAGGAAGCCCGGTGCCATATCCGGACAGCCCAGGCAGCCAAGTTCCTCACCCTGCTCCGCGACGCGGGCAAGAAGAGGAAGGAATGGAGGAAGGCAGGCAGTCATCCCCGCATCGAAAAAGGAAGGAAGTGACCATGGCAGACACGAGAGAGTCGCTCATCACGCTCATGACCACCCCCTACCGAGACCCGCTGGCAAAGGCCAGGCGGCTGCTGGAATTCATCCTGGAGCAGCCGGAGGACCGTCGGGCAGCAGCCGTGGTGGACATGATGAGGTACTGGATGCTCCCTGACCAGGACATCCCTGAATCTGAGGAAGAAGCGCCGATCTTGCCGG
>DATDVW010000104.1:0-3499 GCA_035289865.1 Candidatus Nanoarchaeia archaeon
CCGAGCGCAGCCTCCACCTGGAGGACTCTGACCTGGACGCCAACCGGGAAGAGAAGCAGTCCTATCTTGCGCAGCAGCGCGACACCGAGAAAAGGCTGAAGCTGCACGAGCAGCGGGTGCAGGAGGTCAATGACGCGCTGGTGCAGCTGAAGGGCAAGAGGCAGCAGCTCCGCGACCAGGCCTCCAGCCTGAGGAATCCGGCAGTACTCGCCGAGATAGCCGCGTTCGAGCAGAAGCGGAACGAGGTGCTGGATGAGGCCAGGAAACTCACGGTCGAATCCCAGGGCATCGCCGTCCAGATCACCGACATCCACGGCAGGGACCGGGAGAACACCCTCCGCATCCTCAAGCAGCATGAGAAAGAGGAGCGCGAATTCCGCGAGGAGATGCAGGCGCTCTCCCAGGGCCTCAGCCAGCTCACCAAGGAGCTTGCGGCCAAAGAGGCCGAGGAGCGGAAGTTCTACGCCCAGTTCGGCGAGCTCTTCGACCAGAGGGGGGCCCTGGAGGCAGCCATCAAGAAGATCGAGGGGAAGATCACGCTGAAAGACGACGACTTGCGGAAGCTGGAGCTCCGGCAGAACACCCTCTCGCTGACCCATGCGGCGGCAGCGGCGGCCATCGCGGGCCTGGAGCAGGAATTTGCCCCGTATGCAGGCGCCGCCCTGGTCGACAAGCCCGAGGAAACGCTCAAGAGGGAGATCACGGAGTTCGAGAAGACGATGGAAAAGATCGGGAACGTCAACCTCCGGGCATTAGAGGTCTATGAGACGGTCGAGCGGGAATATGGGGAGCTGCTCAAGCGCAAGGAAACGCTCATGGGGGAGAAAGAAGACGTTATCCACATGATGGGGGAGATCGAGCAGAAGAAGGGAAGCCTCTTCATGCAGACGTTCAATTCCATCAACGAGCATTTCCAGAGGATATTCGGGACGATATCCACCAGGGGAAGCACCGCCTACCTGGAGCTGGAGGATCCGGAACAGCCATTCGCCGGCGGAGTGAACATCAAGGTGCGGGTCACCGGCACCAAATTCCTGGACCTGCGTTCCCTTTCCGGGGGAGAGAAGACCCTGACCGCCCTGGCATTCCTCTTCTCCGTGCAGGAGCATGAGCCCGCATCCTTCTACGTGCTGGATGAGGTCGATGCGGCCCTGGACAAGCACAATTCCGAGCGCCTGGCCAAGCTGATCAGGGGATATGCGGACCGGGCCCAGTACGTCCTGATATCCCACAACGACGCCATGATATCCGAGGCAGACACCCTCTACGGGGTCAGCATCGACAAGGACAACATGAGCACGGTCGTGAGCCTGAGGCTCTAGGCCTGCCCGTACAACGCGAGAACCTTCTTTATCTCGGCGGCCGTCTGCTCAAAATTGAACTGGGAGACTGCAGTGAACCGCGCGTTGGCAGACAATGACTCCTGCAGCTGCCTGTCGTCGAGCATGATGGCGATCTTCTTTGCCAGGTCCACCGGGTCCTGCTTGCGGAAAAACACGCCGTTGTACCGGTCCTGGATATATTCCTTGAGGGCGCCGACCTCGGTCACGATCACCGGGATCCCGCAGGCCATGGCCTCGATCGTGGAGAGCGATGAGGTCTCGGTCAGGGAGGGCAGGACATAGACGTCCATCGCCTGCAGGCATTTTTCTACCTCTGCCGTCTTCGGCACCCATGTCACCCCCTGCTTACCCTGGAACAGGGCTTCCAGCTCCTGTACTCCCTTGCCCACGACGAGCAGGTGCACCGGGTAATGCTTCCGCAGGCGGATGAACGCGCGGTATAATGTCCGGGGGTCCTTCTCCCTGCCCAGTCTGCCCACAAAGCCGATCACCTGCCTGTCCATGTCCAGCCCCAACTGCTGCTTTGCCAGGCGCTTGCTCTGCGCAGGGGTGAACCGGCGGATGTCTGTCCCCATCCGCACCACGGTCTTCACGGTCCTGATGCCCTCCCAGGTGATGATCTCGCTGATCTCCTGCGAGGGCACCATCAGGATGGTGCACTGGTTGTAGAGGCGCTGCGCGATCCTCTTGGTGAGGGCATGGTACACCATGCTCTTGAGATGCCGGGCGCCGATGCTCTTGGTGACCAGCTCCCATTCTAAGGAATGGATGTAGGCGATCACCGGTTTCCTCAGCTTTCTCCCGTAGTGGATGGCTGCCCCGCCGATCGGGCCGATGGTCTGCGTCCAGATGATGTCCGCCTCTGCGCACGCCTTCTTTATCAGCCGCAGGCGGAACCGCGCCGGGGTGAAATCGCCGATGCTGAAGCCGAATACCGGTATCCGGATGAGCTGGATCCCGGGCATCTCCACCTCCTCTCCCGGAAAGCCCGGCGCCACCACCGTCACCTGGAAGTCTGCAGCAATCCGGGGGATGATCTCTGAGAGGAACCGCGCGATGCCGTCCCAGCGCGGAAGGAAGCTGTCTGTTGCGATGAGGAGCTTTTTCATCTTTTCACCTGACCTTCACGAACCGCTCCGCATATCCCGCATGGGCGATGATGCCGTTGATGATGGCGCGGGCATAGACGCTCCAGCCGAGGTTGAGCATGGCCATCTTCTGGCTCCGGAAGCATGCCAGGGCCTGCCGCTTGACCGGGAATGTCTGGGTGATGTCCACATACATCTTCGGCGCATCCCGCTGGAGGATATGGAAGGGGCTCCAGATGTCAAAGGCATAGAGGTCTGCCTGCAGTCCCAATCCGTCAAAGATATCCCTCACTATCCGGTATGCTGCCCGATGGTCGACGTGCGGATCGTTCGGGGAATGGGCGAATATCTTCTCCGGCCTTATCCTGGCGATGTACCGCTTCAGCTCGCGCATCACCGCCGGCGTCGCCCCTTCCCTGAACTTCCCCTCCTTCAGGTCAAAGAACCGGACCTCTTTTCCCCCGATGACCTTATCCGCCTCAATGGACTCCTGCTTCCTGATGCTGACCGCCACCTTGCGCTTGTACCAGATGTGGGAGGCTTCACCATATGATAGGACGATGGTGTATATCCCCTTGCCCTGCTGCGCATACTTTGCCAGGGTGCCGCCGGGGCCGAGGATCTGGTCGTCGGAATGCGCGCAGATGACCAGGACGTTCTGTTTGGGCATAGAGAACACAATGTTCTGCCGCTTTAAAATCCTTTCTGTATAACCTTTTTGCATAAGAAAAATGCGCAGACCGGGACTTTCGCCAGCGCCCTGCTGTTTCGAACCCGGATCGTCGGCTTGGAAGGCCGAAATCTTAGCCATTGGACCATCTGCGCGCAGGCAGGGCAAGCCGATGTTTGTTTATAAACGTTGCTTTTCTTTTTACTTCACGCTATCTCCACACAATCGCATCGCCCACCGCTGTCCCGGTCCTTGCGACCGTGCCTGCGGGCAGCTCGATGAGCACAGAATATGCCTGTTTCGGCAGGTATACCTGCCAGGGCCGGAGGCGCTCTTTGATCTCGATGACCTGCCTCCTGCTGCTGAGGAAGAGCAGGTCGATGGGGAAGAAGACGAAA
>DATDVW010000105.1:0-20702 GCA_035289865.1 Candidatus Nanoarchaeia archaeon
TCCAAGAGTTCATAGCCTGGTACAACAACCGACCTCATGGAAGTCTCAACCTAAGACGGGCAGAAACGCCAGAACAAGCCTTCTGGCGACGCCTGCCAGAAGAATACTATTATGCGCTGGCAGCCAAATTCCTGAGATGATAAACCAATGAAAAACGGAACCTATATCAAAGAGGAAATTATTTCGGGAAAAGACACCCCTCCTGGGGTTGGTGCGAAACTCTCATTCGTGCGTATGCGGGGCCTGATATGCCTCTCCACTTCGCTTCGCTCAGGTCGGAGAGCACCCTCCTGCAGAGCTTTCACCTTGGGCGGGCACGCATACGCACCGATTTTCGCACCAACCCCCTCCCCTCCTCCTCCCTCCCCAGTGGTCTCTCCTGCAGTGAAACCTGTCTGTGGTTAAAAATAGTAACATATTAATAGTAGTAGCATTTCTGTAGTTACAATCAAATAGGGAAAAGAGAAAAAAGGGGTGGGTAGAACATGATAGTAAAAGAAGAATTTTTGAGCAAGCTGAGGCGCTATTTTTCGCTGAACCTCTATGAGGTCAAGATCTGGGCGGCCCTGCTCTCGAGGGGGGTTTCCACCGCCGGAGAGCTCTCGGACATCGCCAATGTCCCGCGAAGCAGGAGCTATGATGTTCTCGAGTCTCTGGAGAAGAAGGGCTTTGTCATCATGAAGCTCGGCAAGCCGATCAAGTATATCGCCGTCCCTCCCACCGAGGTGATCGAGCGGGTCAAGAAGAACATGCACCAGGATGCCCAGGAGAAGGTCCAGCGGCTGGAAGATCTCAAGAACACCGAGGTCCTTGGCGAACTCAACTCGCTGCATACGCAGGGGATCGAGCTGGTGGAGCCCACCGACCTTTCCGGAAGCCTGCGCGGCAGGCACAACCTGTACAACCACCTGGACCTGGTCATCCGGAACGCGGAAGAGTCGGTCACCCTCATGACCACCTCCCAGGGATTGATGCGCAAGGCCGAGGGCTTCAAGCCGACTTTTGAAAAGCTCAAGAAGCGGGGCGTGAAGATACGTGTCGCTGCTCCCATCACCAAGGAATGCCTGGCAGCGGCAAAGGACATCGCGAACGTCGCCGAGGTGCGGCATACGGACACCAAGTCGCGGTTCGTGATCGTCGACGGCAAAGAGATGGTATTCATGGTGATGGACGACAAGGACGTGCATCCGACCTATGATGTCGGCATCTGGGTGAACAGCCCGTTCTATGCCCGCTCCATGGAGACCCTTTTTGACGCCAACTGGAAGAACATGAAGCCGGTCAAGTGAGCATTTCGATCATTTTCTTCTTTATTTTTTCTTTATCCTTCAACAGGCTTCCCTGAAAATGTAGTTGCCGTCAGTTTGCGAGGCTCTTCAGAATATAGACGTAAAACCGACAAGGGGGATGTCCCTTACGGGGAATGTCGGTCAACACGGTCATTTTCGCAGCCGAGCCGACGGCAACCTCGAAGAGATTTTCAGGGAAGCCCCTTCAACAACAACCTTTTTATATCTCGCTACGCCCTATCTCTGCATGGATGTCCAAGAGGCGATCGCTGCACTGCATCCGCTGGAGCGCGCGGTGCTTCCCCATATCCGGGAGAGCAGCAGGTTTCCCGACATTGTCGCGGCGACGAAGCTCAAGGATGTCGAGGTGATGCGCGCCCTGCAATGGCTCTCCAACAAGGGCCTTATCACGATCCATGAGGATGTGCGGGAGGCGATCACCCTGGGGGAGAACGGCCAGCGCTACCGGGAGCAGGGGCTCCCGGAGATCCTCTTCCTCCGGCATATCACCGGCATCGCCACGCCCCTGGAATCCATACAGCAGGGGGCGCATCTCTCCCCGGAAGAGCTCCGCGCCTCCCTTGGCCTGCTCCGCAAAAAGGGGGCCATCACCATCTCTGCGGAAAAGCAGGGCACGGCAGTATCAATCACCGCTCCCGGAAAACAGATGCTCCAGCGCGGCAGCCTGGAATCCGCTTTTCTTGCCCAGCCATTTCCGCGGGATCCCGCAGCCCTGCGCGATGAGGATCGCTACGCCTACGAGGAGCTCAAGAAGCGGAAGGGCATCCTGGTGGTGAAGCCCGCCACGCTCCGGACCGCTTCCCTGACCGAGCTCGGCAAGGCTGCCCTCCAGGCGGGGATCAAGGGAGGGAGGAGCGTGGAGGCGCTCACCCCGGAGCTTATCCGATCCCGCGCCTGGCGGCAGAAGACGTTCCGCGCATACGATGTCCGCAGCCCGGTCCCTGCCATCAGCGGTGGCCGGCGGCATTTTGTCCGGCAGGCGGCGGCATACATCCGGCAGATATGGCTGGAGATGGGCTTCCAGGAGATGAGCGGCACGCTGGCGCAGACCGCATTCTGGGACCTGGATGCGCTGTTCGTGCCGCAGGACCATCCGGCGCGCCAGATGCAGGACACCTTTTACCTGGGCGACGGCAGGCAGGTGCTCCGCGGCACGCTCCCTCCCCTTGCCGATGCGGTCAGGTCCGTGCATGAGCACGGCGGCAAGACCGGCAGCACAGGCTGGCAATGCCCCTGGGACAGGCATCTTGCAGAAGAGGTCCTGCTCCGCACCCATACCACTGTCCTTTCCGCCCGGTACCTGTCGCAGCTCAAGGAATTCCCGGCAAAATTCTTCTCGGTCGGCAGGGTGTTCCGCAACGAGACGCTGGACTGGAAGCACCTGTTCGAGCTGAACCAAGTGGAGGGAATTGTCGTCGATCCTGACGCCAACCTCCGGCACCTGCTGGGCTACATCACCACCTTCTTCACCAAGCTCGGGTTCTCCCAGGTCCGGGTGCGGCCTGCCCACTTCCCCTACACCGAGCCCAGCGCGGAAGTGGAGGTGTTCCACCCGCTGAAAAAATCATGGATCGAGCTCGGGGGGGCAGGCATATTCCGCCCGGAGGTCACCGCCCCCCTCCTCGGGAAGGACATCCCGGTGCTCGCCTGGGGATTGGGGCTCGAGCGGAGCATCATGGACTATTTTTCATTCACGGATATCCGCGACCTTTACCGGAACGACATCAAACAGCTGCGGGAGATCCGCCAATGGATGAGATGACATGCCCACCATAACCCTGAACAAGCGCGTGCTGGAATCCCTGATGGGAAAGCGCATCCCTCCTGCCCAGCTCCAGGAGCGGATCAGCAGCCTTGGCGTCGCCCTGGAAAAGATAGAGGGGAATGAGATCCTGCTCGAAGTGTTTCCCAACCGCCCGGACCTCCTCTCTGAGCAGGGCTTTGCCCGCGCGCTTTCCTCGTTCCTGGGCATCCGCCCCGGGCTCCGGGAATACCCAGTCACCCCCTCCAAGCATATCGTGATCATCAGCCCCTCGGTCGCCGCTGTCCGGCCATACACCGCCTGCGCACTCGTCCAGGGGCTCCGGCTCGATGACGAGCGCATCGCGGAGATCATCCGGATCCAGGAAAAGCTGCACGGGAGCTACGGTAGGGACCGGAAGAGGGTAGCGATCGGCATCTACCCCTTTGAGCGCATCACGCCGCCCATCACCTTCCAGGCGCTCCCCCCAGACGAGATCCGCTTCCGGCCACTGGATTTCTCCCATGCAATCACCGGCAGGGAGATCCTTGCCCAGCATCCTGCAGGGCGCGCCTACGGCAGCCTGCTCGCCGGCGCAGAGAAATACCCGGTATTCACCGACGCAAAGGGGAATGTCCTCTCCATGCCGCCGATCATCAATTCGCATGAGACCGGCAGGATCGATGCCGAAACTACCGATGTGTTTGTCGAATGCTCCGGATTCCAGTATCCTGTACTTCAGGCCTGCCTGAACATCATCGTGGCGGCGCTTGCCGACATGGGCGGGCGCATCCATTCCCTGGAGATGCATTACGGGAAGACGAAGAGGATATCGCCGGACTTCACCCCGAGGAATGTGCCCCTCTCCCTCGATTATGTCAACGCCCGCCTCGGCCTGCGGCTTTCCGAGCAGGACATCCCCCGGCTCCTTGCCGCCATGGGGCACGGCTACCAGAAGAGATCGGCGCTCGTCCCTGCGTACCGCGCGGACATCCTGCACCAGATAGACCTTGTCGAGGACATCGCCATCGCCTACGGATACGGCAACCTTCCCCCTCAGGCGCCGCTGGGAGCTACGGTGGGGAGCGAAGACCCCTTCTCCCGCTTCCAGGCAAAGCTCGCCGAGCTGCTCACCGGGCTCGGGCTTCTGGAGGTGAACACCTACCATCTGATCAGCGCCGCGGCGCAGCAGGGCATGATGTGCAGCAGCATTCCCGTAGTGCTTCTCCACAACCCATCGTCAAAAGAATACGATTCCCTCCGCGCGTGGATGCTGCCGTCGCTCCTTGACGTGCTCGCCCGGAACACCCATCATGAATATCCCCAGAACCTCTTTGACCTGGGCACGGCCTTCCGGCGCGGGCCGACAGATACTGGAGTCACGGAACACCAGCATCTCGCCGTCGTGCTCTGCGGGGAACGCGCGAACTTCACCGCGATCCGGCAGGTCATGGACTATCTCCTCCGGATGCTGGGTGTCGGCTATCAGGTCAGGGCCATGGAGCATACCAGCTTCATCCCGGGGCGCGTCGGCGAGATTTACGCGGCAAAGACGGCGCTCGGGCAGATGGGGGAGGTCCACCCGCAAGTGCTGGCAAATTTCAAGCTCGAGATGCCTGTCGCCGGCCTGGAAATCGATGTCAGCGGGCTTTTTTCCCTGCTGCAGAAGTAGCCTTCTTTGCCTTGCCCGCCGGCTTCCTGGCGGCTGCCTTTTTCCGCGGGGCTTCCTGTTTCGGCGTTGCCGGTCCCTTGTCCTTGCGCTCGGGCACCGCTATCCCCAGGGCCTGCAGGGCTTCCCGCACCTGCTCATGGCTTGCCCCTTTCGGTATGCTCACCTGCTCCGGCAGGGGCTCGATGTGGAGGACGTTGCACTTTCTCCTGCGGACCTGGCCGTCGATCAGCACATGATTGTCGTCCAGCGTGTCCACTACCACTCCCCGCATCCCGGCATCCCTGCCTGCGATCTTCACGATAACCCTTCCGATCCCGATCATCTGATCCCCTGCTTGATCCGCTCGCGCATGCAGCTGCTGCAGAGCATGCCTGCGAACGGGCGCTCTGGCCGCCGGGCGGTCTTCGGCAGCTTATGTATCTGATAGGGCAATGCGCGGGGAATGCCCGCCAATACCCCTCCACAGCCTGCGCAATGGGCGTGCTTGGGCTTCTTCCGCTCATAATGGAGCGCTGTCCTCCCCCCGGGGAGCTTCTTCGGCACCCTGCGCATGCTTCGTGACTTGTGTCTTCCCGTCGGCATACTGCACAGGATTGCCGGGGTATTTAAAAAGCTTATGGGTAGAAAACCATGGAGGATCAAACATCCCTTAGTACAGCCTCAGCAGCTTCCGGAGGACTGTCGTGGCGATGATTGAGACGAGGATGTAGGTAATCAGCCATCCCATCCGCCAGCCGAACAGGTTGAGCACCGTCAGCTTCTCCTGGCGCACGGACACCTTCCTGATGACGCTTTCCTTGTACTCCTGCACCGGGCTCTCGTACTGCTGCTCTTCCGTGATGTGCACTTTCTTGACCTGGATCTCGTTCCCCGCCCTGACCTGGAGGAGATACTCCCCTGCCTCTCCGCTGAGCTGCCATGCCGCCTTGCCCTGCTGCACCTGCTGCACGGACTCGCTGCGCAGGATCACTTTTTCCGGAACCAGGAGCTCCAGCTCCCCGATGCCGCTGCCGTAGACCTCCGCTTCCACGGTGAACTCATGCCCGGGCAGGAGGGGAGCGTAGGCCAGCGTCGCGTTCAGCCAGCCGAAGATGACAATCAGGGGGAGGAAAGTGATGAGCATGGGCTTGAACGAATGCTTCATATACTCCAGGTTCTTCTGCATGGCCTCCTTCTGGATGCTGAGCATGGTCTCCGGATGCTCCTTGTGCTCTTTCATCCGCTGCTGGAGGCCCTTGATCTCATCCTTCAGCCCCTTCATCTTCTCCTGGTCGGTGAACCATTTATAGACCAGCGTCGTGAGGAGCGCGAGCGCCAGCGAGATGATGAGCACCGCCCAGAAGGGCGGCAGGGCAAGCAAGGGACGGAATATTGGATCGACGAAGCTCTCAAACACCATGTTAGGCCTGCATGAACTTCCGCATCATGGGATGCATGTCCATCATGTGCTGCTTGGCGATATCCTCATAGAGGCGGTAGATGATCATCACGGTGAGCAGGATGCCGGTGCCGTTGCCGAGGGCCCCGGCAAGGTCGGCGACCGCCGCCAGGATGCCGACGCTGATTCCCCCCAATATGGTGAGCGGCTTGATATAACGTTCCAGCAGCCGCTCCAGGATGCGCTCATCCTTCCGGAAGCCCGGAATCTGCAGCCCTGAGGCGCTCATCTGGCCAGCTACTGATCTCGCGTCCATCCCTGCGGTCTGCATCCAGAACCAGGAGAATATGACCGAGCCGACGATAAAGAAGAGGATGTACACCGCGGCATGCGCGATGTCGCTGCCGGTGAGCGAGCCGCGGATGACCGAGCCGACGATATTCTGCGGCGCCACCCACTCCACCAGCCCGGAGATCGGGGTATTGCCGGAGAACGTGCCGAGCCATGGCCTTCCTGCATTCTGCAGCAGGCGCGCCCAGAGCTGGACGTTGGCCAGCAGGGCGGCGACCAGGATGACTGGGATGTTGCTGGTGTAGATGAAGTTCAGCGGCCATCGGATGCCGTAGCCCTTGACCCTGCCGAAGGAGAGAGGTATCTCGATCTTCATGGCCTGGATATAGACTGCCATCACAAACACCGCGATGGTGGCGAGCAGGGCTGCCAGCATGAGGCCTGCGGTGATCGCATCGCCGATCGTGAGGCTCCTGACCAGCTCCGGGATGGCGCCGATATAGGCGTCCGGATTGTTCGGCGACTTGATCCAGGAGAATGCCCGGGTGAAGATGCTTTCTGACACCCCTGCGGCGATGAAGAGGCTGATGCCGGAGCCGAATCCCCATTTTGAGACGACCTCGTCCATGAAGAGGAGGATCAGCCCGCCGAGGAAGAGCTGGAATATCAGCAGCAGGCGGAGCTGGGCGAACAGGGCGGTGCCCGCGAACTCCGCGGGAGGGGCCAATCCGCCCATGGTGACGAAGATGATTGCCTCGAAGACGATGAAGAAGATGGCGAGGAGCTTCTGCACTCCCTGGAAGCGGCGCTTGCCCTCATGGGTGGTGAGGTCGAACTTCACGATGCCTGAGCCGTTCAGCAGCTGCAGCACGATGGAGCCGGTGACGATCGGGCCGATTCCCAAGCTGATGATCGAACCAAATTCAGCTCCGAGGATGATCGAGAGGAACTCGAACTGCTGCAGGGCGTTGTCGCCCAGGCCGAAGAGCGGGATCAGGCCGAGGATGAAGAACACGACCAGCGCCAGCAGCGTCCATTTCAGCTTTTCCTTGAAGCTCAGGTGCTTCTGTGTCGGCCCGGCGACTTCCGGAAGGTTCAGCAGGATGGACTCCCATGCGCTCATAGCACACAGGGTGGGCGGGGGATATTTAAAGGTAGCGGGTGTTGATGTCCGATTACCGATTAACAAAACAGAGAATATGTGAAGCGCAAGCAGAACTTTCTTCAATGAAATTTCTTCCCAAAGTTCCTGGCAGGCTGTTCTATTGGATTTAATATTGAATGATAATAACCTTCTTTAACAGATTGCGGCATCCATTTAGGAGGGGATAGAAAGTCGCCCAAACCCCATCTTAGCGCCCCCTGGGTAGCATGCTTTCCTTCATGCGCAAGGACACCGATATGAAATGATCTCAAAGAAATGACGTCATTGTTTGGAAAATACATACCAAGATAATTTCCACTCGCTATATCTGACTTGAATGCAGGAGGAAAGATATCAAGCTCATAAACTATCTTATCACCCCTATATAGCTCCATTAATCTAGCACCTATCTTCGGATCAACTGCGGCGATTTTCCTTATATTCTCTAGGACAGGGTTTGAGGTTTTGCTTGCTATTGCAAGGGGATATTTCGTGAAGGGTATTCCTGATGAGACTGCCATAGCTGATCTTGTTTTTAAAAAAATAATCTCTGTTGAGAATAGTGTAAACATATCAAAAATAAATTCTCCAAAGGACGCTCCTGCTTCAAAATAATTATCTACACGATAACCCATTCCTCGCTCAAGATTATTTGCCCATACCTCGGGTAAGTTTTTTATCCCCCGAGCAACAGCAGAGACCATATTCTTTGGATCAGTTGCAAGGCCATAGCCGAGTACTGGCAAGGCGATTGCTGTCCCTACAATCCCATTTCCAACACCGTACATATAGCCAGCAAAATATTCTGCAGAATCGGAATTTCCGGGTCTTAGATAAAACGCAGGAGCAGCCTGATTGCCGCTTGGATCTGTAAACTTCATCGGATTGTTCAATGTGTACGCATACAGGTTCAGCGACTGTGGATTTCCTAAGCTGTCTTTCACCGTGTCCGGTGTCACGAACCTGCCGAAGTCAGCGGCGTAATACCTCGCCCCGTAGTAATTCAGCTCCGTGTCCCTGTCCAGCTCCTTCGAATTGTACCCAATCTTCGAGCTGCCTGCCAACTCCACGCCGAACGGGTCGTACCGCTTCTCCTCGACGATGTTTCCCTGAGCATCAGTCACTACGGTCGCCGAGCCGAGATGATCGTTATGGAAGTAGAAGATCTCGCCATTCACCCGCTTTGCTACCCTTTGCCTGTTCGCGTAGATGTAGACTGTTGCTGACACCTGCCTCTGCTCGACGGATTCTGCCCGCTGCCGCAGGGCATCGGGGATTGCCTGGCCTTCCGGAATCAGCACATCGTTCATGTACAGCGCGGCGTAGGCAAGGCTCAGGCTGAGAGAGACCAGAACCAGGATGAGGACAATTTTCTTCATTGCCTTTCCCGAATAACGGGCGTATATAAATTCTACGGCGACTTTTCCACCTCGGCGATGATATACTGGAACATGCCTTCATCTCTGCAAGCCCCACTTCACATCTTCCTTAATCGCGGACTCTAGGCGCTGCACCCGTATCTTTCGGATTAGGTCCCGGACCGCATCACGGATAAGCTCGGACTTGTTCGCATACCATCCTTCCTTGACGATCTCCTCTGTCTCATCAACCAGCCGCTTCGTCAGCTTTGCGGGAACGATTTTCATGTTCATCACCAGAAGTATCGCTCTAGCAACACTATTTAAATGTCCGCTCACAGCCTCTGGACAAAATCCTTCTTCGGCTCGAAGATGTCGCCGGAGCGCTTGAGCTTCTCGACGGCCTCCTCAACCTTGTCCTCGCTCACGCCCTTGGCAGCAGCGGCGCGGAGGATGTCGCTCATCGGGATGATCTTGCCGAGGCTCGCCTCCAGCTCGGCGATGATGTCCTTCACGATCATGATCTTGCTCCGCTCGGTCGCGCTGATGCCTGTGGAGATCCGGTCGATGTCGATCTTCCCGGTCTCCGGGTCCACCCCGATCTGGGAGAGGCAGTAATGGAGGAGATCGATGGAGCGCTGCGCATCCTCCTTCGTCACCTCATTGCTCAGCCGGATCTTGGCCGAGGCCTCGGCAAAGCGCACGAGAGCCTCCAGCTGGCGCGCGGAGATCGGGACACTCTTCACCGCCCCTTCCTCGCCGCCGCTCCCCCGCATCTTCAGGTAATACTCCTTGATTTCCCCCACTGCCTCATCGGTGAGCCGGGGGGCTATCTTCTGCTTGGCGTAGGCGATATACTTGCGCAGCATAGCGGTCTCTATCTCCGCTGACTGTGAGAGGGGGTCCTGATGCAGGCCGAGCAGGAATGAAGCAAGTTTCTCATCCTTGTCCCGGTCCGGCAGATCCTTAATCGGGAATATGAGGTCAAAGCGGTTCACCAGGGTAGGCGGAAGGTTGATCTGGTCAGCGATGACTCCATACGGGTCGAACCTGCCGAATTTCGGGTTTGCCGCGGCCAGGACCGTGGTGCGGGCGATCAGCGTCGCCTGGATATTCGCCTTGGAGATGGAGATGGTCTGCTGCTCCAGTGCCTCGTGCATGGCTGCCCGGTCCTCGACGCTCATCTTGTCCATCTCGTCCACGCAGCATACCCCCTTGTTCGCGAGCACCAACGCCCCTGCCTCCAGCGCCCATCCCCGCAGGAACTCGTCCCGCACGACCGAAGCGGTCAATCCTGCCGCTGACGCCCCCTTGCCCGAGACATACCTCCCCTTTGGCGCAATCAGCTGGATGCGCTTGAGCAGCTGGCTCTTCCCGGAGCCGGGATCCCCGATGAGGAGGACGTGCATGTCCCCCCTGGTCATGGAGCCCCCTTCCCGCGTCTTGTGCACCCCTCCGGCCAGCTGCAGGAGCAGGGCTTCCTTCACCTTCTCATGGCCGTAGATGGTGGGAGCGACCGAGCCCACCAGGCGCGCCATCAGGCGTGGATCCTGCGCCAGCTCCCGGATCTGCCTTTCTTCCTCCTCGCTGATGGCGATGTCCGAATAGTCCTCTTCCACGGACTCGGAATAATTCGCCTCGATCATGAGATCGAACCGGGTGGACTGCCCGCCGGTCTTGGTGAATATCGGCACCTCCTTGATCTGGCCGTTGATCCTGATCTTGGTGCCGGGATTGGTGCGCTTCTCCGACATGGGGGAGACCAGGTCGTCCTTCAGGAAGATGTTCATCCGCTTGGGCTGCTCTCCCCCCTCCAGGTCCTCCGCAGACTCCTCCAGCACGATCCCCTGGGCGTCCACCAGCTCCTTGCCGAGGAGATGGAATTTCCCCTTCCTGCCGCAGCTGCACCGGGAGGGCTCCTTGAAGTTGGTGTCGACCTGCAGGATGTTGATGATGTTGCCGCATGCCGGGCATTCAAAGCGGGCGGCGGTGACCTGCGGGCGGACATCGGACTTCTGGCGGACCACGCCCTGGACCGCGACGAACTTGTTGATGTGCCCGCTGCGGATGTCCCTGATCTTGACCGCGCGGGACTCGAGCAGCCCCCGGAACCGGACACGGAACCTCTTTGCCTCGGGGTCGATGCCCTCTATGGCGATTTCGGCAGCCTTGATGATGTCCTCCGGATGCTCGAGCAGCTGCTCTGCCAGCTCCGGGTCAAACTTCCCGAGCTCGATGAAGTCCACGACCAGGAAGGACTCACCCTTGCTCACCTTCTCGAGGATCTTGGCCTTATAATAGACGTCAAAGAATTCCTGGAACTTCCTGATCTGCTCGCTCGCGTCCATCATCCCCTTCCTGCGGGGAACCTCCCCTCTATTTGAACATTTCTATGCTGGATTGGGGGATTACTTCTTCATGACCTTCTTGAGGTTCAAGATGAGCTTGTCCAGGGCTGCATGGACTTCCCTCTCGCTCTTGGTGCCGGTGCAGACCACTTTGCCGTTGGAGAACAGGAGGAAGGTGGACTTGAACGCCCTGCCCTTGTCCGGCTCCACCGCCAGCTTGTAGACCAGGCCGGGGAACTGCTCCGGCTCGTATTCGGTGTTGTCCAGCTTCATGGCCAGGACATTGAGGTTGAGGTCCATGCCGACGCTGCCTGAGGCGACGATGTTCTGGATATTGATCTTGGGCTTGACCTTGATATGCACCTTGATCTTCTCCAGGCTCTTGATGATCTTGCCGATGCTCAGCTCGACATTCTTCATGGTGCGGGCGCCGGTGCAGACGACTTTCCCGGAGCTGAACACCAGTGCAGAGGTCTTCGGCTCCTTGATGCGGATCACCAGGCCGGGGAACTGCTCGGGATTGTACTCGGTGTTGGAGAGGGTGGCTGCCATCTTCTCCAGAGGAATATCATGCTCCAGCGATGTGGAGACGACGATGTTCACGACCTTGATGTCCCGCTGTATCTGCTTTTGCTTCATGGCTTTTCCCCCCAACTTGTATAGGCAGAAAAACCTTCTGCCCTTTATAAATACCGCTGGTTTATAAAGGGGGTGGGGCGCCTGCCGATTGCAGCAATCTTTAAATACCATCCCCCGCCCCGCCGCAGCATGGAGATCCCGACCCGGCCCGGCGTGTGCGCCATCGTCTACGACAAGAACGGCGGCACCTACTTCCTGATCCTGCACCGGAGCACCTCCTGGAAGGGATGGGAGTTCGCCAAGGGCGGCCTGGAGCCCGGAGAGAGCATCGAGGATGCCCTCCGCCGGGAGGTGCTCGAGGAGACCGGGCTGCGGAAGATCAACATCACCCACCGGCTTCCGGTGAAGCGGGAGTTCCGGAACGGGGATGTGCTCCATTCGTTCACGGTCTTCCTGGCCAAGGCAAACATGAACACTCCCATCTCCCTGGAGCAGCCGGAGCGCGAGCATGACACCTACCTCTGGACGAAAGCAGACACGGTGCTGGAGAAGCTCCACTGGGATGATGAAAAGGCGATATTCCGCAAGGCGCTCGCCCTGCTGCAGCCGGACCATCCGCTGCTGCAGGATCAATAGCTGGTCCACTCTGCTTTTTGGATAGCTATAAAAACCAGCGCCGCATTTCACCCGTTATGGATGAGCAGAGCGAACAGCATGCCGGGCAACTCAGCAGGGCCGAGCGGAAGCGGATGCGCCGGATGGCTGGCCAGGAGGAGCGCTCGGCTGAGCGCGATGCCGCGCAGCAGAAGCGAAACCGGAAGATATTCGTCTTCAGCGTCATCGGGCTGCTTGCTGTCGCGGGCATCTGGTATGCGATCGCCCAGTCCGCGGGCGGGCCGGGGAAATACGATGCCTTTGCGCAATGCCTGACTGAAAAAGAGGTGAGCATGGGCGGTGCTGACTGGTGCCCGCACTGCCAGACCCAGAAGAAGATGTTCGGCAAGTCATTCCAGTTTGTCGAATACCACGACTGCGACCGGGACCCTGCCTGGTGCGGCCGGAACGCGGTCCGGAGCTATCCGACGTGGATTGTTGGCGGCAAGCAGTATACTGGTGTCCAGCAACTGAGCGATCTCAGCGCGCTCTCCGGCTGCCCGCTGGCCGCATAACGCAATTCTTTTATACCTGATTCTTCCCTCCTCTTTCATGTTCACCTCTTCCCTTGACCCTGTCCTTCTCCAACTCGGCCCCCTGCAGATTAGGTGGTACGGGATCATCTTCCTGCTCGGCTTCATCATCGCGTACTTCTGGCTGCAGCATGAGCGGAAGCAGGGGAGGCTTGCGCTTTCCCGGGATGACATCTCTGACCTGCTGTTCTACCTGTTTGTCGGTGTGCTGGTCGGCTCGCGCTTCTTTGCCGTGTTCATCTGGGAGCCGGCCTATTACTTCGCGCATCCCGGAAAGATCCTGGCGGTCTGGGAGGGAGGACTGGCCTTCCACGGCGGGCTGATCGGAGCGGCAATCGCCGCGTGGCTGTTCAGCAGGAAAAAAAACATACCACTCGCTGCGCTTGCGGACACTCTGACCCTGCCCGCTGTCCTGGGATTAGCGTTCGGCAGGATCGCCAACTTCATCAATGGGGAACTGTGGGGGACGGTGAGCAATGTTGCCTGGTGCGTGAACTTTCCCGGAGTGGAGGGATGCCGGCATCCCACGCAGATGTATTACGCGCTCAAACGGTTCATCGTGTTCGGCATCCTGCTGCTGCTTGCCCAGAAGAGTGAGCGGAAGCCCGGCTTCCTGTTCTGGAGCATGGTTGCCTTGTTCGGCATCGGCCGGTTTATCATTGACTTCTTCAAGGACGATCCCATCATCGGCTTATTGACCATGGGGCAGTACCTCAGCCTGGGGATGCTCATCGTCAGCAGCTGGATGCTGCTCTCCCGATATCGGGAAGAGATGGCTGCCTCTCTGGGGATATATACAAATAAAAAATAAAGAAAAAGAACAGCTTACCCGAGCTGCGCTTCAATCGCCTGCTGGAACACGGAGAAGGGCACTGCCCCGCTGACCGGGGTATTGCCGACCAGGAAGTAGGGCGTTCCCCTGCCGCCTGCCGCTGCTCCGTCATTCAGGTCATTGCTGACTTCACTTGCGTATTTCCCGGAATCCAGGCAGTCGCTGAACTTCTTGCTGTCCAGGCCAAGCTCCTGTGCCCAGGCCTTGTAGCTGTCTATGCTCATCAGCTGCTGGTTGAGGAATATCTGATCATGGTACTCCCAGAACTTGCCCTGCTCATCCGCGCATTCTGAGGCCTCTGCCGCCTTCTGGGCCTGCGGATGGATGCTGGTCAGGGGGAAATCCCGGTAGACAAAGCGGACCTTGCCGGTGTCGATGTACTGGCTCTTGATCTGGTCAAAGGTCTCAGTCCGGAACCTGCTGCAGAACGGGCACTGGAAATCGGAAAACTCGACGATGGTGACCGGCGCGTTCTCTTTCCCGAGCGCGGGATCATCATCCACAAAATCTGCCGCATTGACGTTTGCCGCGGGCAGTGGCGCGGGTGCAGGCGCTGCTGCGGGGGGATTGACGATTGCTCCTCCTGTCACGGTGCTTGTCCTGCCCAGCCCAAATCCGCCGGTGAACAGCGAAATCACGAACAGGATGGCGAAGACTGCGGTGCCTGCCTTCCAGATGGTTGACTTTTTCAGCGTTACGGTCTCTTCATGCTCATTCATAGTGCCCCTCCTCTATCTTTATCCAGAGGATTTCCCCGAGTTATATAAACCTTATGGTGGAGACCGAATGGCTGCTGCGCCGCTATCTGCCAGAATCCGGGCTCCAGAACGTTTATAGGGCCTTTCATGCCTTGAGAGCAATGTATACCCCAAATGTCTTCTTCTGCCTTATGCGCTTGAGCAGCTTCCTTTTCTCGAGCTCGGAGACCACTTGGCTGACTTTTGCTTTTGAGAGGTTGGTGCGCAGGCGGAGGGTGCTCTGCGTGATGCCGTCCTGCTCCTTCACCGCTTTCATCACCTCCTGCTCAAAGGGATCCAGGCCGCGCAGCAGGAGCCGGAAGCGCTCGTCGTCGCTCTTTGCCTGCTGCTCCTTTTCCAGCCGCCTGACAATTGCCTCCTCTCCTCTGGTGAATAAGATAAGATACGCCCCCAGGCCGAAGAAGAATCCCATCACCCCAAAGGCGATGTGGGATGCGGACAGCGTTGACTCGACGCGCATGCATTCCTCATCGGTGAAGCAGCCCAGCGCCCTGCTCTCTTCCTGCAGGCTGAAGATGAACCTGAACAGGATAATGGTGATGATGACGCTCAGCGCCAGAATAACAAGACCGATCCGCTTATTGTTCATCGCCGCAAATGCCCCTTCATGATGATGCCTGCGCTTGCCACCACCTTCCGCGAGAGCTCGGTGATGTCGCTGATCTCCGGATGGATGGCGTGGATCAGGCGCATCTGCCCGGCCTGCTCGCTGATCTGCTTCCCCTTGGAGGATAGGCCCTGGAAGATCCCCTGGAGATGGTGCATCTGCTTGTTTCCCTGATTCTTGACGCAGCTGTCGAAATACTCCAGGCCCCGCCTGATGTCCTGGACATGGTCCACCAATGCCGCGGCATGGCCGCTGTACTGCTGCCGGACGACGGGGAGGGGATGGCTGCCCATCTTCTGCTTGGCTGCGGCCGCAAGCCACTCCAAGCGGAGCGCGCTCCACCGGATGCTGGCCAGCTCGTCCGCGTGCCTGATCTTCTCTACTGCACGCTGGACATCACTCTCTTTTTTCCTGAACATGCCTGATTCCCGGATTTTGCGCTATTTAAATTTAACTAGTGAAAACTCGCGTAGAAGGGCAGCTCCTGCCTGGTCTTCTGCCGGATCTGGTGCTCGGTGAGGAAGGGGTAGAGGATGTGGTTGACCTCATGCTTCATCACCTCCTGGAACTCCTGGCCGTAGAGGGTGTCGAGGATCTGGATGATCCCCAATCCGGGGAATGCCCTGCCCAGCACGCCTGCTCCCAGGGCTGCCTGGCTGACGCGCTGGATGGCGGCGCCTGCAGGGGTGTAGACTGCAAAACTCTGGTAATAGCTGACTCTGTTTCTGGGGAGATAATACGGCCGGAGGAAGCGCTCCATCTTCCTTTTGGCTTTCTGCTTCTCGCGCTGTCCTGCCTGTTCCTGATGCTCGCTCTCCTGCTGCATCCCACTGATAAACGCATCATACTCCTGGGAGAATTTCCTGCTGATCTGGTCCAGGATCCGCCTTTGCCGCGCAGCCTGCTGCTCTGCTCCGTCCGGCTGTGCAGCCTGCTGACCCTCCTGCGTGCTGAATATCATGCGATGATGTCGATGCTGCCCTGCCTTGCCGCGGAGATGACATCCTCCACCTCTGCTGCCGACCGCTGCTGGAGGGCCAGGTATTCCGGAAGAACAGACTCCTGTGCGGCCAGCTGCCTGCGGACAGCCTCTGCGTGGGCCTCCACCTGCCGCTGAAAGTAATCCTGGGCAGGGGTAAACACCATCCTGGTTTCCAGCGCACGCGCTTCCATGCCTTCCATACGCCTTCCTTTCCCTTCCCCCTATAATAACCTTTTCCGCAATCTTTATATATCATTTCTTTGCACCCTGCCTTATGCCTAAAGTAACCGTCTATTCCACGCCGACCTGCCCCTGGTGCCACCGCACCAAAGAGTGGCTGAAAGAGCATAAGATCGCGTTCAGCGACGTGAACGTGGCCGCTGACCGGGCAAAGGCAGAGGAGATGATAGACAAGAGCGGGCAGATGGGCGTGCCGGTCACGGACATCGACGGGCAGATTGTGATTGGGTTTGACGAGCCGAAGCTGAAGCGGCTGCTGAAGATCGCGGCGTAGGACTGGGTTCTTTCGTAAACCATTTAAACCAGCGGCATCCTGCTTTTTCCATGCGCCTCATCCTGATCCGCCACGGAGAAACGACCGAAAATCGGCGGAAGGTGTCCATGGGGCATGGGCAGGGCACGCTGACCAGGAAGGGATTGCTGCAGCACCGGAAACTCGCCCGGCTGCTGTCCGGGGAGAAGATCGATGCCCTCTATTCCAGCGACCTGCGGCGGACCGCCCTCCTGGCGAAAGCGATACAGGCATACCATCCGCTTCCGATCCAGTACCGGAAGGCGCTGCGGGAGCGCAACATGGGCATCTTTGAGGGGAAGCCCTGGGGCTCTATCGATGCATATGCGAAAGCGCACGGGTTGGACCGGTTCTCCTTTATCCCTCCGCGCGGGGAGTCGATCGTCCACCTGCATCAGCGCGTCGCCCGATTCATCGACACCATCATCAGGAAATACCGGGCCACGGACCAGACCATCCTGCTCGCCACCCACGGCGGGTTCATCCGGAACATGATCATCCATGTCCTGCGCCTGGGGCTTCCCGCAGGATACGCGCAGAAATACCGGCAGCTGAACGCCTCGATCACGGCCATCGACGTGGACAAGCGGGGAAGGGCGACGATCCGCCGGGCCAATTCCGTGCGGCACCTTTCTCCATGTGGGGTGTTGCATAATTAGAGTTTGATATTGCTGACTACATCGAAGACGTATGTGCGGGCTCCATATTTCCGCAACAGGTTAGTTAATTCTTTGGCGTGAGTCTCTGTGATGAGAATCACTGCGTCAGTGATTCGTTTGGCTTGCGTTTTTTTGAGGAGTCCAGTTCTTACATAGGAGTATTTTCCGTGGTTGGAGCTGTCTTTGTACCCGTACAATTCTCTGTGGAGCATTGTGCGGGTGACAGGATTTGCTTTGAGCGCATAGCATACTAGTTTTGCTTTCATGTTGAGGTTGGAAGAACACACCTATTTATATACTTTACTGTTATTCAGCTACTAGTATGAGGTGATTTTATGGCAGTCAAGCCAAAACATGCGAAGGGAAAACGTTGGGGAAAGAAGCGTGAAGACAAACGTGACTGGAAGAGGATTAATGAAGAATTGGTTGTTCGAGGAGAATTTCTCCTCGATATCGACTGGATGCAGTCATGGGATGAAGAACTTGAAGCGATGAACAAGGGAAAACGCGGACGACCCTTTGAGTTTCCAGAATCACTTATCAAACAGCAAGCTGTTTGGAATCAATGGATTGGCGTACGACAGGTAGAAGGCATCACTCGAGATCTTGTCAAGCTTGTAGGGCTTCCTGATTTTAATGATTATTCAACGATTAATCGTCGAGTGAGCAATATAGAACCGTGTTTCGAATTGCCAAAACATGGTTTTTGCAGTGCAAGCACAGACGGCACTGGAATAAAGATGTATCATGCTGGTGAGTATCGTAGGATAAAGTATGGCGGTAAGAAACGGCGTTGGGTTCGAGTGGTGATCACTGCGAACCCATTGACTAAAGATTTGTTAGATGTTGATATGAGCATTGATGGTGAAGGGGAGTCTGAACCTGAGATAGCAGAGCAACACATGACTAATCTGCGAAGTTTTGGAATCGTAATCGATAAGTTTTGGGGTGATGGAGCATTTGATACTATTGAACTGTTCAATTTTCTTGAGGAGAACAATATTGAAAGCGCTATTCCACCAAGAGACAACGCAGCAGAAAAAGCGCATGGAAGCATGCGTCGAGCAAGAGAAGTTGCTGAGTATCAGCTCCAGTCGTGGGACGACTGGGCTCGAGGCAAGCAATACGGAAAGCGCTGGTTAGGTACAGAAGGTATTATTTCTGCGGTGAAAGGCGTGTTTGGAGAGCATACTCGAGCAAAAACACTCGAAACTGCTTGTTTGGAAGCAGGAAGGAAGTTTTGGGCGTATGAACGCATGCGAAAGTATGCTCAGGCAAGAGTCTGATCGCCTGATATCATTTATGCAACACCCCATTCTCCATGAGAAGCTTTATATACATTTATCTGTAGGGATATCCCACCATGCTCGATCTCATCTCCATCGGCGACGTGACCGAAGACGTGTTCATCCAGGTCGATGAGCTCAGCATGCTCTGCCCGCACGGGAAGCAGGGCTGCCTGCTCTGCATGAAATTTGCGGACAAGATCGCTGCCAAGCGGGTGGACAAGCTGGTCGGGGGAAACGCGGGGAATGTCGCCATCGGGGGAAGCAGGCTGGGGCTGCATTCCGCATTGTTCAGCGTGGTGGGCGATGATGAGCAGGGCAGGCTGATCTACCGATCGCTGCAGAAGGATAAGGTAAGCACTGCATATTTCTCTGTCCAGAGTGGGGGAAAAACGAACTATTCTGTGGTGATCAACTACCAGGCAGAGCGCACCATCCTGGTGCACCATGAGCCGAGGAGGTATCCGCCGCTCCGCCTTGCCCCCTGCCGGGCGGTGTACTTCACCTCCATGGGTGCGGGCAGCGAGAGGCTGCACCGGCCGCTGCTTTCGTATGTCCGGAAACACCATCCTTTTTTTGCCTTCAATCCCGGCACACACCAGCTGAAGTCCGGGCTGCCCAAGCTCAAGCCGCTGCTGCGGGCGAGCGACGCTGTTTTCCTCAACATGGAAGAGGCGCAGCTGCTGCTCTCCACACAAAAGACCGATTTCCCCTTCCTGCTCCGGAAACTCAAGGCGACCGGGACAAAGATAGCGGTCATCACGGACGGGCCTGCGGGAAGCTACGCCTCTGACGGCAGCTCCTGCTGGTACTGCCCGATCTATGACGTCCCTATCGTGGAGCGGACTGGCTGCGGGGACAGCTATGCCACCGGCTTCCTTGCCGCGCTATCTTATGGGCATGATATTCCTGAGGCAATGCGCTGGGGGACGCTGAATGCAGCTTCCGTCATCCAGCAGATCGGGCCGCAGGCAGGGCTGATGCGGCTCGGCAAGCTGCGGAAGATACTGCGGGCGAATCCGGGGTTTGCAGCGAGAACGGCCAGCCAGGCGCGGGAGAGCAGGACGAAATACCGCCCACGGAAGTTCAGGACGCTCTAAAATGAATGGTAAAAACAAAAAATATATATACTTTAACTTCTTTGTAAGTTAAAATAAGCGGTTATCGCATGAAGATAACATTAAGCAAGCATGCTCTGGAAAACGCCAGGGAACGGGGCATAACCCTTGAGTTGATACAGAAATGCATCGAACAGGGAGCAAAACATCTGCAGGGCCAGAAAATAGTTTCAGACTACTCCTATGCCCGGGTGGTCTATAGAAAGATAAAAGATGAGTATTTTATCATCACTGTTATGGTGCGGAAAGGCGATTAACATGAGAAAATGCCCGGTTTGCGAAAAAGGAACATTGGCCAGAAAGCAAGTGCCTTATACGGTGTACGGCGTCCTCTTAGGCACGTTTCCGGCAGAGGTATGCACTGCATGCAATGAGCAATGGTTTGATGAAAAAACAGCAGGAAAGATTGAGCGAATCGAGAAGCAAAAAGGGCTCTTTGGCGTATCCAAACAAAGCAAGATTGGCTCCGACAATTCCTTAATAATAAGTTGAACGATGTAGGTGATAAAAATGACCACCTTTGAAGAAGATGTAGTAGAGATATACTATAATCTGAATGATTTTTTCACGATTAAAAATATCCCTTTCTCAGCAGTAGAAACGAGAAAAGGTGGTGCTGGCCGGGGAGAAATTGATATTCTGGCTATTCATGTAAAAGACAAAAACTTTAAAAATTGTTCCCATATAGAAGCAAGTTTTAGTATGACAGATGGGTTTCCGCATGTAAACTCTGGCAAAACAATTATACGAAAGTTCTTTTCTAATGATAGCGAAGCAAAAATCAAAGAAATCGTTGGAAATACACCCTATTCTTGTATCATGATAACCAGCGATTTTAAAAGAGATACAAAAGAGAGATTGAAAAATAAGATCATAAAAGGGGGTGGAAAAGTATTAAACTTAGTTGGTAGAGATAGGGG
>DATDVW010000106.1:0-6428 GCA_035289865.1 Candidatus Nanoarchaeia archaeon
GTCCAGGAAGCCAGCATCCGCAGGGAGGGTATCCAGGAGAAGAAGCACCTTGATGAAAGACTGGCCGCGGTAGGAGAGGATGGCAAGCTCTGTATATGCGGCGATCGGGAAGGTACAGACGCTGGGCGCGATGGCTGCATCGCGCGATATCATCTCATGGATCTCCTGCTGGGCGATCGCTTCCATGCCCGGATGGGTGATGACCAGGCCGTTCATAGGGGCTGCTCGGGGGGAGGGGGGCTGGAAGGGTCCTGCGCGGAAGCGATGTCGCCCATGACCCGGGCCGCGCTGACCACGATATCCCCTTTCTCCAGCTTGATGATCCGTACCCCCTGGGTATTCCTGCCGATGACGCTGATGCCCGAGACCGGAACCCGGATGATGACCCCGTTCTTGCTGACCACCATCACGTCATCGCCATCCTGCACAGAGACCACGGCGACGACCGGGCCGTTGCGCTCGCTGCAGATGATGTTCCGCACCCCGGAGCCTCCCCTGCGGATAAGCCGGTATTCCTCAACAGGCGTGCGCTTGCCATAGCCGTGGGCAGTGATGGTGAACAGCGTCTTGTTGGGGTGGGTGACCACCATGCCTATCAGCTCATCATCCTTGCGCAGCCTGATGCCCCGCACTCCCTGGCCGGAGCGCCCGATGGGCCTGATGGATGATGCGGCAAACCGGACGGCATTTCCCTGCCGGGTGGCAAGCAGGATATGCGCGTCATCCGTGATCAGCTGCACGTCGATAAGCTCGTCTCCCTCGGCCATGGTGATGGCGCGGATCCCGCCCTTCCGGGGGTTGGCAAAGAGGTCCGCGCCGGTTTTCTTCACCACCCCCTGCTTGGTCGCCATGAACAGGTAGCCGGAGCGGAATCCCTGCACGCGGACAAGCGCGGTGATCCGCTCCTGCGTCCCCAGGAGGTTGACGATGGCTTTGCCCTTGGACTGCCTGCTGGCATCAGGGATCTCGTAGACGCGCAGCCAATGGAGCTGCCCGCGGTCGGTGAAGCAGAGGATGGTGTCATGGGTGTTGGCGATCATCAGGCTTTTGACGAAGTCCCCTTCCTTTGTGGTTGCGGCGATGACTCCCTTCCCGCCCCTGCGCTGCTGGTGGTATTCGGTGAGGGAGGTCCGCTTGATGTATCCGGAATGGGTGATGGTGACTGCCACCGGCTCGTCCGCTACCAGGTCCTCGGCCCGCATCTCTTCGCTGTCGCCGTCCTGGATAGCGGTCTTCCTGCCGTCGCCATATGCGGATTTCAGCTCAGCAAGCTCATCCTTGATGATCTGCATGATCCGGGCCTCCGAGGCAAGGATGTCCCGGAGATCGGCGATCTGGACGAGCAGGCTGGCATGCTCCTCCCTGGTCTTTTCCTGCTCCAGGGAGGTCAGGCGCTGGAGGCGCATGTCCAGGATGGCCTGCGCCTGGACAGGGGTGAGGGAAAACCGGCCGGTCAGCCCTGATTTCGCGATGTCGGGGTTTGCCGAGCCCCGGATGAGCGCGATGACCTCGTCAATGTGCTGCAGCGCGATGAGCAGCCCCTGGAGGAGATGGGCGCGCTCCTCTGCCTTGGTGAGGTTGTACCGTGTCCGCTTCACCACCACCTCTTTCCGGTGGGTGATAAACAGGGAGATGATCTGCCGGAGCGTAAGCGTCTTCGGCTCGTTGTTCACCAGCGCAACCAGGTTGATGCCGAAGGTGGACTGGAGCCGGGTATGGAGGAACAGCTGGTTCAGCACGACATCAGGGTCGGCGTCGCGCTTGGTCTCGATCACGATGCGCATGCCGCGCCGGTCAGACTCATCGCGGATGTCGCTGATTCCAGTGATGGTCTTGCTGCGCACCAGTTGGGCGATCTGTTCGATGAGCTGTGACTTGTTCACCTGGTAGGGGATTTCCGTGATGATGAGCGCGCCCTCTTCGACAGTGGTCTGCGCCCGGTTGATGATCTTGCCGCGGCCGGTGCTGTATGCCTGCAGCAGCCCCTTGCTGCCGGTGATGATGCCGCCGGTCGGGAAGTCCGGGCCGGGCAGGATGCGCATCAGCTCAGGAATGGTGATATCCGGATGGTCGATGAATGCGGTAAGCGCATCGCAGACCTCGCGGAGGTTGTGCGGGGGTATGTTGGTGGCCATGCCGACGGCGATGCCGCTGCTGCCGTTGATCAGGAGATTGGGAAGCTTGGAGGGCAGCACCGAGGGTTCCTGGAGCGAATCGTCAAAGTTCGGCACGAAGGCGACCGTCTCCTTGTCGATGTCGGCAAGCATCTGCTCGGCAAGCACGGTGAGCCTGCTCTCCGTGTACCGCATGGCTGCAGGGTTGTCCCCGTCAATGCTGCCGAAGTTCCCCTGCCCCTGGATCAGGGGGTAGCGGAGGGAGAAGGACTGCGCCATCCGGACCAGGGCATCATATACCGCGGTATCCCCGTGGGGATGGTATTTGCCCAGCACCTCTCCGACGATGCGCGCACATTTCTTGTAGGGTTTGTTGTGGAGGATGCCGAGCTCATGCATGGCAAAAAGGATCCGGCGGTGGACCGGCTTGAGCCCGTCGCGGATGTCCGGAAGCGCCCTGCCCACGATGACGGACATGGCATAATCCAGGTATGCCCGCTTGGTCTCCTCTTCGATGAGCTGGGTGATGATCCGATTCTTCGGGACAGGAAAAGGCTCTGCCTGCTTCGTATGCTCCTCATCATCATGTGGGGGTTGCTCAGGAGGATCAGTATCGTCTTCCATACCGCATCACCAAAAAAGAACCCCGGACGGTTTATATATCTTTCTATCACCATATCGGCTTATAAGGCCTATAAAGGCAGAATTATGGCTTTTTACGGGTTTACGGGTTTGAGGACATTGCCCCGCACCAGAAAGGATTTGCCGCAGTACACGCACTGCTTGCGCTGGGTGGTGAGTACCCGCTGCTGCTGATATTTCATGTGCTGGGCGCACCGGGGGCACCGGGCAAGGAGGATACGGATGCTGCTCATTCTCTCTTCTGGAGCTGCTTGAGATCATCCTCTTCCTCAAGGGCGATGCCGCTTTCCACCAGCTGCATCTGCCGCTGCTCATCCTCTTTCCTCTTTTTGAGCTCCTCCTCTTTCCTCCGGAGCTCCCCCTGCTTTGCCTCAGCGATCTTCTCGGCATCGGCGATCATCTGCTCGACAGGCTCAAACCGCCTGAATTTCTCCTTGACCGTGTCCGGAGGCAGGTCAAAGTAGGTGAAGAATTTCTCCGAGAGCCTGATGAGCTTGGAGCGCCCTTTCTTCTCCCGGGAGATATACCCTGCGGATTCCAGCTCGGCAAGATGGTCATACGCCTTGTTGGTGCGGAGGCGGATCACCTCGTGCTGCATGACCGGCGATTTGAAGGCGACCACGGCCAGCGTCTCTATCACGGTCTTGCTGAGCTCGGTCTCCTGGACGATGCGCTGCACCAGGGGAAGGAAGTCCTCCTTGACGTGGATCTTCCAGGCAGTCCCCTCATCGATAAGGAGAAGGGGGGAATCCTGGTCAGTGTACTGCTGGCGAAGCGCAAGCAGGGCAGAAGCGACATCCCCCTCTGCAGCCTTGCAGAGCTTGGCGATCTCGCTGGCCTCCATCTTCCTGCCGGATGCGAACAGGATAGCCTCCACCTGCTTTTGCAGCATGCTCATGGCAGGCGGTAAGCGTCCTCCTCCTTAATAATTTTTTTGGTTTTGACAAAGCCCTCCAGGACGCGGACGAGCTGCTGTTCGGGTATGCCCACTTCGCGGGATATCACCGCGATCTCCTTCTTCCCCTGTTTCAGCGAGAGCCGGACGATGTTCTGGAGCAGGTTTTCCGTGTTGCTGTTCACGATGAGCTGCTCCGCGTTCTGGTTCTTCAGGTGGACGTTCATCGTGTGCAGCCGGAGCAGGATGTCGTTCATGAGGCTGGAGAGGTCCCGCGCGCTATACTGCAGGCTTTCCGGCTCGATGATCTCGACAGAAGACGGGGCATAATCAAAGCAGAACGCGGCGAATCGGTCTGGGCTCCTGAACAGCACCTCTGCCTCGGCAAACGCATTGAAGAGCCCGTCGTCCTGGGGAACCGCGGGAAAGACCTCGTGCTTGAGAAGCTCATAGGCGGAGTCGTTTTGGATGTTGTCCACCACGGTGCGCAGGGTGTCATCCACATACTGGCGAGGCGCCCCCAATACCTCGATGATGACCCGCGCAAGGACTTTCCGGGGAGCCTGTTCTTCCATAACACAAAGGAAGCGCCGGGGATATTTATAGGTTTCTTCGCAGCCGGGGTTGGTGCGAAAATCAGTGCGTATGCGTGTCTGCCTATGGGGAGATCTCCGCAGGATTGAGCTATACGACCTGAGCGAAGCGGAGAGGCATATTCAGGCTCCGCATACGCACGAATAAGAATTTCGCACCAATCCCCTCGCAACCAATACCTTTAAATACAAAAAGACGCGCGAAAGAGGGATGGCGACGATATCCGGCTCTCCTGCGGAACATTTTAGGAAGATAACGGAGATGGTCCAGCAGCAGCTCAGCTCGGGAAAAGGGGCTGGGGAGATCCAGGAGGGCCTGAAGAGCAAAGGCTACCACGAGCTGGATATCAACGTCGGGCTGGTGAATGCGGGCGTTGATTTTACGCAAAAGAAAAAGCGCCACGCTATGGTTTCTTCCAGATAAGATATAAGGTGATGCTGGTCAGCATGCCGATGATAAGGAGCCCGGCAAGTTCTTGCGACCGTGAGGCAGGTGAGAGGTACACCCGCTCAGGCGCCTGGAGGGTCGATATCGCAGAGAGGACGGAGGATGGCGCTCCCGCAGCCTGCACCACGACTGTTTCTGCAAGGTATGAAGGAGCGCGCTCTGCCACGATAATGGGCCGGGTGAGGTCATACGTTGTCTTCTGGTCGTCTTTCCTGACCTGGACCTTGAAGCTGAAGGTGCCGGGCTCATCAACCTGGTTGGTCAGCGGTATGACTGCAGAGTTCCCCGGCGCTATGGTGGCTTCCTGCAGGTTGGCATCGCGCTCCCCGGAATAGGATTTTGGGCCGCGGTAGACATAGCTCCACGCAGCGTAAGTATGTTGTTCGTCATCGCTGTTGGTGATGCGGATGGTGGTGGAGAAGGGCGTATCCTCATCAGCGGTGCCGGAAAACGAGAGCAGCTCAACCAGGGGGGCTGCAGCGGGCCGCTGCGCCAGCAGGCTGCTGCCGGAAGAGGTTCCCCGGGCCGCTGTCCTGCAGTTTGATGTGATGGTGCCGCTGATGGAGACTGGCGCACGCTCAGTGATGCCGAACCCGGTAAGGACGACCTCGGCGGTGCCGTCAGGATGTTCCGCATCGCAGTTCTGCTCCAGCGGGATGGCAAAGGTCAGGTCATACGCGCTGAAGTCCGTATAAAGAGAGGCGCTGACAATTCTGCTGATGCGCTTGCCCTGCTGCTCCACCCACACCTCGACCGCATTCTTGCTTTCATCCCCCTTGTATATCTGCGACCGGACGCGGAGAATCTCCCCGTATTTGACGCGGTTGTCCGTGCCGGTATAGATGGTGTCGATCATGAGCGTCGAGTTCTCTTCCTGTACGCCCCTGACGATGAGCAGCTGGGAGGCGGAATTGTCCTCCAGGGAGGTATCATTGCAGAACAGGGAAGCGATCCTTCCCCTGATGAGGAACGCCCGGTCAGATTCCGTGATCTGCGGCGTCCAGGATTTCTGGTTGGTGTTGCTGGTGTTCACCTTTCTCTTGGCGGTCCTTCCGAAGAGGTCCTCGATCCAGTACTCGATAATGTAAGGGAACGATTCGTTGCTGATCGTCAGGGAAAAGCCCACGGTCTCAGAATTATTGGTGATCAGGGAAGGGGTGGCGATGCTCAGGGAGGCATTGCAGGGGATGCTGTTCGAGTCAACGGCCTGTATCGTGGCGCAGGCAAAGTCGTTGCTCAGGTTATAGTTTGCTGCGGTCGTGCTGATGATGCTGCCGCACAGGGTGTAGTTTCCCGTCTCGTTGAGAAATATGCTCCCCGTCCGCGCGGTCTTGAAGGAGTTGAGGTCGGTGACCTCGAACGTCGAGGCAAAGGCAAGCGTATTGTTCCTGGAAAGGTTGTAGGAAACTGTCGCGTTGATCGAGTCGTCGATCCCGGTCTGGTGGCCGAGGTTGGTGATCTTGAACAAGGAGGTATAGTTCACCAGCAGATGCACGACCGGTTCCAGGGAGACAGTCAGGGAAAGGTCTTTGCCGGATACATTGGAGGTATTCGCGCTCGGGGGAGAAGCGGGAGGAGCAAGCGCATTTGCCGCGCCGGGAGTCGGCGGAGCAGCATACCAGCTGCCGTTGATCAGCTGGAGCGAGAGCCCGTCAATAGCACCAAGTGAAATGTCATAGGTGAGATTGGTGATAAAATGTGTGCTATTTTTGAGGGCGATAAACTCGCCGCTGCCC
>DATDVW010000107.1:0-22855 GCA_035289865.1 Candidatus Nanoarchaeia archaeon
GCGTGTTATACCTTCCTCTTTTCCACAGGATGCGGGAATCCGCGCTCCCGCAGACATTGCAGCTAACGCGCTCCATCTCCCCTCCGTATGCAATCCCGGTATATCTGGAGCAGCTGCGCTGCCCGATGGTCATAGGTATGATAATCTCTCACCAGTGCATACCCCCGCTCTGCCATCCGCTTCGCCTCTTGAGTGTTCCTTATCAGAGAAAGAATCGCCCGGAATATCCGCTCCGGCTGCAGCGGCGGGATAATTACTGCATGTACATTGTTTTGCAGGATGCGTGAGCATCCGGTTGTATCGCTCATGATCACCGGCCTTCGCCGCGACAATGCCTCAAAGAACACATTCCCAAATCCCTCGGCAACAGAGGTGAGGATAAATATCTGGCAGCGCTCATAATAGGCAATGACATCCCTATTCTTCATGGCACCAGTGCATATTACCTTGCCCTGGAGGTGATGCTCTGCAATCAGCCGCTCTATCTCCGGCTGCTCATCCCCTGCCTTTCCTACGATATGCAGCACAAAGTCAATGCCTGCCTCCTGGAGCATCGCCGCTGCCCGGACAATGTCCGATACCCGCTTTCTCTTCACTGTCCGTGCAACGGTCAGCAGCCGGATCCGTTTGCCGAACTTCACGGGGGTTGCGCCTTTCAGGTATTCATCGCCGACAGCGAGCGGGAGGATAATTGCATTCCGTTTCACCTTCCACTGCTGATGCATTTCCTCAGCCAGCAACGGGCTGAGTGATAGGATACAGGTGGCGTGCAGGAGAATATACCTCACTATGGGCCGGAGCACCGGACGGCAGTATGCCCCATACCGGTACTCAGGAGCATACATGATGTCATTCCCGTAAATGGAGATCACTACCGGCTTTCTGATGATCTTTCCCGCGAGAATGGCAGCCAGGCCTGAAAATCCCGCCCAGTGGCCATGGATGATGTCAATCCGCTGTTTTCGGTGAAGGACAAGTACAGCATACATCATCCGCCAGACAAACCCAGCAGGGTACATCCCCCTTTTCCGCACCCGATAAACAGGAATGCCCTCAAAGACCTCGTTTGGCGCCTCCCCCTCCACTTTGCTGGTGATAACCGAGACAGCCGCCCCTTTCTCCGCCAGCTTCTTTGCATCATTGTGCAGCGATGTCCCCCGGTGCAGGGCAAAGGCGTTTGTTTTTGCCTCAAATCTGGACGGGTACGATTCAGTGATGTTGCAGATGCGCATCTGGCTCTTCAAAAATAGAGAATAGCAGTCTACATATTAAGCTTCCTGTCGGGTATCGAGATTCCTCACAGACCATTTAAACAACAAACTTCCCTCCACACATCATTATGGTAAACGCTCTATTTATTCTGCCGCATGATCTCCACGCTCACCTTACACCAGTCGCAAAATGCTTTTTCCAATTCAAACACACCTCTTCTTTGCCAGAATTACCATATCTTGCCCTCTTCTGGTATGTGAACAAATATCATTTACCATATTGCCAAAGAGGATATAAAATGCAATATACATCTTTTTGAGCAGAAAGTCATTCGAGTTGTTTTTTGGGTAGGGCTCAAAGAAATGTGTCGTCTTCACATCCAGTATATCTAAATGCTTTCCCATCAATGCGGTAACATAGCCGATCTCTTGGGCATTCTCAAAGGGATGGAAATCGCCATTTGCCAGCTCATATCTTTTATATCGATAGCCATTAGGCGCGGTAAATATCAGAAATCCGCCGTCTTTGAGCAAATACGTTATAATCTTAAAATGCGCTTGTTGCTCACGCTCGCTCAAATGCTCAAATGTTTCTACTGACAGCACCAAGTCAAATTTCTTTTTCAGCTTTAATTTTGTAAAATCGCCAACAAAAAAATTAATGTCCGGACCCTTTTCTTTTCCAATGAGTATGCCTGCCCTTGACAAGTCAATGCCATAAATGGCATAGTGCGGATATAGCTTCTTGATTAAAATGAGATTATCCCCTTTTCCACAACCCAATTCAAGCACATCCATATGCCTTTTGCTGATATTCTTCAATAGCTTCCTGATGAAATATTCTCTGCTCCTTGCCCTAATGTTAAGGTAAAACCTTCGTTTCTCTTCATGATCATATTTTCTATTGTAAAACTCCGTTTCATCCCTCTTCAAGTGCTCATCGCGTGTCATCTCTTAATCACCTTTCGTTTGCAATTCCTCGTCTTTGATATCAAACTTATGCCGGATGTACTCTACTATTGCATTAATCCCCGCATGTTTATCATTAAACTTTTCCTGCAATTCTTTGATGTCACGAATTGCCGATTGCTTAAACTGATCGAGCGCCTCATTCCGCTCGATGTCTTCACTGCGTGCAGAGTGCCGTACTTTAAAGTCTTTTATTGTTTTCATTATCGCCTTTCCGTCACCCAATACCAGAATTTCCCATCCGTTCTCTGACCGTTGGTTCTTGACAAAGCAAGCATAGCTCTCCCGTATCTGTTTGGTTACGCCAAGCTATTCAATACCTTCTTTGACTGCTCGAAAATTGCAGAACTAAACGGATACGTCTTGTATTGTCGGACATGATCGAGGACATTACACCCCTTACATGGCTTGAAGTCAATTTGTCCCTTGATCATCTTCTCTCGTACCATCTGGTAACGCGGTCCGTTCCAAACTTCTTCCAGTGTTTGATGTTCCATATTGCCTAAAATAAGATCGCCATCCCAGTCATTGCAACAAAGGGCAACATCACCGTTCCATAAAATGACCACACTTTTCCATACGTACAGGCAGGGAACAGTCCTCTGATAATCCCATTGCCTCCTCCAGTTAATATGCTTTCTCACGATAACCTCATCTATTCCTTCGCGATCCCATTCCTTCTTAAACGCGGCAATATCATCTTTGGTCTCATTCATGTGGATAATCTGTACCGCAATGCGTGTAGTATAATGATGTGCATTCTTTATCTCGACGAAATCTTTAATATTCTGCTGGAGCCTCTCAAAGTCGCCGCCAATTCGTATCTTATTATACTTCTCTTCGGTTATGCCGTCGATACTAAACCGGATAGAGTAGAGCCCAGAATCCATCATTGCATTGGATAATTCTTTTGTTAGCAATGTTCCGTTCGTATGAAGACCGGTACGCACGTTCTTGCTCTTCGCATAGCGAATGAACTCTGGCAGTTCTTTATGCAATGTCGACTCTCCGAACGCTTGCAAATACACAAGATTCATGTTTTTATGGTTCTCATCAATGATTTTCTTAAATACGCTGAACTTCATAAAATTCTTTTTTCGCTTCATAATATCCATAAAGCACATAGTGCACCGAAGATTGCATGCATTCGTAAGCTCAATACAATGGATATTCGGCTTATTCTCTAATACTACTTTCTGATGATGATAGCCATAGTCTCCCTTAAACTCATTATACGCTTGTTTAAAATATTTTGGGCGCAGGAGATTGGCCATTTTACCCACCGAATATTGCAAATATATATAAATCTGCTGTTTCAATAAATAGCATCCGCATGCCTGCTCATACTGCTCAGAGCGTATGTGTGGCAACAATCTTTTCCGCACAACATTTAAATATCACTTATACAACTCAGATGGGGTAAAGAACAAATAAAACACCTTATGAAAAACGAAGTTATCTTGATATTCCCGGCGAAACCTGGCTTCATCAAAGAAGTGCGCATGCCCTTGATGCTACTCGCTCTGGCAGGCGTGCTGGAGAAAGAGGGCTTTAAGGTCACTATTTTTGACGGCCGGCTCAAGCAGAAAGAAGCATTACAGCTCAACAATACGATTGCCGTCGGCATTTCTACCACGACCGGCGGGCAGATCGTCGACTCATTAGATTTTGCAAAATACATCCGGGAGAAAGATTCTACTATACCATTGATATGGGGGGGTATGCACCCTACAATGGATCCCAAGGGAACTGCTGCCAATGAATATGTTGATGTAGCAGTCCGCGGCGATGGCGAATTTACCTTTTTGGAGCTGGTGCAAGCATTTGCCAAAGGAAGGAAAGTGACTAACCTCGGTGATATCAAAGGCATTACCTGGAAGAATACAGAAAAGGACATTATCACCAATCCGCCCCGGGAATATACCAATCTTGATCTCCTCGGTATCGCCCCGTATCACCTGCTTGATATCGATAAATATTCATATAAAGAATTATTTAATATCAACGCAACGCGCGGGTGCCCACACCGCTGTACTTTCTGTGTGCTTATTGACAAGTGGCGGGCGCCCAGTAGCGAAAAACTGCTAGATCACGTGGAATATGTCATTAACAAGTTCCATCCAAAAAAGATAGGGTTTCCTGATGCAAACTTCTTTGTGGGAAAACAATGGGCAAAACAATTTATGGATGAAAAAATTAAGAGAGGAATCGACATACCTTGGGGAACGGATTGCAGGTTAGATTATGTCGCCGGGTATGATGACGAGTACATGTCCACTATGCAAAAATCTAACTGCTATGGCTTATTATTCGGCGCAGAATCGGGTTCTCAGCGAATCCTCGATCTGGTAAAAAAAGACCTTAAGGTAGAACAGACAGTCATCGCCATTGAAAAAATGGCCAAATACGACCTTGGCGCCGTATGCAGCTTTGTCGTAGGCAATATCGGTGAGACAAAAGAAGAAACCATGCAAACCCTTGGCCTCATTGACCGACTGATGCGCATCCATAAAAAGCTGGATGTCAATGGCATCTTTATTTATAACCCTTGGCCAGGAGCGCCAGGATTTAATGATGCGATGAAACACGGCGTAAAGCTTCCAACAACCCTCGAAGGCTGGGGAAAGTTTAGTATGGGGACAAGCTACTGGGAGAACCCATTCTACTCCGGGCGCTACAAGAGCTGGCTCCGCACTTTAGAGATGGTCTCCCGCCTGCCGTTCAATCCAACAGACCATTACGAGCCAGTCACGAAAAACCACCAGAAATTCACATTCCTAAGGGAGCAGCTCTACAAGCTCCTGATTGCGGACACCAGGCTCCGATGGAAATACAAGTTCTTCCATTTTGGGTTTGAATACGGCCTGCTCAACAGATACCTTAATAAGTATGGTACGGTGTAATCCATATCTTCCTCTCTCAAGAAATCTCATCTTTACTCAAATACGCCGAAAGCTCCGTGCTTCGTCAAGAACACGCCCCGCACTTCAGTGTAGGGATAGCCGCGGGCAGGTGAATTTTTGTTACACTGGTACGGGAGTGCCAGAATCCTTTTCTTCTGCTTTCTTTTTCTGGTTGGCTTTCCTGATCACGTTCATGAGCAATGGTCTTGCAGAGCGGACTGTCCAGATTAATTCGTGTATCGAACGGATGTCATTCAGGACTTCGAACATCTTTGACGGCCTGAAATAAAACCTCCTGTATGCTGCTTTTTGCAATTCTATTACTTTGCCCTTATCAATGTATGGTGTTTGGTAGTGAAAGTCTGCCGCATAGAATCCGCTCTCAGTCCCTTCTTCATCGGTTGCCTTGGTTAACCAGCCGTTCGCTTGGATGATATCATAAAGTTCTGTATTGGGGAGAGGAAGTGCAATCATGAAGTTTGCGATTGAAGGATTCAAATCGATTGCAAAATCGATTGTTTGATTAATTGTTTCTTCGGTATCATTAGGGAACCCAATCATAAAGAATCCTATGCTAACAATTCCAACTTCACGAAACCATTTGACAGCCTGGCGCACTGCACTAAGCGTTAAGCTTTTTTTGATTGATCTTAATATCTCTTCATTCCCGCTTTCAATGCCAATTCCGGCTTTATAAACGCCGGCTCTCTTCATTTTCTTGACAAGCTCAAATGTCAATCGATCAGCGCGGACGCCATTCTGCAAATTGATTGCGACATCCAATCCTCTTTCTATAATCATATCAAGTATCTTTTCCGCACGGGGGATATCAAGTGTGAAATTATCATCAAGAACGTCTATTTCCTTCACACCAAAATCTTTGATAAGCCATTCAATCTCATCGACGACATGTTTTGGGCTTCTTGATCTAAACCGATTCTTGAAAGGGCTTTTGAGAGAGCTTGAGGAACAGAAGATACACTTATACGGGCAGCCCCTGGAGGTGAATATTGCTGCCATTGGTTTTCTGCGTGAACGTGACGTATACGTGCCGAGTGGCGGTAGTAAATGGAATGCTGAGAATGGAAGGTCATCAAGGTTAGGAATCAGTTCTCTTGGTTTGTTCACAATCAGCTGCCCATTATCCTTGAACATGATCCCATCAATTTCTTTCCAGGCTTTTCCTTGACAGATCTCAAGGAATGTCAGCTCCGCTTCCCCCTGTACGAAAATGTCCGCCATACTGCGGTCTAACAAGAGGTCTATCTTTTCTGGGAAAAAAGGGCCTCCAAGAACAACGGGGATACCGAGCCGCTCTTTTACTCTTTTTGATATCTCAATGCCGCTCCGTGCAGTGACAACATTAAGATAAACGCCGAGAATATCGGGACTAAACTCTTTTAGTTCATCGAAAACGATGCTGGGCTGTTTTTTTAACACATTAGCATCGATAATCTTACATATGAACCCATTCTTTTCTAAGACTGCTGCGATTGAGGCAAGGCCTAATGGGGGATAAATCGTTGCCTCGTTCACTCCCGTTGCATAGTACGGATATGGATTCACGAGAGCAACTTTCTTAACTAGTCTCGCCTCCTGGATTATCAGTTGGCTTTTATCCATTGCCATTCCTATTCTGTTATCTCCTATAAAAGCTTTTTGTTTAATAATTCCGTGGGCTAAGTCTCCCCGCGTCGCGCGGAGTAGATGAATGCCCACTATGCACGAAGCGCATCAGAAGCTCTTTGCATTCTCCCGTATGTATCCCGCAACCACTTCCGCAGAGACATGCCCCGCCGTTCCGCAGTAGTAGCTTGACGCCCAGAAATCATCCGAATAGCGCGTGCTGCGGATGGCTGAGAACTTCTGTCGAAGGTCCCGGGACGTCCATGCCTTGAGCGACTGCGCCACCTGCGCAGGAGCCCATCTTGGTGGCGCAGAGACAAAGAAATGCACATGGTCGGGCATCACCTGCAGCGCCATCGGCGTCCATCCCTTCCAGGCGCACACGCGCCTGATCGTCTCCTTCACCACGCCGTCAAACGGCTTGCTCAGCACCCCCATCCTCGTCTTCGGAATCCAGATGAGGTGGTAGTTGATGTTGTAGATGGAGTGCCGGGTCTTCCTCACCCTTGCTATCTCCACCTTCGCCTCATCCGCGAGGCGGAAATGCTCTGTGCAGTCCATATGCGCAGCATTTTGCTGCAGCATCTTCACTGCATCCCAATTCGTGTTTGTCGCCATTTTTTTCCTCCGGCGGCAGCACCACCCAGAGGGAAAACCGAGCCTTCGTTCGACCCATATGATTTTAGCGACTGCAAGGAGCGACCCCGCAAGGGGAAAATCATAATAAGGGAGAACGAAGCGAAGTGTTTTCCAGCACAGAGAACGCTAGGCGGGGGAGGCCCCAGACGTAAGTCTGGGGAGTTTCACTTTAAGCAAAGCGATATAATATCAGTTTTCCACCATTCCATCAAAAATGCCGAGCATTTTTGACAAGATTAACTCTTCGATACGTCTGAAATCGCCTATCGCACGGTCAGAAACCCCGATGATTTCTGATACCAGCCAGGCTGTTCTTGGCATCTCTCCTCAGGCAACGGGCTTTTATAGCTGAGATGCCGCCTTTATACCCTTTTGAACAGTTTCAAGATAATTCAACAGCCTTTGTAGAACCAATTGCTTTTCTCAATAATAACTTCAAAAAGAATCCCGATATTTAATTTTTGAGGGGGTCATACCAACACCATCTAATCAGCGTTCCGCTCGTATAAGAATACATCTCCAAGAATATAATTATTGAATATTTTCCGGTATATAATTAATTCCGGTGTCCATGCCTGGATCCTTACATGCTTAAGCAGTCGGAAGGGGGTATTTTCAGTTACTAATGCCTTCACAAATCCGCAATCGCTATAGTCACAGTGGTAAATCTCACTGCAGCATACCGGGTCCTTAAATGGGTTATCATGTGAAGCAGTGTATTTGTTCAGCAATGCTTCATGTATCACCAAATAGCGCGACTCTGCAAGAGCACCAATAGGATACTCTGGCGGAATCACAATCCCATAATTGTTAATCACCATATTATCGCGCTTGATGTCGGTAACAGTCTCCACCTGCCGCTCATTTTCTGCAATATACTTATAGCCGGGATGAACAGTAAATCCGGTAGCGATCTTCTCATCGGTGTTAATATGCTCCAGCATCCACTCGCCGAGTATTCCCCTGGTATCATAGAAATAATTATAGCCGAACGAAGCAGCATATACCGCCTGGTAGCCGAAGATGATGACCAGCAGCAGCGGATACGCCTTTCTTAGTCGGAGGTGTGCTACCCCATACCCTGCGCACATCGCAATAAAAGGGATTATGGGGAGCAGGAACCGCGCTCTGGTCACATCGCCAATCATAATCTGTACGAAATATGCTGCCAGTGTCACAACAATAACCAGTATCCGACGGTCACGGAATAGTCGCGCATTCCACATGAGCACCATTCCATACACCGCCAGCAGGAACACGGGCAGCCCAACCGCAGGAACCATATCAATCATATACACTATTGGATTCAGCAGCTTGTTGTAGTCCCTCGTCTGCACAATCTCCTGCTGCACAAATTGGAGTGTGTCCTGAAAATTCCCCAGCCCATAGGCAAATCCATTGGAGATAACAAACGAACTGACGATAATCAGCCCGGCTAATATAGTCATAAACCACCGCCGTTCACTCTCAAAGAACGCAAGGTACACCACAGGCAGCGCTGCAAACACCGCGAACTTTGCAGCAACGGCAGCCCCGGCGGCAACTGCAGCAATCACCAGGTACATCATATCTTTCTTCTTGAGAAAGAGTGCGGCAGCAAAGAACGTCACATACAAAAAGAGCACCGTACTGGCATCCTGCTTTGCGATATTACTACCGACGATATGCAGCCCGGAAAGCGCGATAAACAGCGCAGAGAAGAACGCTGCTTTCCTGTTCTGAAACAGCTCTTGTGCAAGGAAAAATACCAAAATGACCGTAATGCTGCCCGCAATCAGTGCCAACCCCCTTCCGATGGCAACAAGCAGAGGTATGGGGACGCTTCCAATGACAATCTTTAGGGGCAGTGCAGCGAGCGCAACCTGGGCAGAAAACCCCTTCACATACGGAATATGGTATTTATCCGGATGCAATGTCAAAAATTCATCTGCCTGGTATGCGGCAATCCCCTCATCGCCGTTTAGCCCGACATTGATGTTCCCGAATAGGTGGTACCCCCAGAACATTCCCGGAACGCGTAGCGCTGCGGCAAGGAGCAGCGTTATCATGAGGAGCAGCCAGAGACGTCGGTTCATTTGCTTTAAGAACGCGCACCCCTATAAAAAGATTACCCGTTAATTTTATAAGCCAGTCGGCAATCGCTTGCCTCATGGAAAGTGGGGTGGCAGAAAAAAGAGTATTCATTACCGGCGGCGCAGGATTTATCGGCAGCAATCTGGCGCACCACTATCTGCATACTGGCAACAAGGTCGCTATCATTGATGATTTCTCCAGAAGAGGCGCGCCGTATAACATCCACTGGCTCCGCCAGGAGTTTCCCAAGAATCTCTGCATTGTCAAAGGCAATGTTGCCCATGATACAGAAAAGCTGCGCATCGGCATCAAGGATGCAGACCTGGTCTTCCACTGCGCAGGCCAGGTAGCTGTCACCACCTCAATCCAGAACCCGCGCCTGGACTTCTTATCAAACCTGGTCGGAGCGTTCAACATACTCGATATTGCACGGCGCTGCAATACCAATCCCGTTCTTCTCTATCCCTCCACCAACAAGGTGTATGGCAGCATGAATTCCACAGGTGTCGTTGAACAGGCGATGCGCTACGCCCTCAAGATTCGTCCCTCCGGCATTGCGGAAGATACCCCTTTGGATTTCCATTCGCCCTATGGCTGCTCCAAGGGAGCTGCTGACCAGTATTTCCTGGACTATGCCCGCATCTACGGCCTGAAGACCATTGTGTTCCGGCAGTCCTGCATCTACGGCTACCGCCAGTTCGGTATTGAGGACCAGGGATGGGTCGCCTGGTTCATCATTGCGCACCTCCTTAATAAAGAGATTACCGTCTATGGCGATGGCAAGCAGGTGCGGGACATTTTATTCATCGACGATCTGATTCAGGCATATGAGCTTGCCATAATGCACATCCGCAAAACAGCGGGCCAGGTCTACAACATCGGCGGCGGCCAGAAAAACCAGGTATCCCTCATCGAGCTTATCCAGCTGATTGAGGGCATCACCAAGCGTAAGGTTCGCTACCAATTCGCCCACTCGCGCCAGGGTGACCAGAAGATTTACGTGAGCGATATATCCAAGGCAAAAAAGCATTTTGGCTGGCGGCCGAAAACAGGCGTGCATGCGGGCATCGCCAAAATGCTCCGTTGGATTGAGCAGCATATGGCGCAGATTCGAGAAGTGCAATAGACGCAAAGATATTTAAAACCATCCGCTTCCCCGCATCATCATGAAGCTGGTCAGCATCGTTATCCCTGCCTATAACGAAGAAGAGACCATAGGGATGGTGCTGGATGACCTCTTCAAAACGCTCAAGCGAATGAAAGGATATCATTTTGAGACGATTGTTGTTGACAACAACTCCACGGATAAGACTGCCGCTATTGCCAAGCAGAAAGGCGCCGCTGTCCTCCATGAGCAGAAGAAAGGAAAAGGCAATGCCCTGAAAGCAGGCTTCGCCGGCACCCGTGGCGACATGATTATCATGATGGATGCAGACTATTCCCACCGCCCGGAGGACATTCCCTTCTTCCTCAAGAAGATTGAGGGGGGGAACGGACTGGTCATCGGCTCGCGGATAACTGGGGGAAGCGAGGAATACACCTCGATTCGGAGCTTCGGCAACATTATGCTTACCGCTGCCTTTACCACCTTATTCGGCATTTCGTTCACAGACGTCCTCAATGGTTACAAGGCATTCCGCAAGGAGCTGATTAAGAATTATGAATACCATTCGAGCGACTTCCAGATTGAGATCGAGCTTGTTGCCAATGCCCTGCGCGCCGGCTACCAGATTGCAGAGATTCCCAGCCACGAGCGCATCCGCGCTGGCGGCAAGATGAAATCCATGGCCTTGGTCCATGGGCCGAAATTTCTTTACCGAATCATAAAAGAAGGAATTAAATATAGAACCGGACTTTAGTATGAATAACTGGTGATGATATGCTCAAATTATTGCGCGAGAAGATTGGTGGCTTGGGAAGGAAACATCGGTATGTCGCCTATGTTGATGGGATTATTACCAGAATGCATAAAGACAGGCGCGTGATGAATACCTTAATGGGCATCATGAAAGAAGAATCAAGCCTCTGGAAGCCCAGCGAGCTCTTCATGGTCTACTCGCTGACGGCGAAACAGAGAAACATCAAAGGAGATTTTGCGGAAATAGGGGTATACAATGGGACATCGGCAAAAGTCATATGCGAATGGAAGGGTGACCGGCCACTGCATCTCTTTGATACTTTTGAAGGCATGCCTGTACGGAGAGTAATCGATGAAATCCGGTACTGGAAGGGCCGCTACCGGTATGATACGCGCTATGTGCAAAAGCGCCTGGCAAAATACCCTAATGTATTCCTGTATAAAGGGCATTTCCCGCAGACCGCAGACCCAGTGCTCAACAAGAAATTTGCCCTTGCCCATTTTGACGGAGACCTATACCAGAGCGCGGTTGATTTCCTCAATGTATTCTACTCGAGGATGCAGAAAGGGGGTGTTATGCTTTTCCATGACTATCCATGCTCCCGCGGCCTTAAAAAAGCAGTTGATGAATTCTTCGCGAAAATGCCGGAAAAGATAATTGAACTGCCCATGAACCAGTGCATGGTCGTTAAGGAGTGATGCGAATGCAATTCATCGAGCCGACATTCAAGCGCAAGTACTTCGTTCCGCCCCGAGAAGGGGACGACCTGCCCGATGCATCCTGGGCATACTACAGCAGCAATCCGATCATTCGTGCGGTCTACTATGCGCGGCTCAGGCAGTCATTGGGGATGGTAGAGAATACTCAGCGCAACCAGAAGATTCTCGACATCGGTACTGGTTCTGGTGTCTTGATCCCTAGCTTGGCGCGGTACGGAAAAGTGTACGCTGTTGACCGCGAGGAGAAGTTTTTGGCAAAAGCGCGGGCATTATGCGCGAGATATAGCATCCCATCCATTATCCGCCGGGCAGACATACTCGCACTGCCGTTCCGCGACAGCATATTTGACACGATTACCTGTATCAGTATTATGGAGCACGTGCAAGACCTGGACAAGGCATTCACTGAAATCCGGCGCGTCATGAAAAAGGGAGGGGCTCTTGTCGTCGGCGTTCCGATTGAGAAATTCCTCGTAAAGAGCATCTTCAGCTTATTCGGCTTACAACAGGAAAAAACCGGCCACTGTTCGCATTACACTATCATTGAACAAAAGCTCAGAAACTATTTTGTAGCAAAAAAGATAAAGAAAATCCCCTCATTCCTGCCGCACAGCTTGAGCCTTTACAAGATGTATTATTGCATAAAAGAATAAATCACAGGAGAATAGATTACGGCGTTCCCAGCACCACCTTCTTCAATGCAGTCCGCAGCAAGCCGTTCCCGCCGACAAAATTCCGCTTGAACTCCTGCCAGTTATTCACCTGGCGGATCCGCTTGAGCAGATAGCTTGGTCGGAGATAATATTCGAGTACAGCCCTTCCTGTCCAATATTGCAGCTGCTTGGTGCTAAGCTTCGCAGTGCGCACTAACGATTCCGTTCCCTGCATCAAGTGTCCATCATAATCGGCTGGTTGCTCAAATAGGTTATTTTGCATCACTTCTTCATATACAGGTGTCCCAGGATAGGGGGTGAGCATATTAAAGAAAGTAATCTCTGCATTCACTTTTTTCGCAAAAGCAATCGTCTGCTTGAGCTCCTCAACGCCTTCCCAGGGGAAGCCCATCACGAATGAGGCTTTTACGATGATGCCGTGCTTTTGTGCCATCCGGACAGCAGTAATCACCATCTCTTTGGTAATTGGCTTGTTGATGCGCTTGAATCCTTCTTCATAGCCGACTTCAAGCCCGAAGACAATACTCTTGCACCCGGCACTTGCCATAGCGGCAAGCAAGTCATCATCCATGTGGTTGACCCGCGTCAGGCATTCCCAGACGATGTCCAGCTGCGCCGCTTTGATCATATCGCAGAGCTGGATCACGCGCTTGTGATTCACGCAGAACTCATCATCAGTAAAATAGATATGCCCAATATGATACTGGTCATACAGCAACCGAATCTCCCTGAAGACGTTCTCTGCCGAGCGCTGCCTCCAGTATTTTGCCTGGTGTGAACTCTGGCAGAAGCTGCATTTGAATGGGCAGCCGCGCGAGGTGGTCATCGTCGTGAACTTTTTCCCCAAATCCAACCACCCATAGGAATGGTATTTCTCCATGGGAAAGAGGTGATATGCAGGCAGCGGAAGCGTATCGAGCTCTTTCACCACATCGCGGGGGGTTGTCCTTACCTTTTGCCCGTCCGCGACATACATTAATCCCTTAATCTCCTCTCTCTTTATCGAGGGTTTCCCTTTGATAAGCGGAATGAGCTCTTTGATGGTTTCCTCTGCCTCTCCGATCACAGCATAGTCAACAATCGCCGGCTGCTCGAATGCAGACTCCGGGTTGACGCTTACATGCGGCCCACCGATAATGGTGATGACTAAAGGATTCTTTGCCTTCGCCTCTTTCAGAATATCCATGGCAATGCTAAAATTCGCTGTTACCGACCCGATTAATATTACACTAGGGTCATGCGCCTCAATCTGCTTGATTGATTCTTCCTTTGTATATTCATTGCCGAAGCAGTCCAGAATCTTGACATCATATCCGAGCTGTTCAATGATTGCCGCGATAATGCCCATTCCCAGATTAGGGCATTTGGGAGTGATAGATTCTAGTCTACCATAATTAAACGATGGAACCACACATAAGATATCAGTCATCTCTTTTGCCTCCGTGCCACATCACCGCATATCTTCAGGAGTTTATATGTTTTGTGTTTGTCAAGAACCAACGGGTTTTAGTTGTTAAGAATATATGTGGAATCTTGCTGTTTCGAGAAAATGGCTTCTTTAAGCTCCTTCCATTCACCAGTTGGTACTACTTGAAGGAGAATAATCAGTGCCCCATACGCCAGCGCGCCGATACCGAAGATAGCAGCGAGCGGCAGCGGTCGGGCAAGCCAAACTATTCCCGCAAGTATGCCGCTGGCAACAATAATCTTTCCTACGGGTTTGGCAACCCCAAGCCTGCCTATATATTTTTGGTAGAAATAGACATATACCCAGAAGAGAATAGCCTCGCATATCAGCGTAGTTATTGCGGCTCCGACGTGCGAGAATACGGGAATGAAAACAAAATTAAGCAAAATATTGAGTATGCTAAATACAATCATGATTGTGAGGTTAAGCTTTTGCTTTTCTATGGTGTTCAATGCTGCAGCAAGCGGCCGGATGATGAAGATGAACACCAGCGCAACAAGCAGGATTTGGAGGGTAAGGGCAGATTTCACAAAGGCGCTACCGTATACCAGAGAGATAAACATATCGCTGAGCAAAATTCCCCCTGCTGCAATAGGCGCCGCGGCAATAAGGAGATAGATCAATGATCTTCGCACGCTCATCTGTAATGAGGGCAGGTGGGACACCGCAAACTTAGACATTACTGGAAACATCGCGCTGATGAATACCACCGGGATGAACATCAGCCCCTCAATAATATGGTAGGCTGCATTATACCAGCCGACAACCGCGTCACCCCGCATAAAAGAAAGCATCACCATATCAATCTTAAAATACACAAGAAAGAAGAAATTGACCAGCAGGAAGGGCCAGGCAGTTTGAAGGAGGTTCTTCATGAACTGGGTGTCCAATCGGAATGAGATGCGTAAAAATCTCCTCGCCAAAACCGCACTTCCCAAAACATTCGCTGCAGTCACTGCCAAAAATGCCCAGGCAATGCCAATAATGCCGTAGCCAAGCGCAATGGCAAGCCCACTCAACCCAAATGCAGCAATCTTCTCCAAAGCGCGGATAATCGCTTCGTACTCCATCCGTTCAAAGGCAAAAAATACCGCCCGGAACGTATGTGCAATGGTATCACCGAGCAGCGATGCGCCGAATATCAGGAGAATGGCACCGGTTTCCGGCGGATAGCCAATGCCCCACACGACGATTGCAAATATGGCATACGCTCCTATAGTAAGTATGATTTTTAGTGGCACCGCATTCCCCAGGTATTGCGAGGCAGTTTCCCGATTCCGTGCAATCTGGCGGATGAGCAGCTTGCTGATCCCGAAGTCAGCGGCAAGCCCGAAAAAAAAGGCAAATGCAAGAGCGAATGAATATGTGCCAAACGCCTCACTGCCGAGCCTCCGTGCAATAGCAATACTCAGCCCAAATACTGCCAGCTTGCTGATAATATCGGCTGCAGCAAGCGCTACCGTGTTCCTCACAATTGCCCGGACACTGCTCATACTCCGTTGCAAATCGCCCGTCTTTAAAAACTATGAGGATGGGTTATGGGGATGGGCAGCGTAATACTGCCCCCGCCTCTTTTCCGTGTGAATAAAACCGCTTGACAGGCAAGCAGGGAATCTGCTCCATCTGCACTTTCTGGTTGAAATTCACAAACAGCACGGTTCCATTCCTCACCTGATCAACATTTCCCTCATAAATCCGGTAGCGGTGGAGCTTTCCCTGCCGATCAGACGGATATTGCCCGTAATCATACGCCATGCTGATAATTCCCTTGTCCGTCGCCCAATACGGCTCCGGCAAATCATTATCTTTGGCGAACGATATCATTTCCCTGATGACCGCATGGTAATCCGGCTGATTGAGCTGCAGCACATACTCTCCGTCAAGGAAGAGATTGTATCCTATGCCGACCGCAAGGAAAGCCAGCAAGGCATATCTCCATCGTATTGCAGCACCGATCCAGCTGACGGCAGAGACGAGTAGCATGAGAATAACTGCGATAAATGACACCCCAAACCAGGAGCCATGGCTGATGGCATACGGCAGGATAAAATTCCAGTCCAGCTGCTTAACCGCAGTGATATAATACTGCATCAAGTGCGGATATTGGACGCTCGCCGCCCGGGTAAGGAAGGAAAAGAAAAGGAAGAATACCGCGCCAGACGCCGCAAGCGCAATGCTTTCCCGCCTGCTCAACTGCACCCTGCTTAATTCCCGTGCACTCAGCAGCACGAGCGGCGGAATGATGAACATGAAGTACCTGCTGAAGTCTCCTGCCTGAAAGATCGCCAGATGCAGCACTATCCCCATAATCAGCCAGACCGCGGGAAATGCATCTTTCTTCTCCCTGCGGAGCAGGGCAAGTGCAGCAAGGCCAAGCAAGAAGGGAGTTGCCCAGAGGAGAAGCGCAAAGAGCTTTCCGCTGAAAGGTATGCCCATCCGCGCAGCGCCGACAAAAATATACCTAATCGTCATCCAGAACGTATCCGGGTTCTTCCAGAGGAAGTACAGCGGGAACGGCAGGTAGACAAGCATGGCAATAACTCCAAGGATTAGCTGCCTGCGGACGGTTTGGATAATGCTCTTGGTGCGTATCCATTGGTAAATAAAAAGAATAGCAAAGAGCAGCCCGCCGACATAATTCGTCAGAAGAATGCTCCCCATCCCGATGCCTGCCAGCACCGCGTCACGCAGATTGCGGTATCTCTCCTGCCGCATAAAGAAATATGCTGTCCAGAGGTACAGGAATATGAGGATGCTGTCATCATTAATCTCCAGGGATGCCAATATCGGATAAAAGCTCACTGCCATCAGCCCGGCAGCGATGTATCCAATCTTCTTGGAATACAATTCATTTCCGAGTAAGAATATAACCACCACCGAGAGCAATCCAAAAACAATCATCACGCCGCGATATGCCCACACATCCATTCCGAACAGGCGGGCGGCAAGGTTCAGCAGGAATATCGTTGCGGGCGGCCTTTGGTGGTACTGCACATTCACCCAGCCCGGCTCTGCCACGGAATCAGCCAGGATCGCCTCGTCAAAGAACAGGGCATTACCTATGCCGGACAGGCGGATAAGCAGGGCGATGAGCATGATTGCAGGCAATGCCCGTTTCATCCGCAGGGGAAGCAGCCCCGGGCTTTTAAGCCTTTATGCAGCTCGGGCTGCCTGTTCCGATAAAGTATTTAAACTCAACGCCAATCCATCCCGGCATGAAAAGCCTCTCGGTTTTTTTTCCCGCATACAACGATGAGGGGACGATCGGCAAGCTTGTCCAGGAGGCTGCCGTATTGCTGCCGGGCATAGTGGACGATTACGAGATTATCGTGGTTGACGACTGCAGCCCGGACAGTTCCGGCAGGATTGCGGACGCGCTCGCAAAGAAAAATAAGCATATCAGGGTTATTCATCACCAGGAAAACCGGGGAGCAGGAGGGGCCCTCCTGACCGGCTACCGCAGTGCAAGCAAGGAATACGTCTTCTATACCGACGGCGATGCCCAGTACAATCTTCAGGAGGTCAGGAATCTCATTCCCTACCTGCAGAAAAGCGATGTCATTGTCGGCTACCGGAAAAAGCGCCAGGACCCGTTCATCAGGATACTCTTCAGCAGGATATACCACATCCTGCTTTTCTTCCTCTTTGGTCTCCATCTCCGGGATGTGGATTGCAGTTTCAAGCTCATCAGGAAATCACTCATCGATCAAGTGAACATCCGGGCAAAGACCGGCTTTGTTGACGCGGAGCTGATGTGGAGGCTGCAGCAGATGCGCCAGAGGATCATCGAGCTGCCGGTTACCCATTACCCCCGCCCGGTCGGCAGGACCCAGTTCTTCCGCTTTACTGCAGTCTACGGGATGGTGATGGAAGCCATCAAAATCCGTTTTAACATCCGATGATACTGGTCACTGGTGCACAAGGGTTTGTAGGATCCCATTTGCTTCCTGTGCTCAAGGGAGCAAAGGCATTTCAGGGCGATATCCGCTCAGAAGACGCTGTTGACCGGCAAGTGAAGGGCTGTTCCGCCATCATCCACCTTGCCGCCTACCAGGGAAACAGTATCGCTGAGGCAGAAACAGTTAATGTAGGCGGCACCAGGAACCTTATCCGTGCAGCGCGGAAATACCGGATACCGCATTTCATCTTCCTCAGCAGCGAATATGTCCTTGATCGCTATCAAACGCCATACAGCAGGACCAAGGCGAGGGCGGAGAAGATCGTCCAGGCATTCCCCAACCATCTGGTCATCCGCTCAGCGGTCATGTATGGGGGCGCGGACACCAGGAGCATTGCCCGCCTCATCCATGCGATAAAGCGGTTCCCCATCATCCCGATCATCGGCAATGGCATCATGCAGCCCATACACGTGAGTGATGTCGTGGAGTATGTCAAAATCGGGCTGGAGCGCAATATCTGCGGCACGTATCTCATCGCAGGAAACCCCACCCCTCTTCGTGATCTCATCCATGCTGCTGCGCATATGCTGGGCAAGCGTGTCCTGGTCATATCGCTGCCCCGGGCAGTGGCTTCCCTCATCAACGGCCTGGAGCATGTCGCACCCCTGCCGATAACCGCTGCACAGGCCTATTACCTGGGCAGGAGGCAGGTGCATGACACCGTTGCCGCAGTCCGGGCATTCCATTACGCCCCCCTCCCCCTGGAAGCAGGCCTCAGGAAAACCCTCTCCACCCTATAAATCTTTATAAACCGCCGGCATCTCGCTGCTGGGCATGATACCCTTTGCCGATCTCCAGGCCCAGTACCGCGCCATCAAGCTGGATATCGATCAGGCGCTCACCGCAGTCATGGGAGGGTCGCAATTCATTCTCGGCGAGCATGTCTCCCGGTTCGAGCAGGCGTTCGCCGCATACTGCGGCAGGAAGCATGGCATCGGCGTTGCATCAGGCACCGATGCCATCCATCTTGCACTTCTTGCAGCAGGAATCACGCAGGGCGACGAAGTCATTACCGTAGCGAACACTGCAGTAGCCACTGCGGCGGCCGTCACCATGGCGCGCGCAACGCCGGTCTTTGTCGATGTCGATGAGCACTACACCATGGATCCTGCGCTGCTGAAGAGCAAGATCACCGCGCGGACAAAGGCGATTGTTCCCGTGCACCTCTTCGGCCAGCCCTGCGATATGCAGCCCATCCAGGAGATTGCAGAAAATCATCACCTAAGAATAATCGAGGACTGCTGCCAGGCGCATGGCGCAGCCTACCGGGGAAAGCGGGTGCCGGTAAGCGGCACCGGCTGCTTCTCCTTTTATCCCACCAAGAACCTCGGCGCCTATGGGGATGGGGGCATGGTGATCACCGATGATGGGGATATAGCTGAGCGCATCCGGATGCTCCGGGAGTACGGCCAGCGCAGCCGCCACCATGCAGAATTCCACGGCATCAACAGCCGGCTTGATGAGCTGCATGCAGCAGTCCTCCTTGCCAAGCTGAAGCACCTGGACGCCTGGAATATGCAGCGCAGCATCCATGCCCGGCGGTATCATGCGCTACTCAAGGGCGTGGTCATACCCCCCGAGCGCGAGCAGGCGCAGCATGCCTATCATCTATACGTGATCCGCTCCGCGCAGCGCGACCAGCTTCAGCAGCATCTGGAGCAACAGGGCGTCTCCGCACTGGTCCACTACCCCACCCCTATCCACCGGCAGCGGGCGTTCTCCTCCTCATATCCCCTGCCCCGCACCGAGCAGTACGCCAAAGAAATACTTTCCCTTCCCCTCTATCCGGAGCTCACCGAGGGGCAGATTCAGGCAATAGCTGCTGCAGTCAATTCTTTCGGAAAATAAAGATCACCGAGATGTTCCGCAGCCCCTCATTGGTGGGATATGGCCGCTCCACCACATACACTGGCTGGAACCCCAGCGATGTGATGGTGTCAAATTTTTCCTGCGTCATGGGGTAGAGCCAGCTCCGCTGCCCAGTCTCCCACATGTCCGGCATCAGGTAAACCGTCATGTTCGGCTCCCGCTCCAGGAACGCCGTAAAATCCTCATAGGCATCGAAGGTTGCAGTGGAATTCACCCGCAGCACCTTGTCGCTCTCCAGCCCGACGTTATACCCGCAGCAGGCAAAGAAATTGGAGATGTAATGCTCATCTGTCGCGGGGACATTCTCGCTCACCCAGTTCATCGCCTCGATGTAGCCGCGGTAGAAATAATTTCGCATCTCGATGTTCTGGGTTGCTATTGAATACTCCGGCTCGACAATAGCAAAAAATAGTACGATTAGGATAATAATCCGGAGCGTAGCCTGTATATGCGCTGCCTTTTCCTTGATGAACATGCTGATGATGCGGATAGTTTCGTCAGTAACATAGCCGACCATGATGAACACCGGTGGAACAATCGGGAGCATATAACGCAGTTCGGGTACCCTGCCTGAGAAAAAAATGGCCAGCACCAAAAAGAGTATCGGGGTAAGCGTAATAACAATCGCTTCTTTGGTACGGTATACGACTGCAAACAGAATCGCAACCACACCAATCATAATCCCAAGCCATCCGACTAGGGTCGGCAGCTGTTCAAAGATTGGCCAAATGAACCGGAAAGAAAAATTCCGCACCCAGGCAAGGGAAATGCCGAACAAAAAGTCAATAATCCTTCGAAAGAGGAATACTACGACAACAATTCCAATCACCCCGACACCGGCGATTACCCTCCCCTTTGTTGTGCGTATCCAATGCATCACTCGCACAAGCTGCTCTTTTTTGTTTGTAGTAAATAAAAGATATGTAATTGCAAGATATATCATGGTAAGCGGTATCACAAACACCCCCGATGCCTTTGTGGTCAGGGTGAGCCCGCCGACAACAGCGAGTAATGCAACCTGCCACCATTTCCGCTCTCTTTCCGTAAGATAGAGCAGATAGGCAAACAGCAGGATCATGACAGAAATTGCAACATCAACCAGGGCCTTTAAGCTGAGAAACATGTACCAGACATTGAATGCGAGGAGCAGCGCAGCGACCAGCCCGACAAAGCTGTTCCGCAGCCTTCTGCCTATCAGAAACACGAGGATAATGCCCCCAAGCCCGAAGGTGAGCCCCATCAGCCTGCCGGCAATGAAGCTGCTGAAGAAGAAGTCATAGAGCGCCACTAATGAATAGGGCAGGTGGTAGAATCCGACATCGAGGATGAATGAGGGATCCTGGTGGAGCAGCTGCCCGTGCCAGATGTACGAGGTCTCGTCCAGCCAGATGCTGTCCACAAATGCAAGCCTGAAATAGATGGCGCCTGCGATCACCAGGAGGACGAGAAAGGCGACGGCATAATAATCCTTCAGGAACCTGACCGCCCGCTCTTTGGAGATCATGCGGCAGAAAAACCATCCGCCCTATATAATCGTTGTCATTTCGTGGGCTCTGGAGAAAATATAGGGTAGCGCCAGGTTTGTGAGCGGTGCTATACCTGCAACAGCATGGCGGAAGGGGATGCTCCCTCGGGAAGGTACAGCCTTTACCGATGCGGCAGCCAGGAGCGAACCGGCGCTACCCCGAGCGCAGCGATATTTTCTACAGAGCCCATTTCATGTCATTTCGTGCTCTCGACCCGCTTCCAGATGCTGAATCCCTTGCGTGCAATCCGCTGGTCGTGCTGGATAAGCAGCCAGAGGCATATGCGCGCAAAGATCAGCATAATAGTGTACCCGCACTCCCGCACATTCCTTGCATATGACAGTGCGGAAAAGATGCCTCTGCTTTCTTTCCGAAACCCCCGCATTCCCTTCCCAAATCTCCGCCGGATTTGCAATGTGCCGCCAGCGCTCCTCCGCTTCTGCAGCAGCCAGTCAGAGAACGTGGAAGGATACTTCACATACACCTTTGCGGCAGGCGCATAGGCTATCGTATATCCCTGTTCCGCGATGAGATGGGAGATGTATGCGTCGTCGGCAAGCGCATCCTCCGGAACTTCCCGGATGACGTTCCGGATCGCGTACAGGTACCCGGAGCATTCCACAAAGTTTCCCCGCATCCTGCGCCAGTGCGCCCCCGCATCGGTGAGCAGATGGCTCCAGTAGCCGAGCATGGTGCCTTTATCATTGATGCTGATCGGCCTGCTCGATACCGCTCCAACGCGAGAATCAGTAAATGGCTTCAGGAGCGCAGCGACAGCCCCTTTGCCGATAGTAACATCTCCGTCACTCAAAATAAGAATATCACCTTTTGCCTGCCTTAGGGTGAGGTTGAGGGCCGTTGGTTTCCCCTTTCCTTGGTCTTTGATATATCGTATCCTTTTGTTTGCATACTGCCGGACAACCGCCGCAGTCTCCTCATCCGGCGCAACCACCAGGAGTTCATATGCAGGAAGCCGCTGGCTGGTGAATGCGGCCATTGCCCTGCCGATAGTATTCGCCTCCCGGAATGCGGTAATAATAATGGAAATCATTACACCAGCTACTCAAAATCTATTTAAATAGCTTCTTATCCGTAGGCGGCATGGTGACGCTTGCCTACCTTTTCAATGCCACCTATCCGTATGCAGTCTCATTTTGACCTACGAATTAACCTGCGCCAAACGGCGGAATGGGCTCTGTAGAAAAGTTCCTTGAATAAGGAACTCATTGCTCGGCGGAGAGCCGAGCAAGCCAGCACTTTGAATCCGACTTCCTTATTCTGCATTCTGACAGTCACTGCTCTGACTTGGCTTCCAGTTATTCTCTTGAGCACGCTGTGGTATGTTTCACAGAGCGAGCGA
>DATDVW010000108.1:0-10347 GCA_035289865.1 Candidatus Nanoarchaeia archaeon
CCTTGACAGAGACGTTATTGGAGATATTCATCTTCTCCGCAGGCACGCTCTTCCGCTCTGCGAGGATCTTCATCAGTGTAAACCCAACAATCGCCATCACGTGCAGGGATGCTGGAGGGTATTTAAAGATTTGGGTTTAGAGTAACTATTCAGTATCCTGAAGCGTTTTTAAGGATTGCTTGCAATCCTTGAAGGACATTTTCCTTCTTTAATCTTAAAGTCTGAATAATTGATAATAAAATTGCTGTCGCATTTGCTCCCCTATTGCTTCTTGAGCCGTAGCTTATCTTCCTTATTATGACTAAAGCTCTTAATTCCCTTTCGCTTATATTATTAGTAGAGTCAATCTCAGGGTCAGTTACAAACCTAAATAAATCATTTCCATCCCGATAATAGAGGTTATTGACGAACTTTCTTATTATGCTGTGCTTGTAATGCCTCAATGTCAATTGAAAAACTTCTGCCTTTAGCTGCTCAACAATTTCCCTGTTTCCGCTATGGTTTAACCCTTTGGCTAAAGCATAGATTTCTTTTAGCTTTTTGTGAATATATCTTCCTTCTGCTCCAAATTCTTCTGCAAGCTGTTTTGTGTCTTGCAGTATATGCGACCAGCAAAGCTGGAGAAGAAAGCCCGCTTTCTTCGCCAGAAGCCTAAAAGCGCAATGCCTATCAACGACAAGAATATTTCCTATCTGCTTTTTTAAGAAAACTAATCCCACCTTATGGCAATTGCTTTTCCTAATTTTATACAGCACAACCCCGCATGCAATAAAGACCCATGCGACATAGTTTTTTCCATTTATACGCCAAGAAGTTGTGTCAGAGTGTTTTATTCTTGCAAGCTTCACAAGTTTTTCAAGATATGAATAATAATCCCCAAAGGCGACAACAAGTTGCTTTAAGATACCTATAATCTCGCCTTCGCTTATTTTAAGGTTGAACATATCAATAAAATATTCGCATATTTTATTGCAGGGAAGCCTCAAGCCAAGCCGTAAGTACATGACAAGAAGCATGAGGTTTAACCCGAATCTTGCGTGAGGCAATGCTTGTTTGACTTCTGGCTCGACAATCCTATCGCAGGTTGGGCAGTATTTTCTGTGAATGTCAAAACGTGTAGTTTTGACTTTTGAAGTGAGTTTTATGTCAATAACGTGCCTTGAGCGTATCTCCTGCGTTTCTCCCAATTTGGTGTTGCAGTGAGGGCATCGTTTTATGTTTAATTCCTTGATTTTGTCTATTCTTTCAGGGATATGGCGAGCATATCCCTTATGCCCTTTTGGCGCACCGATTGGTTTTGCTATTTTCTTAGAGTTTGCTTTAATCTTCAATGCTTTTCTAAGGTTAGACACAGTTAGGGCGTGGCTTGATTTTAGTTCTTCAAACTCTTTCTTTAATTTTTCATACTTCTTCTTGAAGTCCTGAAGCTCATCTTCGAGTTCTTTTATTCTTTTATCTTTGTCTTCGGCGGTCATTCTATCAAAACCGCCCTTACTTTTTTACCTATCCAGTGCTTAGGAATATAGATTCTTGCACTGTTGCCTCCTTTGTCGGCAATCTTCTCTACAACTTCGTAACCTTCCATTTGCATCTTTATCGGCTTTTTCATATGTAGTTACAAAGTAACTACACTAATTAATAAAGATTTTGGTAGTAGAGAATATAAGTTAGAATTTTGCTTCAGGAAGCTAAAGTATTACCAAAACCACAAAGTTCATAAACCCTTTTTTGCCCGGCATATCCATGGCATCCCCCTATCTCAGCCTCCTCACCTCGCTCGCCTTCATCCTGCTCATCGGGCTGCTCTTCTCGATGGTCTCCAAGAGGCTGCGCATCCCTGATGTGCTCCTGCTGATTCTGTTCGGCATCGGGCTGAACCACCTCTACTACAACGGGAGCAAGCTTATCAGTTTCTCCCCGCTCTTCATCACCAGCATCGGCATCCTCGCCCTGATCATGATCGTGTTTGACTCCACCTCACGGTTCACCCTGAAGGCGTTTGACGCCCTCGCGCTACAGGCGCTCTCGGTCGCGGGATTCTTCCTTTTCTTCAACCTGGTGCTTCTGACGCTGTCCACCCTCTTTATTGCGGAGATGCCGCTGGATCTGCGCTCGGTCTTCCTTGCCCTGATCTTTGCTGCAATCATGTCCGGCACTGATCCAGGCAGCGTGTTTGCCCTGTTCAAGGAGAAGAGCAACCGGATCATTGAGCTCCTCAAGGTGGAAGCTATCCTCAACACGCCGTTCATGGTGCTCCTGCCGTTCATCTTCCTGGACCTGCTCAACTCCATCGAGCGCGACGTGCTTTCCACGTTCCTGGAGCAGATCGTGCCCTTCCTCACCCAATTCGTGACCGGCATCGGCGCGGGCATCCTGATCGGCCTGATTATCTTCAAGGCGATGCGCCGGGAGTATTCTGAGGTGTTTTCTCCCCTTGCGCTCTTCATCGCTGCCCTGCTCGCCTATGTGCTGGCAGAGAATCTAGGGGGGAATGGGGTGCTGGCAGTCACCACCCTTGGGCTGTTCTTCGGGAACGTGTACCTCAAGGAGAAGACCGAGCTGACCAAATTCTCATCGGAGCTGACCTATGCCCTGGAAATCCTGGTATACGTGCTCATCGGATTTGTCATAGATCTTCCGCTCGACGGCAGGTTTTTCCTGATATCCTCTGTGCTGTTCCTCATCTATCTCATCATCCGGCTGCTTGCGGTGAATGCGGCGCTGCCGCGCGGGGTATATCGGATCGGGGAGAAGCTCTTCATGAGCCTCAACGCCAGCAAGGGCATAGCCACTGCAGTGATCGTCCTACTCCTTGCCGCCCTGCCTGTCCCGGGGATAGCGCTGATCACCCACCTTATTGTTGCCTTCATGCTCTATTCGCTGCTGCTCTCCAGCATCCTGATACGATTCTCCGGGACATTTGTGCGGAGCGTCTCCATCCAGAAAAAGAAAGGCTCATAAACCGGCGCTTCTTCCTTCCTTCCATGCGCGTTCTCTTCGGCCCGGGCGGAACAGAGGGGTTGGGGTATCCTGAGGGCTTCAGGCGATGCCAGGAGCTGGGACTGACCGCCCTTGAGGTGGAGTTCACCCATAGCGTCCACATGACCAACCAGAGTGCAGCGGATGCCGGCGCGCTCGCCAGGCAGCACGGCATCTCCCTGAGCATCCACGCGCCCTACTTCATCAACCTGGCGTCCGCGGAAAAGGAGAAGGTGGCGGCGTCGAAAAAGCGGATCCTGGACAGCTGCGAGCGCGGGCATCACCTGGGCGCGACCTGCGTCGTGTTCCATGCCGCGTACTACGGGAAGATGGACCGGGGGGAGGTGTATTCCGCCGTCAAGCGGGAGGTCCTGGACATGCAGCGGACAATCCAGAAGAACAAGTGGAACATTGCCCTGGCACCGGAAACGACCGGAAAGGGAGCGCAATTCGGCGACATCGACGAGCTGCTCCGGCTGTCCCAAGAGACGGGCTGCGGCATCTGCGTGGACTTTGCGCACCTTCTGGCGAGGACCGGCAAGCGGGATTATGACGCCATTTTCGCCAAGCTCAGGCCGGTGCGGCACATCCATGCGCATTTCTCCGGCATCGAGTACACCGATAAGGGGGAGCGGCGGCACCTGGTGACGCCTCTTTCTGAAATAAAAGAGCTGCTCTCATTCATCAGGAAATACCAGAAGGACGCCACCATCATCTGCGAGAGCCCGGAGCCGATGAGCGACAGCGTGAAGATGCTGCGGGCGTGGAAATAAGAGTAATCTCAATCTATGTGCCTTGCACGCCACGACAACGGCGGCAGACGCTCGCTCCGCTCGCTACCGGCTTTCCCCGAAGGGACAACCCCAAGCCGGTCTGCGCCGTCGTGGCGTGCGGCGGGGCTGGGGTCGCGCCCTTCGGGCTGCCCCGCAGGCAACGCAATTGCCGTCGCACCGCCACTGACGGCGCAGTTTTGACACTTGACTTGATAACCCCGGAAATAAGCAACATTTTTAAATTCCGGAATCTGGCAAATTATCATGAAATGGATGCCTTTTCTCGCCATCGCCCTGCTCCTGCTGCCGGCTGCATGGGGGCATGAGGGGGAGGACGATGACTCTATCGCTGACGAGATTGTCCGGCACCGGCTCCTAGCTGCGCAGTGGATAGCTGCCGGCATCAGTGCCCTTGCCCTCATCGCACTCTTTGCCTTCGGGAAAAGGAAATTTACGCCAACAAAGCTGTTCTACGCCGCTGCCATCCTGATCCTTGCCCTTGTCGGCTATTCGTACTATTATTTTTCCCAAACTGCTTCAGCTGCATCGGGCATCATTGTCTGCGATGCCGGGCAGTGCTTCTGGGCAGCGCATATCCATGCAGAGCTCAGCGTGATGGCCTGTGGGGAGGAAATCGTTTTTGGCCTGGAGAAAGGCGACTTGGGAAAGACGCATACCCATAAGGAAAGAGGGGTGTTGCATTTCCATGAGCGCCTGCCCGTTGATCCAGAAACAAAGAAGATTACTGACTACTCTGCACTTTATCTTGGAGAGTTCTTCGAGGCTATCGGCATGCGGCTGACGCCGGAGTGCATCGGGGAGCGGTGCAACGGCGACCTCTGTGACGGGATTCCCGGGGGGCTTTCCATGACGGTGAACGGCCAGCCCAACAGCGAGTTCGGCAGCTATGCCTGGCAGGAGGGCGACATCATCAGGATCATATTCTCAGGAGGTGGATGAATGGATACCTGTGCAGTATGCAAGAAGATCATCCGGAAGGGCGTGATCAGTGCTGAGGGCAGGAAATTCTGCTCGCAGGCATGCTCCGCAGCATTTAAGAAGGCGAAGAAGGGGAAGGAAACCTGCGAGTTTTGCTGATGGCGGAGATCAACCTGTTCTTTGTGATCGGGGCAGCGCTGGTGGACAGCATCAACCCCTGCGCATTCGGGGTGTTGATATTCCTCCTGGCATACCTGGAGGAGACTGTCAGGAAAGCGCGCCAGATGCTGGTCCGCGGGCTGGTCTATATCGGGGCGGTGTTTGTCACCTACCTGGTGGCCGGGCTGGTCCTCCTGCCCTTCATCCGGAAGCTCGGCTCGTTTTCCGTGGTCTCCTACTATGTGCTTGCTGCCATCATCGCCCTTGCCGGGCTGCTGGAGGTCAAGGACTTCTTCTGGTATGGAAGGGGCATCTCGCTCGCTATCTTTCCCAGCGAGAGCAGGCGCATCAAGATGTATGTGCAGGGCATCAACAGGAGCCCGTTCGCGCCCGCATTCCTGGGGGTGTTTGTGGCCCTGGTCGAGCTGCCCTGCACCGGATTCGCCTATCTTGCGGTGCTCGGGCTGGTGAGCCTGTCCGGCGTCACCATCAGCAACCTTTCCCTGCTCATCATCTACAACCTGATATTTGTGCTGCCCCTGCTGGTCATCCTGTGGTTCGTCTACCGGGGGGCATCCACGCAGAAATTCGAGCGGTGGAGGCAGCGGCACAAGAAATGGATGCGGCTCGCCATCGGACTGACGCTGCTCGCCCTGGCAGGGGCCATGCTCTGGTTCGTGGAGTATGGGGCGTCGTTGTCATAGGCTTTTCCATAACCGGTCAAACATCATCTTTTGAGTTGTGTAAAAATTCTTTTCCTGTATGAGGATGCCTATGGGCTCCGACTCCTCCAACGAGACCATGGCAATCTTGCCGTTATAGATCCATGTTGCCGTCTTAATATCCCCCTTCATCAGCTTATACGGCGCCCTTTTGTCATATGGCTGCTGGTCACTGATGATCCTTACCTTGATTCTTTGCTTTTTTCTTCTCTCCACGAAATGGGGAAAATAATATTGAAACAGCTTAAAGAGATGCTTCTTTGATGCGATGCAGAGAAAAGATTTTGTATCTCTTAGGATGTCCTCAAAGACCGATTTCAGCCCATCCCTGCCGACATACACCTCCACCCTTGGCTTTTGAGTGACAGATTCTGCTATTGACGCCAGCTCGGGCAAAGCCTTCTTCACCAGGTTCTCTTTCTCCTTGACCATGTCCAACAGCTTCTGGGGATTTGCGGCCTGGTAATGCCTTTTACCCGACGCCATCGTATGGCTGACGAACCCTTGCTGTTCTAATGATGAGAGGACGTCATAGGCAGATGTCCTATTGATGCTGGCGGCATGCGCAATATCCTGGACCAATGCCGAGCCGATTTGGAGGCTAGCCAGATACACCTCCACTTCCTTTTTGTTCAATCCCAGGGCGTGCAATGCCTGCTCTTTCATGGCAGCACGTACAATAGCCCCCGTTTATAAAACTGTCGTTTTTATTCCACAACAAAAATTTATATGCCGTAATGCCCCTACCATCCAGTATGGAAGGTAAAGTTGACCTGTTCAGGGGCTATCATTACCCCATGGAAGTATACTGGGAAACCCATCGGAAAGGCGGCTTTACCCAGCTGTCATTGGATTTGACTTCAGGGTGCAACTATAGATGTACCGGATGCTTTAATGGGCATTTACTAGGCAAGGATCCATCGGATATGCTGGCTTTTGAGGAGAGGAAATCCCTTTTGGAGCAGTCTGTTGAGCTTGGCGCCAGGACGCTGGTCATCCCGGGAACCGGAGAGCCGACATTGGACAGGGATTTCTATCGATTAGTTGAATGTGCTCATGGCTTGGGGCTGACTACTGTTGTCTATTCAAACCTGACCGGAAACATTAACCCTGAGAGGGTTCATTTTCTCTTTGAGCATGATGTCTCGATAGGGATAAAGTTTGATACCCTGAGGCCTGAATATTTTAGGAGATATTACCAGGCCCGCCCTTCAGCATACCCTTTGTTTCTGGGGAATTCTGAAGCAATCTTCAGGTACTATGGTCACTCCCATGAGAATACTGATAGGGGGGCAGTGCATAGGGCTATTCTTAACGTAGTATTGAGCTATGAAAATATGGCAGAACTCCCTGAATTGGTTGAAAGGGGTTTGCAGGAAGGCTTTCCCCTGTACGTAAGGCCAATCAAGCCGGTCGACTGGGCAGTGAGGAATCCTGAAGACTGGATGAGGCTCGGTAACCGTTCTGGAAATTTTGTTCCTGATCCGGTACTTGTTGAGTTAGCACGGCAGCATAATCACCTGTTTTCCCCTTCAAGCACTCTTGAGAACCATTGCGCCATCTACTCGTTTGGCCTGACAGTGAAGAACAATGGAGATGTCCAGGCCTGTCCCGACCATCATGATTCAAGAGGCGCTTTTGGAAATGTGCGGAAATCTCCCTTAAGGGAAATAATGGGGCGGCTGACTGGCCAAAGAAAAATTCAGCCTGGTTTTTGCGTGATGCTGCCTGAAATCAGCCATTAGGTACCCCCAGATGTCATAATCCATGATCGAGCGCTTTGCCTTCAGCTTATCCATCATCTTCTGCCGCTCGGTCTTCGGCCAGTGGTGGTACTTCATCCTGTTCTTTGCCTCTTCACGCTCGATCCAGTTCGGCTCCTTATTTGCCTCGATGCTTTCGTATGCCTTTATGGCAGGGTCGGTAAATCCATTCTTCACCGCAGGCCCTTTATAGGCAGTGTACGGCTTCTTTTTTTGCCGCCCATATGCGGGAGACAGCGCGTATGCAGATTCGGTAACCGCCTCAAAGGGATGATCATGCTGCTTCTGCAGGTAGCAGGGATCATGCTCTTCCTCAGCAGCCTCCTGCACGCCCTGCTCAAGCGGATGCACTGGTCACCAATGCCCTGGATTATCTCTGGGATGCGCGCAGGCGGAGCCGAAATAAGCAACATTTGCCCGAATAGCGCGATTTTCCGAACATTTCAGTATGACTCCACCTGAATGCCCGGCATCCTATTAAAATGCCTGCTGTTCTTGGTCACTATCTTGGTGATGCCTTTGCTGTGCCTTTTTCTCCTCTTAGAAAATCAATCAAAAACATGGTATCGAGAACCTTCATTGCAGCCTCTGCATGGTCAATTTTATCTGTTCCTTCCGTATCCTCCAATAGTCCCGCATCATCTTGTCCCCTGCTTCTTTGCCGAGTACCCCGAAGAATTCCATTAGGTCTTTTTTCCTCGATGTCATGAATATAAGCGTATACTAAAATAATATAAACCTTTCGGTAGGGGCTGCAAACCTTTTTATACGCTGCAGCGCCCCTTTTCCCCCTTATGCAGCGCATCATCCTGGACACCAATTTCCTGCTCATCCCCGGGCAGTTCGGGGTGGACATCTTCTCGGAGATGGGGCGGCTGTTCGGCAGCTACCAGGCCGCTGTCGTGGGTGGCAGCATTGCCGAGCTGCGGCGGGTGATGCGCTCCGGGAGCGGGAGGGACAAGCGGGCGGCATCCCTTGCCCTGCAGCTCATAAAAACCAAAGCTTTAAAAATACTAGTAACCCCCCACCGCCCGGTAGATGATATCTTGCGGGAGAAGTCACAAGAGGGGTTTTTGATCGCCACGCAGGACAGGGCTCTCCAAAAGCGGCTGAATAGGTGCCTGATCCTCCGCAAGAAGCAGATACTCCAGGTGAGATGAATGTTTTACAAGCTCCAAGTGCAGGACCATATCCGGGTGCCGCCGCACCTCTTTACCCTGTCGACCAAGGATGCGGTCACGCAGATGGCCAAGCAGAAGTTCGACGGCTATATCTCCAAGGACATGGGGATCGTCATCGACGTCTCGGACATCAGCGACATCCAGGACGGCATCATCATCCCCGGGGACGGGGCGGCGTACTATCATGCGGAATTCTCCCTGCTCACCTTCAAGCCGGAGATGCATGAGATGGTGTTCGGCAAGATCAAGGACATCGCTGATTTCGGGGCATTCATCAACATTGGGCCTGCAGAGGGGATGATCCACGTCTCCCAGACGATGGACGATTTCGTCTCCTTCAGCAAGGACAAGGTGCTCGTCGGCAAGGAAAGCAAGCGCTCGCTCAAGGTCAACGACCTCTGCCGGGCCAAGATCATCGCGGTCTCCTTCAAGGATCTAACCAACCCGAAGCTGGGGCTGAGCATGCGCCAGGAATTCCTGGGCAAGCTTGAATGGCTAGAAGAGAAGGCTCCCGAAGAGAAGGAGCAGAAGGAGCATAAGGGGAAAGAGCACAAGAAAGAGAAGGAGAAGAAATGAAAAAGAAAGCGTGCCGGGACTGCAAGCTCTTTGTTGAGGGGACCGCCTGCCCGATCTGCAAGGGGACGGATTTCTCCGTGAACTGGCAGGGGCGCATCATAATCCTGAACCATGGGACATCTGCCATTGCCCAGAAGATGGGCATCAAGAGGGATGGCGAATACGCCATCAAACTGCGATGAATCTCACTGCGCAGGAAACAGCGATGCCGCTGCTCAAGCGGAGGGAAGTCTCCGGCACGATCAGCTTTAGCGGCGCGGCGCCGGCACGGGCAGCCCTGGTGAAGGAGATCGCTTCCCGTTACCATGCTGCAGAGGATGCCATTGTCGTCAAGGGCATCCATGTCCGGTTCGGCTCCTCCCAGGCATCATTCACCGCCTACCTCTATGACTCTGCGGAGTCCCGGCAGGCGATCGAGCCCAAGCCCCGGGACAAGAAGGCAAAGGCACCGGAGAAGAAGGAGTAGGTCCTATGGCAGAGAAGAAAGCGGAAAAGAAGAAAGTGCCTTCCGGCATCTGGAAGCGGTATGCGCAGCAGGGCGAATCCCTCACCCGGCCGAAGAGCTGCCCCAAGTGCGGGCCCGGCGTCTTCATGGGCACGCACAAGTCACGGATCAGCTGCGGCAGATGCAAGTATACGGAGTTTACGAAATAGCTATTTTCTCTTTTTTCTGATTAGAAAGATTATAGCGACGCATACCAGCACGATGAGGATAATCGGGATTGCTACTATAGCCGGATCTTTCTTTATTGCTATCGCCAGCGATGCGCTCTCATTCACTATGTGCATCGCCGTTTCATTTATGAGATCTCCTTGTACCATTGTTGTATTTATATCCTGTTTCTCCTCCCGTATCGCTTCCCCTACTTTCCCGCTCACCACAAAATACGAAAATCCAGGCGTATCCGCCTCATAAAACACCGTGCTGCCAACCCTCTTCGTCTTCCGCGTCTCCAGCCCCTCCCAGGCAGCAGTGTACCTCTGCAAGAGCACCTCATCCTCCCCAACCCCTTCCTTCTCCAGCCAGCTTCCCGGAACCTTGAAGGTTATTGTCGCTTCCTTGAGGTTTTTCTCCTCAATGTTCTTCCTGGAAATCTCCAGGAACTGATATGCCGCTCCGGCAGGAGCAGGCAGCGTATCCGGCTTCTTGCTCCCCAGGCTCGCCACCTTCACCTCTGCGTTCGACAATGCGCTGTCCACCGTGATCCTCACCTGCTCCACGCTGATGGCATCTTTCGCTACATTCACCACATGC
>DATDVW010000109.1:0-19167 GCA_035289865.1 Candidatus Nanoarchaeia archaeon
GTCAGCGTGCTGATTTTTTTCTCTAATTGTTTTTGTCTCATTTGTGTTACTTCCATAACAAACTCATTACAAATCCGGCTATCATAATTATTGTTGGCAATTTCTCAGGTATTTTTATTCCCATAACCAACAAGCCTATCGTTAAAATAGCAATGCCTCCAACAATCTTTAGTATGCTCAAATTTACAAAGCCAAGCAGTTTAGGTCCTAAACCAGCTGCCAATACGACAATTATTGTTGCTATCACCCCGGCTAACAATGCTACGAACATCCTTTCCCGTATCGTCCCATCGAATAGCGCAGCAGATAGAATCGCAGCAGGGCCAGCCATGAAAAGCACAGCTAATGAAAACACGTTTTGCATCTTGAATAAGCCGCTTAATGCAGCTAACGCTACTGAACCGTCTAAGCCTGCTAAGCTTAATAAAATTGTCAGCTTATTATTTTGTTTTGATAACATCTTGACCACCTTATCCTACTACCACCAAGTAACTATGACGTATATTAAACTTACTGAATATTATCCGAAAATTAACCGAAAGATATATAAATAACTGAATAATATTCAATAATATGAAAGATATCAGGCCGAAGCTCATCGCCCTGCTCCAGGAAGGCAGTTGCACCCCGCAGATCGCCCGGATAGCCAAAAGGCTGAAGGAGCCGTCCACCACCATCCATTACAACATCAAGAAGCTGGAAAAAGAGGGCGCGATCAGGGCGTACAAGGCGGTGTTTGACTACAAAAAGATCGATGAGGGATTCTGCACGTTCGTGCTGATCAGCTTGTCCCCGGATGAGTATGGGGACCCGGAGAAGGTGGCAAAGGAGCTGGCGAAGCATCCGCAGATCGAGAGCGTGGATATCTGCACCGGAGACTGGGAACTGGTGCTCAAGGCCAGGACAAGGGATCAGGATGCCTATTACCAGTTTGTCAAGAATGTCATCTCACGCAAGGGCGTGGTGAAGATCAAATCCCTGGTCTCGTTCAAGCAGCTCAAGACGGAGTTCGTGGAGATATAGAAGATTTGCCTTCTACACCGCCTCATCATCCATGCCATAGGCATCATCGATCTCATCCTCAACAGTCCTGCCTGCGGCAACGATCTGATACATGCTTGCCCTGCCGCCTGTTCTTGCTACAAGATTCTGCCGTACCAGGTAAGCAAGATGCCTTTTGACTGATGGTTGCCCGATTGCAGCTGCAAGATCCCTGGTTGCATCCTTCTGCGAAAACTGCATCAGCCCATACGTCTCCCGCAATTCCCCGAGCAGGCGCATGGCATCATCATGAAGCGGCGTATCCTCACCCATCGCCGGTTCAGGCCCCGTATCCCTGCTCTCTAATCTTCTTTTGTAATCATGGAGGCTCTTGAACAGGACTTCCTGATCTGATACTCTCTCAATTTTGCCCTCGCGAGCCAGTTTCTCCGCAGCCCACCGCCCGGTACCTAAATACAATCCGGCAGTCCTGATAGACACCGTTTCATCATCAAATATCGCCTCGAAATTAGCCGGCATGTGGCTGGTGTAGTGTATGTGGATGCGTCCCTCATCCCCAGGGATATCGTACCGGACATTTCGATATACCATATCTCCACAGGCATTGCGCATCTCCGGCTTAAACCCATGTTCTCGGATGCGCTCCAGCCGCAGCTCATTTGTCGCATCGACATCGACCGTCTGATCGTCCCGCAGAACGCTCTCATGGACAGACATCAGCTCCTGTTTTATCGCTGCCCTTCTCCTTTTATACGCATTCATGCTTTCGAGCACGATGCTGCCTCCCTTTCTTTTGATTATCCTTCTCTGCGCCAATTTCCAGGCATCCGTCTGCTCCATGCCCAAATACCGTGCAGCATCATCAATAGGCAGCCTCTCATCGTCAAATAACGCTTCTATGCTGGAGGGCAGAGCAGTATGATAAGATACCTGCAGGCATCCATCCGCATCCCGCCGGATATCCCGGTAGAGAATAATCCCCTGGGAAACGATCCTCGGCCGGAGTCCCATCTCCCGCACCGCATCCCTGCGCCGCTCATTGGTGCGCTCCACATCAATGGCATTGTGCTCGCCCCGGACAGTGATATGCACCGCATCCAGCTTTCTCTCTAGCGAGTGCCGGTACTTTTTGTCAACAGACGGCTTTCCTGTTATTTCCGGCCGGGTGCCCTGATTATCCGGGTTTCCCGGCAGGTGATCATCACGAGACCATTTTCCGTAGTACGGGTTTTGGTTTCCGAAATGTATGGGGCTCCTGCTCATGGGGATGGGTAACATCATCCTCTTATTTAAGCCTTTATATATTCACTACTATAAAGTTATGATATTTAAGGTCTCACTGCATCTGCCTTAACTCTTGGACACGTCAGAAATCGCCACTCGCCCGCTCCATGTGCCTTAGCTCGGAGCAAGAGGGCGATTTCCGAGCGTGCTCAAGAACACGCCCCGCCCTTTAGGGGGGTGTTCTTGACATATTGGTCAACCGACGGAGGATCTGCAAAGGGCAGAATGCTCAAGGACCTTGGGGCATCCCAGCCAATCCGGTATACCCATACCTCATAATCCGTGTCCCTTCTGCCATAGCTCATATGGGCCCCCTGCACCAGGCGATGCGTGGTCTGGCTCGTCCCCCATACTGCCATCCCCTGCCTGTACCCCTTTCGGGGATCAAACGCAATGCCGACAGAGAGGGGATAGCTTGCCAGCAGCAGATGGCCGGTGTATCTTCTCTCTCCCCCCCTGCTGCTAAAATATGCGTAGAGATTCCTGCCCGCACGCAGCCCTTGCAGGTCATCCCATTCTAAGGCAAGCTCTAAGCGGTTGCCCGGCTGCACCTGATCCAGGCATACATCATCATACTCTATCCATTCCCCCTCCATCACCGGATGCCGGTTTTTCCAGCGGGCCACTTGTACCTCCCTCATGGGGTATCCTCTGCATCGCTGTTTGCTGGCTCGGCATGAGGAATGCCCCGCATACAAGGGTCAATATTGATATCCTCTCTGCGCATATAGTCTTCATCAAGATTGAATCGCGTGCGGATCGCTTCCTGATGGAACCGGAGAGCGTTGTCCAGGTACTTCCTGCGGAGCAGCCCGTTCTGCCAGAAGTAAAAATCTCTGATCGACCGGGTATGGTAGAGCACCGTGCCCTCCCACTGCCTTACCTGCGCAGGAACAGCCTGCAGCAATGATGTGTCAGGATCCTGATTCATGGTCTCACTCAGAAACTGCAGCGACTGCCGGTAGTTCTGCTCCTGCTCGTCCAGGGGCAGGCAAGGCTGGGGAACCAGCAGAAGATAGTCAGGCAGCAGGGATTTCTTTCCCTTTTCTTCCCCGGGCTGCAGGATATCCCACAGCGCAGAATAAGAGGAATGCACATCCTGGCGATCGTGGCGGTCTCCCTCGTTCCTCCGGTTCATCTGGTACGCAGCCGCAAAAAGGGCAACCGCATACAGCGCATGCACATATCCGTTGATCATGGTCCGCTCACTGGAGAGCCGCTGGTGCAGCCGATGGACCTCGTCAAGGTACGCCACCCACTTCGGGCGGAACTCCATCACATGGGCAGCCACCTCCTGGGAAACAGGCTCTTTCTCGATGGCAGTAAGGCCGTCTACCGCCCGGAAGGGGTTGATGACATAGCTCCCCCGATTGCCATCAGTGCGGTCAAAGACCCGATCAAACTCCTGGAATCGCTCATAATCCAGAAGGATGGCAGCCTGCTCTGCCAGCACGGGCTGTAGGCCATCCCGCAGCTTCCGCTGCATCCGGCGCCGCTCCTGCGCGACGTACCGCTCCAGACCAAGGTTGCTCTCTCCCATAATGCTCTCTCCCATGACCTTCAAGGATTATCCGCCGTGCGGCGCCTCCCCCGTATCAGCCTGGCCTTGCCATGCTCAACCAGCACCTCAGCAGGCCGCTCTCTTCCATTGAAGTCAGAGCTCATCGCATAGCCATAGGCTCCTGCATTCCTGATCTCCAGGATGTCGCCTGCCCGGCACGCCGAAATCATCCGGTCCCTGCAGAATACATCCCCCGATTCGCAGATATTGCCAGCCACAGTGGCCTTCTGATTCCTGCCGCGCGGATTGCTGATATTGACGATCTGATGGTATGACCCGTACAGGAACGGCCGTGCAAACTGGCTGAATCCGGAATCAACGCACACAAATGTGTGGAAGGGAGTTCTTTTGATCTCGGTGACTGTCGTGAGGAACCGCCCGGACTCGGCAACCAGGTATCTTCCCGGCTCAAACACCAATCTGAGCATTCTCCCGTACTGTCGGCAGAACCGGGCAAATGTGCGGGCGATCTGCCTGCCGAGCTGCCGCATCGGCAGCGGCTTTTCATCTGGCCGGTAGGGAATGCCGAACCCTCCCCCAAAATCAACAAACTCCAGTTCCGGGAATTCCCGCGCAGTCCGCAGCAGCGCGCGTATCGCCTTCATGAATATCATCGGCGACAAGATTCCTGAGCCAATATGCTGCTGTATCCCCACAATATGCACATTATGCCGCTGCGCAACCCGCAGTATCTCGGAGACCTGCGTATGGTATATGCCAAATTTGCTTTCCGGCCCGCCGGTAATCACATGCTGGTGCATCCCTGCCCCGATCCCCTGGTTTATCCGGACAGAAACACTGCCGCCGGGATTGAGCCTTCCGTAGCGCTCGAGCTGCCCCAGCGAATCAATGGTGATCATAAAATGATGCTGGACAGCAAAGCGCAGCTCATCATCAGTCACATTGCTGCAGGTATACAAAACATCAGAAAAGCCTGCACGCATAGCCAGTTCTGCCTCTGCCCTGCTCACCACCTCGATCCCAGCACCGAGCCTGCGTAATATGCGCAGGATATGGATATTTGAGTTTGCCTTGCATGCGTAATGTATGCGGAGATCAGGGTAAGCGATTGAGCGAACTAAGGTTTGATACTGCCGCCGGATAACCCCTGCATCGTACACATACAGCGGCGATCCGTACCTTTGCACAAGCGCTCTCATCGGGCATCCCTCACCATGACTGTATTGCCTGCCGCATACGGCGCTCCAATTTCTGGGTACGGCGGCATGCGCAGATGGTCTCCCATGATAGTCTCCTCTGAAAATATCCGCGGACGCTCCTCGCCCAGCCGAAACACCCAGATCCTGCTCCGGAGACGGTAGGTAAACGGATTCATCAGCTCCAGTGTCCGCCAGGCCGCAAGCTGGCCGTCTGATCCCTGTTCAGCATCATAATGAACCATTGTCCTCAAATGATGCCCGTATGTTGCAAGATGCTGTATCCCTGCTGCAACCTGTGTTTCGCGTCCCTCTGCACGTACCCGCAACGGCCCCAGCCATCTCCCGAGCATGGCAGTATTGATCTGATACTGGTTTTTTAAGCCTTGCTGCACGAATCCATTGCCCAATAATTCCTCGGGCAGGAGCGCCTCATTCCCCGCTAGCGTAAACTGGTTGCTCCCGTACCGCGAGCGTACCCATGCATCTGCCTCCAGGGGGCTGAACCCAGCAGGAAACTGCCTGCTCAGCAGCAGGAGCACCTCATCTAATGAAGTCTCCCCATCCCCGTATCGCATCGGCTGATGCTTATGTTCCCATAGCAGGTCGCTCATGGCAACCACAAAGCTTAAATACTATAATAACTTAATGTTATTATAATAACAATTTAAGAGAAAAATGTTATGGCAACCATAGCGCATATTGTCGGGAAGATTATCGAGCAGAAGCCCTTCATCCAGGAGGCGCTCGGCAAGGGGATCATCAATAATGCCGCCCTGGCAGAGCAGCTGCAGCCGGAGATAGAGCGAGAGCTGAAGAAGAAGGTCGCGTTCTCTGCGGTGAGCATGGCCATCCGCCGGCTGGCAGAGAAGCTGGAAACGACCTTCATGGTCCGGGCAAAATTCGACCAGAGCTCCGACATCACCATCCAGTCAGACCTCGTGGAGATCACCGTCTACAAGGCAGGAGAGGTGCAGGAGTACATCAAGGGGATCTATGCCGTTGTGGACATCAAAAAAGGCGATTTCCTGACCATCACCCAGGGGCTGCACGAGATTATGTTCATCACGAACAAGCGGCACGAAAAGAAGATACTGGACCTGCTGCCCAAAACCGCCATCAAGAAGATCATCCGCAATCTCAGCAGCCTGACCGTCAATATCCCCCTTACCGCAATAGAGACCATGGGGTTCTTTTACTTAATCACCCGGGCATTGAACTGGGAGAACATCAACATCATCGACATCGTCTCCACCCTGACCGAGATGACCTTTATCGTGAGGGAAGAGGACACGGCGCGGGCGTTCACTGCGCTGAAGCGGATGATCAGGGGGCCGTGAGGGCATCCTCATCTTTCTTTTCCTAAGAACCGGTTGATGGCGACAACAATATCCCGGTCAAATCGTATCAGCCCGACAGTCTCATAATATACCTCGCCAAACACTCTCCCGGGAAACATCTTGCGTATATATTTGGGAAGGGTGGTCCTTATTCTTCCCTCTAACCTATTTCGAAATGCTTCCCAGGCATCATCGTTGATCTCTACTTCCAGCCGCTCATCGATATGCGCGAGCGTCTCATACTCCCGCATCCGCATGACCCATTCCCGGTTTGGTATGTACAAACCAGGATGGAGAGCATTGCTTTGCTGAACCCCAAAAGAGAGCGCAACGCCATTGCCATTCTGCCACCAGTGGCGATCAGCCTCGTATGCAGAGGCGTCGGTGATGACCTGCAGCCTGCCGTACTGCGGCAGCCACCAGTCTATTCCTCCCTCAAAATCCTCCTGCAATGTAAAATCATCATCAATGACCAGGATATCTGTGTCCTTATGGCGGGCCAATTCCTCTGGCTTCCGCTTCCTGTTCCAGACAGCCTCAGCCAGCCCGCCGATCAGCACGCCGCTGGCATTCCTTTCCTGCAGCATCCGGTTGCCTGCCTCTAACCCGGCAAGCCCTTTCGCCATGTATTCCGGTACCTTTGGATCGCGGAGCGCCTGCTCTAAGGTAAAGAGCTGCTGCAGGCCGGCTTTGAGTGCGTGGGTATGATAGATCCTTTGCTCTGGCCGCTGGTACATTCCGAGTCCAATCATATGATATTCCCCCCTGCTCACCGCTCGCGATCAAAGATGTTGCCGTCCCTGATACTGTTTAGCCTGTCCTGCGCCTCATCCATCCTGATGTTCCCTTTGATCCTGAAATCTGCTTCCGGCCAGGAATACGTCTTTCCTTCGTATGTGAACGATGTTGCGTACTCCAGCCCTTGCGTTATCTTCGCCGGAGAGATGCCGTTCTGCAGCATCGCCAAGCCCAGCCGGTATTTCTCTATGCCCTTGCCAAACAGTTTCCTTTCCTTATACACAAATCTCTCTAAAAACTGCAGGTCATCCTCGCCCAGCTGAAAATTGTCCTGGGTGATCGAACCGTAATACAGATTGTACAATGATCCAATCATCCTTCCCATGATCTCATTTGGTGTTGCGATGCTCTGGAATTGCTCTGTTGATGCGCGTATCCTCAGCTGTATGAGGTTCTTCATCATTTCGCGGTTCATCAGTCGCATCTCCTCGACGAATTCATCTGCCAACAAGTGAGTGCCCTGCTTATCAGCTAGCGCTCCTGCTTCCAATCTCTTGGTGTATATCGCACTGACCTTCTCCCGCAAATCCGCCATCTCCTTTGCTACTGTTGCATGCACTTCCAGATCAGGCAACCCCTTTAGCCCGCTGACCATCCGTACCATCAGGCCCCACTCTGGAGTATCCAGATCAGCACCGGCAATCATGCTCTTGTATCCCTGCCATACCATGATGTCCTGGTAAAAATCCTGCAGCTTTTGATAGAGCAGCTGGTGCTCTTCCTCGAGCGCAGTTACCTGATTGTCTGGAATAGCAGCAAGCTCTGCAAGCATATCACCTGTCTTCTCATCATCAGCCACTGCAAAGCGGTAATCACCATCCCATCCCAGATACCGAAAAGCAGCAGGCGCAGCCTCGGTTAAGAACTGCTTGAATAAGCCAAAATCGCCCGTTTCCAGTTTTTTGGTGCAGTACCGGTCGATTTCAGAAAGAAGAGGGCCGGTATACTCGTCTCTCGATAATATTCCTGGCCTCTGCCACTGATCATAAAGCGCATGCCAGAGCTCATGCGGCAGCGCTCGTGTTGCTGCCCTCATGTCCTCCAAAGGGAGCAAGACAACATCATCCACACCGAAAAATGCCGCTTTCCGCATATCATCCCTGCGCACGGTCCTTAATTGCACTTTAAGGGAATCACCACCATTATAATCCTGCTGCACCTCCTCTGCCACCCACCAGTCCATCTTTCTGAGCTCTTTTTCCACCATCTGCTCGAAGGAAGCGGAATCTGCTGCTACGGTAGTTTGTTCCGGCGCATGCTGGGCAAAGGCAGGCATATCGCTACCCAAACCAACTATTCCTGCAGCTGCTAATCCCATAAAACGGTTTCTCAGCCCCATACTCGCTTACAATGTGTTATCATATTTAAACCTTTCTATATTAACTACTTAATAGTAATTATAAATAGAGTTACTCTGACCGAAGCATTTAAATACATACACAAAATATAGTGTACATACAATTATGAGGGAGAAATCATGCCCACCTTTACCATCTCCGTGCCCGAAGCCCTGAAGAAGAAGCTAGACGCCCATCCGGAAATCAACTGGGCTGAGTACATTAGGCAGCGGTTTGAGGTCACTGTTCAGGCGCTGCGGAAATTTGAGGAGCTCAAGCACGCGGGGAGGCTCTGATGGCCTCGGTGACCTTATCAGTATCGGAAGACTTCAAGAAGCAACTCAGGCGGTTTCCCTGGGTAAACTGGAGCGAGATTGCCCGGGAAGAAGCCCTCAAAAAGCTGATATCTGAGGAATACGCCAAAACCGGCAGCTTGACTGATGATGAATGGGAATTCTGTGAACAAATAGACTGGCATCCGGTTGATGAGTTGCCGATAAAAGAAGAAATGAAAAGAGAGATCGAGAAAAGGAAAAAAGAAAAGCCGATAAAGCTGAGATCCCTATCTGAGATATTCAGGAATATCAGGTAAGCCCATGTATTCCGCCGAGATACAGCCTTCATGCCAGAAGGATATTGAGAAGCTTTGCAAGAAAAATCATGCTCTCCAGGATGCCTTAGGGGGCAAGATGCATGAGATCATCCAGTATCCGCACCATTACAAGCCGCTTAGGCATCCCCTTGCCGGGCAGCGCCGGGTGCACATCCTCAAGAGCTTTGTGCTGAAATTTGAAATTGATGAGCACACGCAAACCGTCCGGTTCATCTTCTTCGGCCGCCATGATGACGCATACATCCACCAGCGATGATTTTAACCATTCTCCAATGCTCAAAAAACTTAATATAGCCTCCGTTCCTATAATCCCTATCCATGCAGTTTAAGATAGAGAAAAAGGAGAATCCTAATATTGGCAAGTATAGCCCGCAGGAGATGGACCTCTCCTACCAGTTCGCCGAAAAGGCGTATAAGGAGTTCCAGGACTTCCTCAAGTGCATCGTCCTCTTTGGCAGCAAGGCGCGGAAAGCCATGGGAGCAGGTCCGCAGCCAGTGACCGATATCGATGTCCTGATAATCATCGACGACACCGCCCTCTACCTCAGCGAGGAGGTGGTGCAGACCTATCGCGTGATCACCGAGAAGCTTGCTGCCGAGACCTCGGACCGGCTCCATATCACCACTCTCCAATTCACCCACTTCTGGGACCTCATCAGGAACGGGGATCCGATCGCCATCAACATGCTGCGCGACGGCATCCCCCTGCTCGACACTTCATTCTTCGAGCCCCTGCAGGTCCTCCTCAAGCAGGGCAGGATCCGCCCCACAGCGGAATCCGTCTGGAGCTATTTCGGCAGGACCTCTCCTACATTGTTCAACGCCAAATGGCATCTCCTCCAGGCAGGCCTGGACCTCTATTGGGCGGTGATTGACGCTGCCCATGCAGCCCTCATGTACGCCGGCGAGATCCCTCCCTCCCCTGCCCATGTCGCAGACCTGATGCAGGACAAGCTGGTCAACCACGGGCTGCTGGAGAAGAGATATCCGCAGATCATGCGCAGGTTCTACGAGCTCTCCAGGAAAATCGTCCACCGCGAGCTGCAGGAGCTTTCCGGGAGGGAATTCGATGCCTACTTCAAGGAAGCGGAGGAGTTCGTCAGCAGGATGCGGAAGATGCTGATCAAGTGATCATTTTCCCATCTTCCAGAGGACTTGGAAATAATTGAGGAAGCCCCGTGCTATCTCCCGATGGTGGATGACGAACAGTGAGGGATACGCATTGAGGATGCCCATGCCGACATAATCCCCATACACCTCAATCCAGGTCGGGGACAATATCTCCGGCCGCACATAGCGTATCTGAGTCAGCGGGATCCGGGCCCTAGATCTGCCCAACTGCTCTATCTCCTTGTTCATCACAAATCTGCACTGTATCCCTTTGCGCGCCCGCCGCTCCTGAAAATCCAGCCAGTATCCCTCTAATGTCTTGGTCATGGGCATGTGCGAAAGGATGATATACAATGTATCTCCTTTTCCTAACACTGACAATACTCTTTCCCGGGCGCTCTTAATGCCTTTTATGCCCTCATACACAGCATACTGGGGGATCCGCTCCCCGGACTGCTGCATCAGCCGCAGCTGGGGGATGGCTGCATCGAGCATCTGCACCCTTTCTTCAATCTGCCTTTTCTCCTCCTGCAGGAATTCCCTGATGCTGCTGGGATCCTCTGCACGCCAGTGTTTCTTGTTCTTGATGAGGGTATAGGAAACCAATCCCTTCTTCAGGAGCCGCTCCAGGCTTTCATAGACCTTGGAAGTGTTGATTCCCGTCCGCTTGATGAGCGCTGAGGTCGTGGTCAGCCCAATCTCTGAGAGCGCAAGGTAGACTTTTGTCTCGTTCTTCTTGAGGCCGATCTCAGCCAGCAGCGGTCCGCTCTCCATATCATGGGTATGCCTGTTCGCCTATATAAATCTTTCTTCCCTCAAGGGGAAAGCGAAATATTATATCCCTGCGGTATAATCATCTTCAAGTGATAAAATGGTGCATCCAGCATATGGGGGACATGAACAGGGTAAAATAAGGATGACTGCAGATGAATTAGTCATTCGAATGATAAATGGAGAGCGTGACTTTCGCCGGATAGCCCTTCAAGATGGCAGGGAAAGACAAGACCTTACCATTCATCCGAGTTATGCAAAATTAGACAAATATCTTCATTCTTTACATCCGGGTAAAGCGCCAGATTTTTGCGGTCCACAGCCCCCTCAAGAGACATTTAACTTTTCACGAGCCCAGTTAGATGGCCTATACGCACCGGGATTATTCCTTCCCTACATCATCGCACAAGGCTGCTCATTTAGGGGGGCTGTCTTGGATGGCGCAACGCTATCCCATGCCCATTTGCGGGGTGCGGGGCTGGAAGGGGCAAGTCTTTGTCACGCCAATCTATACCAAGCGGATCTTCATGCCGCCTTCTTGGATGATGCTGTTTTGGATGAAGCGGATTTAGATCGTGTGGAAATCCATGGCGCTAACCTGCTCTTTGCGAGCCTTCGTTGGGCTAGCCTAAGATACGCCTGTGCGAGCACCCTGGAAGCCTCTGGAGCGGATTTTACCGGAGCAGATTTGACCGGGATAAACCTGGAATACTCGGTGCTTGAGGGGGCGAATTTTAGCAATGCGGATATGTCCCGCGCTAAAATGCTCGGTCTCAACACTGCTGGGGCTGATTTTCGTGGAATAAAAAATCTCGATAAGGCATTTATCATTGATGGGGGCTCTTTGGATGGCGCAAAGCTGGATGAACAGGGAAGAAGAGACATGGCAGCTGCATTGCAGCAGCACGGATACTGCCCGATGAGTCATCCTAATCAGGCTCCAACAGGGGTAATGGCTAAAGCCGGTGAGCAAACATGAGCGAAGCAATGTCATTGCTGGAACAGATCACGGTATATGGGGCATCTGGAACAGTCTTATATATGGGGTATGGCCTCGTACAACGGGCCATCAATGATAAAAATCTGCGAAAACGGGAATCGGCGGAAAAGGCTGCTATACGGCGAAGGCCGAAATTGCAAGCATTATTCAATAGGCAGAAGAAGCTAGGCAGGCAAAGAAGTCGTTATTACAGTGTTTTGGATGCTATTTACGAAGTAACTCATCCAAGATACCATTATGGTATACCCTTGGACCAGATTATCCCTCTTGAAGATGTCCGAAGAAAAAGGAAGGAAGCGCAAGGGGAAATAAAGCGATTAGACCACCAAGTAAGTAAGGTAGAAGCTGAAATGAAGGGGACATATAGGGCAGACCCTGAATTGATGGCGCTCAGGAGAGATGTGCTGAGAGAAAAGAAGAGATGGTCAATCTTCCCTTTTTCATTATTGTCCGTTCCAGACGCGCAACTTGCGTTTAGATTACCGACTTACACTAATCTAAGAGGGGAAGAATTTTATATGGATGATGTAGGATAATCCGTATCATATTGGCCAGGACAGGTTCACCGCCCGCATCTCCTGCAATAAGCCATGATCAGTTTTCCGCACGAAGATCACGCAGCCTCAGGGAATTCGATGCCTACTTCAAGGAAGCGGAGGAGTTCGTCAGCAGGATGCGGAAGATGCTGATAAAATAAATTATTACCTCGATTAAGAAGCTTATTCTTTAAAGGATTTTATCGTCAATCATGTTTATATAGCCTTTCTCCATCCCGTTGTTATGAAGAAATATGAATGCTTACGATGTGGGCATACATGGAAAGCAAAAGACCACCAGAGAACATGCCCGAAATGCAATACATTATACTGGTTTCAGAGAGGGCATTTCAGCTATGGAGAGATAGAAGCGAGATTATAGGGCATCAAGAAACAGCAGCATCTTAAATCAGGGACTAACTGTACAACTAACAAAATAGCATCACGCAGCAACCGCCGATAAATCAACCTCAATGTCCTGGGGGGCCTTCTCCTTCCGTTTGCTGACATTAAAGAATGCGTATCCTACAACCTTGTTTGTTTCCTCATCCCGCCGTTCAAATGTATCGTTGCCCAACTCTTCGTAATAGGACGGCTTTGGGCTCCCAAACCGGAATTCAAGGAAATCCCCTTCAGCGTCAAAATGGATATACATCTTTTTCATCGGATATTCCTCATATAAAAGGCAGTAATGACAAAGCCCTCTCCGTTTAAATACTTTACGGAGACGCAGAGGTACCGCTTTCTGTCTTTATTAAACCAGTAATACCCTGCGACAGATAATGGATCATACGCGCTTGGTTTTATCCTGATGGGCTTCTGGAGGGTTTCTTTTATCTCTTCGATATTGGTAACCGTAGGATGCTCATGGGAAATATGTTTCCATTGTGTTCGTGTTAATCTAATCTTTCTACCAGTCTTATCCCCAATCTCGAATACCGTATCCATCTTCTCTACCGCTCCGCAAATCTCGCCCGTGCGATCTCCCGCGCCCGGAACATCCCCTTCTGCTCGTCTTCAGCCCGCTGGAGATAGCCGGCATCATCCGCATCGATGATCTTCTCCTCGACAGTGTCGTCGCGGATCAGCCAGTCATCCTCATCCACGAACCAGGCGTATCTCTTCGCATGGATATCATCAAACAGCGGCTCATAGCCAAGATACTTCTTTCCCTTGCTCTCCCGCACCCAGTTCCGCTTCCATCTCTTCTCTTCCTGCAGTTCCTGCTCGCTGCGGAAAAGGCGCAGCGTGTTCCTGCTGTCCTTACGCTGCTGCAGGAGCTTTCCCGCATCCTCGCTGCCCTTGTCCCCCAGGATGTATACGCCTTCCTGTACATCCAGGCCATTCAAGACAAATGCCTGCGCCTGCGCTGCGGGGATGGCGATGAGCGCTACCATGAAAAGGATGCACATCCTCATCCCAGTTTCCTCCGGAACTCTTCCAGCCGCTCTCCCTGGATCAGGGGCCCATGCCCGGGAATCACCACATCGGCGGTCTCCAGTATCTTCCGCGCCGATTCCCGCTCCTCGTCATTTTTGCATCCCTTCTCCAGCATATCATACCGGATGGCGTCACCGGCAATCACATAGGTCGGCTTGCCCTCCACCACGACCGCAATATGGTTCGGCGTGTGGCCTTTGGCGTCTATCAGCCTGATCCCCGGTATCTGTATCCGGTCCAGGCTCGCGTACTCATCGACCCGCTGCCCATGCCAGATGCATCCGAATGCAATGATCTGCGCATGGCGGAATAGGTAATTGTTGGAGATATGGTCATAATGCTCGTGCGTATTGATCACATAGCCGATGTCCTGCGGCTGCAGCCTGTTTCGGTCCAGCTGCCCGAGTATCTCGCCCTCACATCCGAAATTGCCGGGATCCACGATCACGTTCCTTTCCCCCTTGATGAGGACCACCGCGCTGCAGATCGGATACACGGAATCAACTACCCCGGCGATACCGCTCGCAACCGCACCATGCGTCCCTTCCTTCAGCACGATCACTTCGGTCATAATCTCCGCACCTCATCCAAAAACAGGGCCAGCCTCCTGCTGTTCCTTTCCATCCGCCGGTTCGCCTCATCTACCAGGCGTGCAAGGTACTGCCCGCTCACCAGCCACTTCTTTTTGTCCGCGACAATCGTCTCTAAAAATTCCGTGCTGGCGATCTCCACCACGATCCGCCGGGAGGCAGAGATGATGCCCGCACGCTTCACGCATAATCGGCTTGCCTTTAAAAGCCTTTCCGCAGCCGCCATGCCCCTGCAGGCGACATGCAGGATAAATCCCTCCTGCTTGAGCCAGACCGGATGCTCGGGAAGCGTGATCCTCAGGGCCTCCCGCACATCGAGCGGAGCATGCGACACCAGGAGCCAGGGCGTGTCCTTCTTCCCCTCGCTCTTCCGTTCCAGGAGGATGATCCTCCCCGCGCAGGAGCTGGTGGTGTAAAAGTCCGGCTTCGCATTCAGCGCGTCGACAGCCTCCCGGATCTCCGCGTCGATGCTGCCCTTCTTGCTCCGGTCCTTCAGCCGGAGCTGGACTGCCTTTTCCACCGCAAACATGCCCGATAGAAATGGAAAATATCTTATAAACCTATGCCTGGTACCCGATCTGCTCGTTCAGCTCCCGGACCTTCCCGGTGCAGGCCTCAGCCCAGTTTGCCGGGGCATGCTCGCTTTTCTTCCAGGGATGCGTCAGCCCGGATGAGCTGTTGATGCGCGCAAGGCTCAGGTCGTAGTGCGCTGCACGCAGCGCTTCAATAACATCCTGCGCACTGCCTCCCTGCTTGCCTACGCCAGGGACGAGCAGCGGAATATCCTGCCCTGCGTATATAAACGCCAGCTGGGAGAGATCCTCAATTCCTGTCGCTCCTACCACCGCGCCAACGCCCGGCTTGCCCTTCGCCCAATCCAGGATATGCTGTGCAACCTTATTGTACATCCTTCTTACTCCAATCTCGTCTATAGCGGACATGAAAACAGGTAATCGCTCATCCAGCATCTCTTGAAAGCTGGGATCATCATCTATTATCCGGCCCTGTATGTCTGCAGCCCCGGGATTCGATGTCCGGTTCAGTATGTACACGCCTCTGTTATCCTTCTCATTGCAGTACTGGGTGAACGGCGCGATAGAGTCGGAGCCCATATAGGGAGATACCGTCACCGCGTCTGCCTTCCACTGTTTAAACCCGACGGCAGCATAGTTGGCTGAAGAGCGGTCAATGTCTCCGCGCTTGTAATCCAGGATGATCGGGGTGCCGGGAAACATCCCCTCAATCAGCGTCATGACTGCGCTGAGCGCCTGGCTGCCGCTAAAGCGCCCCTCCCGCGGCTCGTCATGCTGCTCGTAGAAGCCATGGTTCGGCTTGAATGCGCCCACAAGAACGCCCTGTTTCCGCATCTCCCGGAACAGCCGCTCGTAAAAATTGAGCAGCGCGCCAACCCCTCCCGAGGCCATGCTGCCGGGCAGCGCTTCCACCACCATGTCCAGCCCCATGCAGGCGATGCTGCCGTTCTGGCGTGCTGATTCGCGGAGCAGGGTGAGGTAGCTCATGCTAATGCCCTCTGTATTATTTCCTCAGAGACAAATCCTCGGGACCGTATGGTGCTGACGAGAAGATCCTGCAATTCAGGGTATCCTTTCCGTAATATCAGCGCGGCCTTCTGGTAGGTACGATCATTGCCTAACAAGCGTTCAAGTTCCGCTACCCCTTCCGGGCTGCGCAGCATCCGGTGCGCCCATGCCTGCTTATCCAGCATCCGCTCGTCCAATGACGCCCGCAGTTGCGGAGAGATGTATCCTACCCGCTCCAGGTACTCCCATGCTGCGTTATCAAAGGGAATGACGCTTGCATTCGGGATACCAAGATCATTCATTACCTGGACACCGTCTTCCATGCGATCAACATAGAAAAATGCGTATACTATCTCGCCACCCTGCCTTTCAATCGCCGGCTTCCATTTGTCCCGCATGGAAGATCCCTCATTGTTGAGGTCTGCCACCCACGCCACGTTCTTTCCCTGGACCTTCGCGCCCCGGATCGTCCCGTCTTTGTAGACTTTCGCGTGGGGCTTCTGAAACAGGGTGGCGAGAGGATTAGAGAAATCCCAGTCGCGCGACTCGCCGCCTGCAAAAACATCGATGAAGGCATCGTCAAAGCTGGTAATCACCAGCCGCTGCAAGGCTCCGATGGCTGCACGGTATCCCAGTCCATTATTTGTTATCGCAACACAGTCAATATAATACGGCCCGATCTCCCCGGAAGTATATGGGAAAAATGTATTGGTGAACTGGGGCTGGCCCTCACCCCGCAAGGTATCCAATCCCTGATACTGCAAATTTTTTCGACTGCCCTCTTCCATCCTTACCTCCTCCTCACCATCACCACGACCAGCACCAGCACCACCGCTGCCAGTATCACCACCGCCCCGGCCAGCAGCGCCAGGTATTCCGGGGTGTCGGTAAAAGCTATCGTTGTCCGGGCAGGCAGCTGGGCAGTGGGCTGCACCCGGACCACTTCCAGCCCGTTCTGCTGCCGCAATGGCTGCTCCACCGTCACGCAGGGCTCTACCTGCAGCTCGGCTGTAGCCGTATCGTCCAGGTTATCATCGCTGTAATATGCCTTGAGCATGATGGGGTAGGTGCCGCTCCGGTTGTCCGCGATGGTGATCGGCACATCCTTGCGGTACCTGCTGCTCGCATCCGCCAGGTCGCTGCTCAGGCTGATCCCGGTCTCCCGGATGCTGATGCCCAGCTCGGAGCTGCTGATCTCCAGTGTCACCTCATCTTCATCATCCTGCCCGAAGTTCACTACCTCTGCCTGTAATACGGTGTTCCGCACGCAGGAAAGCAGTGGCCTGGTGAGGCCCGGCCGCAGCCGGAGGTCATGGGACTCCTTCTCCACCTCGAGAAGCACCGTCCGCTGCAGGAAATGCTGGGTGCCGTTCTCATCATCTCCCTCGATCTCCAGCAGCAGCTCATAGGTATCCTCATCTGCTATTCCCGGCACGGCAAACCGCAGCGTCACTGATTTGGACTGGCCCTGCCGCAGGTCAAAGTCGCTGCTCTCCTCCTCGATATCATCGCCATCATCGATCCCGATCAGGGTCCCGGTCACGATAACACTCCTAATCTCCAGCCGCTCCGCATCGGTAAACGTATTCCTGACCCGCGCCTTGACTGTCACGCTGCTGCCTGGCTGCGCCTCCCGGGATACCCTTCTCCGGTCCTGCACATTGCTATCTTTCTTGCTGTCCACGGTGACATCCATCTGCTCCAGCACCAGCCGTGGCCCTTCGCTCACCGTGATGTTGAATGATTGGGTGTCTGCCGCCGAGCTGTTGTCTGCCACCCTGACTGTCACCGGATGCACCCCGATAGCGCCCCTTCCCGGGTTCCAGGTGATGGACCCGCCGGCAGAGATGCTCATGCCGGACGGAGCCGTCGGCAGGGTATAGGTGAGCGCGTCATTCTCCGGGTCTGTCGCGGAGACACCGTACTGGTACTGCACATTGTCGAATGCGCTCGTCACCGGCGCAGAGACGATCCGCGGCGGCGTATTGGTGGTGTTCGTGCTCGTGGTGTAGCTGCTGAATCCGGTGATGGCAAAGCTCAGCGTCCCGGTAGCGGCGTCATACTGCACATTGGAGCAGATGCTGTCCGGGCAGATGCCGGTGATCGCCGCCGGATCCCGCACAAAGCCCGGCTCCCTCCGGATTAAGGGAGATTTGCCGTAGGGAAGCCCGCGCAGGGTGATCGTTGCCGCCTGGCTGCCGAATCCAGGCAGCGCTGTAGTATCGATCGCGATAAGGTTCTTCGTCACGACCACATGATTGTCGATGTCAATGCTCTGCCGCAGGTCCAGCGTGCCGGAGAATGCGATCAGCCCCGCAGAGCTGTTGTCGATCTTCACCTGCTGCGCCTGGCTGGGGTCAGGAAGCGCTGCAAAGTTCGTGGTGCTGCCGCCGTATGCCGCGCTCTTGGGGGTGGTGCGCACATCAATGCTCCATGCCCTGCTTGCCAGCCCGCCGGAGCCGTCGCTTACCGTCACATTGACGTTGTGCACTCCCGTGCTTCCCGGTGCGGTATAGGAGAACACCGGGCTGTTCCCCCCCTGCACATTGCCATCCACCCGCCAGGTGTAGCTAAAGGCGGTCACGCCGGGATCGATGTCTATTGCCGTTACATTAAACAATTGCGTGCCGCCCAGGGGAAGTGCGGGGTTCAATGCCGGGGAAAACCCGGCGATAACCGGATCATCATTGGTATTGGCGATAGTCACCGTGATGGCCTCCTGGTCAGTAAGCAGCCCGTCAGAGACCGTCAGTGTTAGAGGATGGCTGCCGACATCCGCATTGCCCGGAGCAGCCCATCGCACTAAGGCCGCGCTGTTATTGATCTTGGTGGCCGCAAGCCGGGGATCGCTGGAAGCATAGCTCAGCGTATCCCCATCTGCATCGCTGGCGAGAATCGTGAATTCCAGCGCGCTGTCCTCATTCCCGCTCTTTGGCCCGATCGCCGCAAGCACCGGAGCCACATTTGTATGGTTGACCGTCACTGCCCACTGCCTGCTCGCATTCAGCCCGAAACTGTCCGTCACCACCCCGGTTATGGCATGGGTACCGGACTGCGTAAAGTTTGGGGTAAAGCTGAGGCTGTTTC
>DATDVW010000110.1:0-10061 GCA_035289865.1 Candidatus Nanoarchaeia archaeon
ATCATCTCAGGAATTTGGCTGCCAGCGCATAATAGTATTCTTCTGGCAGGCGTCGCCAGAAGGCTTGTTCTGGCGTTTCTGCCCGTCTTAGGTTGAGACTTCCATGAGGTCGGTTGTTGTACCAGGCTATGAACTCTTGGAACGTGTTAAACCTCTTGCGGTGGGTTTTGTAGATGCCCCACCACCTCTCGATTTTGCCATTTGATTGGGGGTGTTTGTATCTGCACAGGATGGGCTTAATATTGTGTCCTTTTAGAAACGCCTCAAATGCATGTTCTGCATTGCCTTCTTTGTCGCGTTTGTTGGCGAAATACTGTGTTCCGTGGTCGGTTATGCACTCCCGTATTTTGCCTAAGTGTTGGGTCTTGCCTATGGCTTCCTCCATCAGATGTATCGTGTTCTCTGTTGTGGCCTCATCGAACTCTCCTCCGGAGAGTATCTTTCTGCTGGAGTCATCTTCTATAGCACAGACCTTCGGGCCGCCTGAAGGTTCATGCCAGTCTGAGTGGACGGCTGACAAGCTGTGTTCTCTCTCATACCTGATGTAGGCTTTCCTTCGTTTTTGCTTGTTGGGTTCTGATTTTGCTAGGCCTTCTTGTTTTAACACGGCGTGTATCGTGTTGTGCGGGAGCCTTATATTATTTTCGGCGAAAATAACCTTCTCCAGGTATACTGCGTTTAAGCAGTACTTGCCATGCGTCTCAGTGATTAGCTGCTTGGACAACGGGTCAAGCAGCTTCTTGGGCCGCCCTAGTGATTGCCCAATACGTGGTAAGCTATTCCTGGTCGTGTAATACATGTACAGTTGACGGAATCTCCTGGGTGTAACGTCCAACATTTTAGCCAGATCCTTCTGACTTGCCCCTCCATTTGCGTATCGTTTGAGACACCATTCAAGCCTCTTTTTGTTCTTTAGTTTCACCATCCACTCAGGGCGAACCCCTGAGAGGAAATTTTTATGGGAAAAGACATATTCCCCAGCTTCTCCAAACATTTATAAACTGCCTTCCACTCAGCAGGGGGAATGGATCGCCGGAAGCCGAAGAAGAATGATCTCAGCGCGGAAGAGCAGTATCAGGAGGATATCCGCAGAGTCAAGCTGCCGCGGGGGACCCAGACCATCGGCGTTCTGCAGCAGCGGGTGGGCGGAAGCCGCGCCATTGTCCGCTGCCTGGACGGCAAGACCAGGAACTGCAGGATTCCCGGCAGGCTCAAGCGCAGGCTCTGGGTCCGGGAAGGGGACATCATCCTGGTGGAGCCGTGGGAGCATGGCGGCGATGGGAAAGGGGACATCATCTTCAAGTACAAGCCGACGCAGGTCAGCTTCCTGAAGGCAAAGGGATACCTGGACAAGATCCAGGAAAGCGATGAGTTCTGACGCGCCCAGAGCAGCATATTACCACTCGAGAATAGAAATGTTTATATAGCAGCCAGCAAATCGTCAGTATATGAGTTGGGGAAAATTTGCCACATTATCCATCGTCTTGTTGCTCGGCTTTATCAGCCTGATCAAGTTCGTGTTCTCTCCAATCTTCGATGTGTTTATCAGGGAATTCATCCTGACCGGCATCCTGCTGGTTGCAGCAGTCATCCTGCTGGCAGGAGTGGCTGCCCGTAAGCAGTGGGCATATGGCTGGTTCATCCTGTTCTTCGCGTTCATGATGCTGAACCTGCTCTATGTGTATGCGCATGCGGACAGGTCGCTCCTGCTGCTGATCGGAGCATTGGCAGTGAACTTTATCGGATTCCTGGTTGCCATGACCGGCGCCCCTTCCCCGATGGAAAAGCCCCGGCCAAAGGTAGAGGTTGTTGATGCCATGCCCGCGAAAGAGGAGAAGGCGGCAAAGCCCGCTGCAAAGCGCAGGAGCAGGAAGCCGAAGGCAAAGTAGGCAGATGACTATTTCTTTTCAGTGAAGGACAAGATTATCAGACCGATAACCCCGGTAGTGATGGCGCTGTCCGCGATGTTGAAGCTCGGCCAGAATCCCAGGGAGATGAAGTCAGTCACCCCTCCCAGGAATATCCGGTCAATGCTGTTGCCCAGGGCCCCCCCAAGGATGCCGGCAACGCACGCCTGGGCAAGGGGAGGGAGCTTCTGTATCCAGGGATATAAGGCGAGAATAGAGCCCATGACCGCCAGGGAAAGCAGCAGCAATGCCCCGTTCCATCCCGGAAGGATGCCAAAGGCAGAGCCCGTATTCTCAGTTACCGGCAGATATCCCCGGGCAATCAGCTTGCTCACCTGGTCAAGCGCCGCAACCCCTGCAGAAATAAGCGTAAACCGATTTAATACCGCCATCGTCTTCTGGTGTCCTGCTCCCCTTCAGCGATCCGCTCCAGATGGGCAAGCCGCTGGTTGATGCTTTCCAGGCCGGCGCGGAGCGCATCCAGTTTTGAGGAAACGACCTCGATGTCCTTGGCGACCGCATAGCTCTGGAGCCCGTTGTCCTGGACAGGGAACCCGCGCGGTGCGTTGGGAGCGACGCTTCGGGACCTTCCCATCACCTCAGCAGAGAAGGGAGACTCTCCCCGCTGCTCAAAGAGCTGTTCCTTGCCGAATTCAGGCTCCAATGCAGAGGGCAGCCCGGTCCGGTCATCAAAGCCGGAGATGGGATTGCCCAGGTTAAGGTCCGGGAACTGCGGGGCTGCAGGCCCTTCTTTTTTCCAGAATGCCAGCCTGTTGAAGAATGCCATACAGGCCTTCGGGGAACAACCACTATATAAATATTATCTCTGGTACTTCCGGTAGAGCGGGCATTGCTTCCAGTCCAGCCCCCGGCCATAATACCGCTTGGCGTGCTCCACGATCAGGGCGTGATATTCCTGGTACGTCGGCAGATCGGGCGGCACATGCCGGGCAAAGAGCTGCTGCAGGTCATCATATCCTGCATCCTGCCCGGCAAAGCCAAGATGGGAGAATATCCGCTGCGTGTAGGCATCGATGACGAACACCGGGATGCGGTAGGCATAGAGGAGCATGGAGTCTGCCGTCTCCTTCCCCACGCCCCAGACGCCGAGCAGCTCCTCTCTGTTTGGCGCCTTTCCCTGCAGCGAGAGGTAAAACCTGGTGAACTCACGCAGCTTTTTTGCCTTCTGGTTGAAGTAGCCCGCAGGCATGATGGCTTTTTTCAGGGCGCGGTCAGGAAGCTGCAGCAGACGGGAGGGATGAAGCGCATGCAGCGCCTGGAGGTTGCGCACTGCCTGCTCTGCATTCACCCAGCTCACGTTCTGGGTCAGGATGGCGCCGGCACAGATCTCAAACCGCTGGCGTTCGGTCTTCGGATAGGAATAGTCGCCGGGATGGTATCCCTGCAGCGATCCGCTCTTGGCCGGCCTTTCCCCGCTGTAGCCCAGCAGCGGCCACCAGCCCTGCTTCCCATAGCGCCCGAGCAGATCATGGTAGATGGTGAGGAAAGGGTGCATGGATGAAGAAGAGGGCACCGGTTATATAAAAACAGCGAAAAATGGATTACACAAACACGCCGTTGATCACCGGGTGCTGCCCGGGCCGGGAGGTAATCCTGACCTTCCCCTGCTCAGTGTCCACCACAGATCCCTTGGTGAGGATGTTTCTCCGCGCAAAGTTCGGGTTGGCCGGGTTGCTCACCACATTCTTGATCTTCAGCGTCTGTGATTTCCCGGCCTTCACCACATTGACCGTGTCCGCGCTGAACAGCTTCCATTTGAGGTTGCCGCCCAGCACGCGCTCTGCCTTGAGCTTCCGGCTGCCGAGCTTGGGATACAATGATTCCCTGCCGAGCTCGGACTTCCGCTTCTTCCGGAACGGGCGGTAGAATGCCCCGCTGGAGGAAAGGCGTGATTTCCGCTGGGAGATGGCCATAGGAGAGGTGAATGGGAGGGGGTTTAAAAGGTTTTCTTAAGGATACTGCCGCCAGCGGTAGTCCCTAACTTTTTCTGTTGCCCAGAACGTCGCGTCATGCCCGTCCCGCTGTACCAGCGCCCAGAGCAGGATCTCCTTCTCGCCGACATTGAGCTTGCGGACGGTTTTCCGGCCGCTCTTGTCGCTGGTTTCGATAAGCACATTGTTGCAGAGGTTGAGATAGTAATCAACAGCATGCTGTGTCGGCTGCGCGAAATGGTTCATCATCGCAGGAATGCGGTTCTTATCTCTGCTATAAAAAAAATCCATGATCGCCCGGTAGCCAGCCCATTCATGTGCATCAAAATTGACGGTGTGGGACGGGTGGGGGTCTTCCTTCCAGCCATATTTGAGGTTTTTGTTCCAGGTCTTGTCACCGCAGGTATGTTCGCTGCCGATGCTGTGCGCGATCAGGTATTTGGCATCGTTATCTTTGACCGGGACAGAATGGAATGCGATCTTGTAGCGATCTGCCTTCTGCTGCCGTGAAGGTACCCACACCACAACATGTGCTCCCTCTCGGGCAACGCTCCGGGCTTCCGCATAGGGCCTGACCTCCATATGGTTATTGGTCTGGTGAGCATACGCATATATCCATGCCCCCTCCAGGCATTCCACCAGGGGAATCCTGCGCCGCATCCGGTCGTCTCCGGTCACCGGATAAAAAGAGTAGGCAGTCCTGACCGGGTTTGTTATCGCATTGAATGTAGCTTCCCGTAATTGGCCAGGATTGCGCCGCTCATGCAGAAGGTCAGCGATATTCCACCGGTCAAACAGCTCGGCTTCGTCGCCATGCCGCATGAAGTGCCGGGCGTTACGGTAGCTGACGGGGATGATAGGCCTCTGAATGACCAGGACATCCTCCTCCTCCAGGCTCTGGATGCGCGACACCAGGTCCCGGGAGGCATACTGTATGCGGGGCAGCTTTGCGATCTGCTGCTTGCTCCGCTCGGCGAAAAATGATTTTTCAGGCATGAGGGGAAAAGAATGCATCTCTTTTTATAAAGGATATGCTCGGTTGGCGGCGCATTCGGAGTATAGGTGCAGATGACGCTAAGACGTTGCTACAGATGAAACGAAATGTTTAAATACCAACGCATTTTATTTCAGGTGAAACTAAGGTATAGGTTCAGGTGAAGCATGAACATAACCGGCCATTTGGAGAGGGCAAGGGAAAGTATCGAGGTGATTGAGGAGAGCATAGAGAAGGGCATAGTGGAAAGGCAGCGAAACATCGGGTTCAACGCGTCCGCTGCATGCGTTGATATGCTGGAAATCCTCCTCCACAAGACCCATCTGATTGATCCGGGCTTTATCATCAAGCATGAATGGTTTAGGTCGCCGAATACCATAAAGGAGAAATTCCCTTTTGACTTTCACGGCAAAAACGAGATTATCGGTCTCATTGCAGACATAGAATCCAGGAGGGATGCGCTCTGCTATGGAAAGCCGCAGCAAGCGGGGATAATCGGGGAGGTCATCGAAAAATTTAACAGGCTGAAGAAGAAATTCAGGGAAGCTGGTCTCGATGAAATCTAAGCTGGTTGCGTATGCCATGGATGTTGCATCTTTCCTGGTGCAGAAGGTACAAAACCGGGAAAGAATCAAACATATCATTTTGTTCGGGTCCGTGGCAAGGGAAGAGGCCGGCGAAGGCAGTGATATAGACATCTTTGTTGACGTTGTGGAAGAGAGCCCGGATACGGAAAAGGACATCAAGGTATGTATCGAGAAGTTCCATCAGTCGGCAAAATATGCACATTACTGGAAGATGCTTGGCATTGAGAACGAGATTAAGCTCAAGGTGGGGAGATTAGATTATTGGGATGATCTGAAGCCAAGCATCATCGCGAATGGAATCACGCTGTATGGCAAATTTAAGGCAGAGGCAGGGAAAGGGAAGCACCAGGCGCTATTGGTATGGGAGAATGTAAAGCCGAATGCAAAAAGGGTGATGTTGAACAAGCAGATGTTCGGCTATACGCAGGGGAAAAAATTTTATGCCGGCTTAATCCAGAAGTTCCGTGGTGAGCGGCTGGGGAAGGGGTGCATCAGTGTTCCCCTGGAGCACGCACTGGTATTCCAGCAGCGCTTCAAGGCATACAGAATAAGCGTGAAGATAAAAAAGATCATTGAATATGGATAAGAAAGATGATGGTGGACCATTTTTTCTCTTTTCACAATTATCCACAACTCCTCCCCCCATCCACGCTCAGGCAGGCCCCGGTCACGAACTCGTTCTCGATCAGGAAAACAACAGCCTGCGCGATGTCCAGCGGGCTGCCGGCGCGCTGGACCAAGGTTCCGGCGATCGCCTCCCTTTTCTCCGCTGCAGGGATATGCCTGGGCAGCAATACCGGCCCGGGCAGGATGCAGTTCACCCGTATCCCCGGGGCAAGCTCTTTGGCGAACGCCCGCGTCATCGTGGGGATCGCTCCCTTGCTGATCAGATACGGCAGGTAATCCATGTACGGCCGCTCAGCCGCCCAGTCGCCGATGTTCACGATCACTCCCTTCCTGGCCTGCCGGGCAAAGAGCAGCGAGCAGAGGTAGCCGGACCGGACATTCGTCTGATAGAAGAAATCCAGGTCAGAAGCAGCCGCTTTGGACAATGGAGTCTTCCGGAACGCGGCAGCAGAGTTCACCAGCACGTCCACCCTGCCGAACGCCTTCCGGCCAGCCGCAAAGAGCTGCGCGACCTCATCCTCCTGGGTGAGGTCAGCCCGTACCGCGATGGCCTTTACCCGCTTCTTCCTGATCTCCGCAGCCGTCTGCCGCGCCTCTGCGTCAGAATGAAGGTAATGGACAATGATATTTGCTCCCTTCCCCGCCAGGTAGAGGGCAATCTGCTTCCCTACTCTCCCTGCGCTTCCGGTCACCAGCACTGTTTTGCCTTTGATATCCATAGGGGCTTCCTGGGGCGCCGCCATGGCGGCGGCGCCGATAATAAGGTTATGGGGCTCATTTCCATAACATTTATATACCTACCCGCATTCCGAATATATAATATTTGTGATTGGGGAACTGCATGGAAACATCTCGCCCGTTGGATATGCTCAATAAGGCGCGCGACAAGCGCGTCATCGTAGAGCTGAAGAACAGCAAAGTGCTGATTGGCAAGTTGAACGCCTTTGACATCCATATCAACGTCGTCCTCAATGATGCAGAGGAGCATGAGGCAGGCCAGCTCAAGCGGAAGCTGGGCAATGTCTTCATCAGGGGAGACACTATCATCTTAATTTCTGCTGAGTAATATGGGAAAAGGAACTCCTGCGATGGGCCGGAAGTCCGGCAAGAAGACCCACATCCACTGCCGGCGCTGCGGCCAGCGGACCATGCACAAGCGTTTCAAGATCTGCGCCAGCTGCGGCTTCGGGAAGTCAGCCCGGATGCGGTCGTATTCGTGGCAGAAGAAATAGGTCATGCTGTCTTATACAGGTAAATCGAGTACCCTATCCTTTCTATAGGCTCCTCTCCCCGCAGCCAGTCAAAGCAGTGCTGCTCTTCCTTGGTCATGCCCTGGAGGAAGTTCACGCTCACCGCGATATAGCCGGATACCGGTTCGCACACCCCGTTCCCATCCAGGATCCTCCGGTATTTGACGAATTGGCCGGAGCGGTACTCCGGCTGGTCAGGCCCCCAATACATCAGCCAGACCTGTTCCGTGATATTGTTTTTCCGGAGATATGCGACCAGCCCCTTCAGGTCCTGCCCCCAGTCGATGTTGGAGTCGATGAGTATCTCTGGCCCGTCCGCAGGCCCGACCAGCTCATTGAAGTAGGCGATCTCATGCGGGTGGATGATAAGCGTTGCAGCCACATACCAGATACCCAATGCAACAGCCAAGACGACCATCCACCGTTTATGGTTGGCTAGCTTGCTCGTAAAGATGAACAGCAGCGGATACACCGGGAGGATATGCCGGACGCCGATGTTCAGCTGCCCGAGCATGAAACTCAGGAACACCAGGGCAGCAGGCAGCAGGATGAACAATTCATGGAACCAGCTTTTCTTCAGGCGCGGCGTATACCAGAGCGCGAGCGCCAGCAGGATGAGGAATGCAATCGGCGTCTTCATCAAGAAAGCAACAGGAAAATAGTGCCACCATCCGCCCTTTCGCACCTCGCCGAAGAGGTATGCAGGATACCCGCTCTTGGACTGCCGGACCACCTGGTACAGGCCCTGGACATACTGCTCCGGCAGGGGGATAGGGGTAAGGAGTGCAGAGAGCCCCTGCTCCAGGTGAGGATGTCTTCCGGGGATGACTTCCGCCGCAAGCTTCGCCTTGAGCGGCGTGTTGAAGAAGGTGGAGAACGTAAATCCGTAGGAAGCGGCAAGGACCAGCCAGGCGATAAGCAACACGGCTATCCCCTTTCCGGCAGCCAGCAGGATCGGTTTCCCCCTCCAGATGATGCGCTCCCGGAACCAGAGGAGATAAACAGCCAGTAACAGCCCCAGGATGCCGATGATGAACGCCGCGGTGAACTTGCTCGCGAGCGAAAGCCCGAGCACCGCCCCCAGGACAGCGATCCGCTTCCAGCCCGGGTGCTGCAGGACCAGCCAGAAGGCGTAGAGCGATGCGGCCAGCGCGAGCGCAGCGGCAACATCGGTCTGCACGATCCAGGCATTTCCCAAAATAAGCGGGGAGAGCGCATACAGAAACAGGGCGAAAATGCCTGCCTTCCATCCATACCACCGCCGGGCAAACAGGAGCACGACAAGCCCCAGCAATGCAGAGAGCAGCACCATCGGTATCCTCGCCCAGAAGAGCATGGTGTCCGGATCCTCGCTGTTCGCAAAGAGGAATTTCCTCCCCGCAGGCCACTCATAGGCCTGCTCCCATTCTGCTTCCTTCTCCAGCGACACGTCCAGGAACAGCAGGGGGAATGCGGCGATCTCCTTGACCAGCGGCGGATGCTCGGCGTTGTAGCGGAAATCCCGCTCGGTCAGGTAGGAATATCCCGCGACGATATGCGGCGGCTCGTCGCTGGTGGCTGATTTCTGCACCAGGATGTCCATGGCAAGGGCAATATGGATAAGCAAAAGTGCAGCGACCGCGAGATACTGCTTATACGATCCTGAATGCGGGCTCTCCGTCATCATAGGCGATGGTCTCCTGCGCGGGAACATTCCCCAGCTCATACGGCATGACCAGGTACAGGCGGTCTTTATCGTATGGATGGATCCAGATATTGTCCACTAGATATTTGCTCCCGGCAAGTTGGCTGCGCTGGTAGGCAGCGGGATCGTACCGGGTATAAAAAAGCACGTAAATCTCCGGCTCCGGCAGGAGGGAATCCGAGACGATGACCCGTGCGTAATCCCCCTCGCGGCTGGCAAGCGCGGCAAACCCGTCAGCAAGCTTGTCCTGGAACAGGTCCTTGGAGTAGCGGGGATAATCGCCGAAATAGGAATGGAGATAGAGCCCGGTATTTGCCAGCGCCGCGACGATGCTGATGGCGGCAATGGCCAAGAGCAGGCGCCGCCTCCCGGCAAGATGCCGGTATCTCTGATATGCGCCGATGGCAGCGATGATCTCGAAGAGCGGCACCGCAACGATGCTCCGGACGGCGTGCGGGTTCCCCTCAGCAGTAAGTGATGCGGCAACCGGAAAGAGCAGCAGCCAGAGGAGGAGCAGCTGATGGGAAGGCCTGCGGATATTCCTCAGCAGGAGGAATAACCCGATCAGGATGAGCGGCAGCAGGAACCAGTGGAGCTGCCCGAATCCTTTGATGCTGTGGCGGAGATTGCCGTCGCCGGAGATGAACAGGAAGTCCGGGGAGAGGTGGGAGAGAAAATTCGAGGAGAAGAGCGCGAACGGACGCTCCTCGGCGAATATCGAGAGCTGCGAGAACCGCTCGTTTCCCGGGCCGAAGAAGGAAAGGTAATATGCTGGTGCAGCAAAGAGCAGGGCAATCACCAGGGGCGCAATGAGCCTTAAGGAAACCGTAAAATATCTCCGGTAGATAATGAAGAATCCCATAAGGAAGAGGGGCATGAAGAGCTTGGCAACAGCATAGGTATGCAGCGATATCCCAAAAGCGAACGCAGCGGGGACCAGGTACCGGGCATCGTCCCTGGATTTGAGCAGGAAAAAGAAGGCAAGCAGGAAGAAAAAGGAGAGCGATATCGCGGGAAACGCGATCCTGCTGAACTGGAGGTGCCAGGGCGAGACCGCGAT
>DATDVW010000111.1:0-35469 GCA_035289865.1 Candidatus Nanoarchaeia archaeon
GAAGAATGCGCCGTTGGCAATGCAGAACGGCCTCCAGAATGCCTTCCGGCCCCAGCCCACGGCGATGACGATGATGCCGAGCAGGACATGGAAGAGCTTGTGCAGGGATTCCGGGGAAAGGCCGGCATCCAGGTATTCCGGGACCAGGGTCACGATGACTGCGGCAAATGCGATGCCGATGATGCGGGTATACCATTTGGCGAGATACATAGCTCACTGTGAATAGCTGCTATTTATATAATTTCCTCTGCTCCCGAAAGGGCTATAAACAGATGGCGTTTCCACACCAGTCTTATGGAAGATCGCCGGCTGCAAATATTATTGACCGCTCTCCGTCTATCCGACTTGGAGATGGCTTATCTCGTACGCCTGGAAAATTCCAGGATAATTAACAACCTGACGTATCGGATTACCTGTAATGGTGACGATCCCGCCCTCATACAGATGACCGGAACCCTTCGAGAAAGGCGCTACGCTTGTGCACACTGCGAGGTAACTCTTGATCTCTCCACGCCGAAAGGCTTGGAGCACTTCCTCATCAGCGCCATAAGCGAGAGCCCGGCTCCGATGGTATTTGGCGATTATGTTGGTATGCTTCAGGTCCAGCTCACCTTCGGAGCAGGTGATCCAGCGCGCAACGCCCGCGAAAGGCTTGTCCTTATGGACCTGTACCCCCCTAGCGGCTGACACCGGGGCATCCACCGCAAATCTTATAAAAAACCCAATATTCCCTCTTGCTATGAAGCTTGTCCTTCTCCTTCTTGCGCTCAGCATACTTCTGGCTTTCCCTGCGACCGCGCAGGAAGCAGAGGTCGGCCTCTATATCCTCAACCTCGGCAAGTTTGACGTGGCCACCGGCTCATTCACCGCTGACTTCTACCTTTCCATGAAATGCGATGAGGGATGCACCCCTGACTTTGAGTTCATGAACGGGAGGGCGGTAAGCGTGGACCGGATCATCGATGAGCCGGATGAGCGGTTCTACCGCATCCTGGCCAACCTCAACAGCCCGGTAGACCTCAGGAGATTCCCTTTTGACCGGCAGCAGATGCAGGTCATCATCGAGGACAAGCGGCAGCAGGCTGACGTGATCACCTATGCCCCTGCAATCCAGGAGAGCGGGATTGATAAATCCATCGCGTTTACGGGATGGCGGATTGACGGATGGAGGGCGGAGCAGCGGGAGCATGCCTATCCGCTGTATAATGAAACCTACTCGCAATACGTGTTCAGCGTGGATATCTCCCGGATACCGTTCAACTCCTTCCTCAAGACCTTCCTGCCAGTGCTCTTCATCGTGCTCATCGTCATGTTCACCTATATCATGGATCCGGACAAGATATCCAGCAGGCTGACCGTGGCCAGCTCCAGCCTGATCGCTGCAGTGATGTTCCACATCTCCATCGCGAACCAGATACCGCCGACCGGCTACCTGACAACCGCGGACAAGTTCATGATACTCACTTATCTCTTCCTGCTCGCCACCATCATCCTGAATGTGCTGCTGCTGGAGCTGCACGAGCTGAAGCGCATGGAGCTGGCGGAGAAGATCCACCGGCGGACGGAGTACGCGGTGTTCGTTGCTGTGCCCATCATCTACCTGCTGTTCTTCATCATTGTGCTGTAGGGAGAGATTTTTAAACCCCCTGCGCTTTGCATCCGCCTATGCGATTCACCATCACCCACCAGAGCGGCGGCGCGCGGGCGGGCATCCTGGAGACGCCGCACGGCAGCATCGAGACGCCGGCATTTGTCCCGGTGGGGACCCGGGCGTCGGTCAAATCCCTCTCCGGCCAGCAGCTGCACGAGCTCGGCGTGCAGGTATTCTTCGTGAACACGTACCATATCATGCAGCGGCCAGGGGTGCCTATCATCAGGAGGTTCCGGGGGCTGCACGGCTTCATGCACTGGGACCGGCCGCTGATGACCGATTCCGGGGGATACCAGGCATTCTCCCTGGGGCTGGGCATGGAGCATGGGGTGGGCAAGATGAGCAACATGTTCCCCGGTGAGCATAGGGGGCCGCCAGCCCGGAAGGCGCAGCCGCTGGCAAAGATCGATGACTCCGGGATCACCTTCAAGTCGCACCTGGACGAGAGGCGGATCACGCTGACCCCCCGGGATTCCATCAGGATCCAGGAGGCGCTGGGCGCAGACATCATCATGGCGCTTGACGAATGCACCTCACCGCTGTCTGATTATGGGTATGTGGAAAAAGCAGTCCAGCGGACTCATGAATGGGCTAAAATATGCAAGGAGGTGCATAAAAAAAAGGCCCAGGCGCTCTACGGCATTATCCAGGGCTCTGACTTTAAGGACCTGCGGCAGGAGGCTGCTGATGATATCTCTGCATTAGACTTTCCGGGCATCGCTATTGGCGGGAGCATGGGCCGCACCAAAAAGGACATGCACCGCATCCTCGGATGGGTGGTCCGGCGCCTGGACGCGGAGAAGCCGCGGCACCTGCTGGGCATCGGCTATGTCGACGATGTCTTCGCGGCAGTCCAGCGGGGGATCGACACCTTTGACTGCGTCGTGCCGACACGGCACGCGCGCTCCGGGCTGCTGTTCATCTCGCCGCAGGCTGGGGGCAGGAGAGAGAACAAATGGCGGATCCAGATCGACAACAAGAGATTCAAGGCCGATACCCGGCCCCTCGATCCCCATTGCGGATGCCCGGTCTGCAGGAGCTATTCGCGCGCATACCTCAACCACCTCTTCAACATGAAAGAACTCGCCTTCTACCAGTTGGCGACGTACCACAATGTGCACTTCTTCATGCGGCTGATGGAAGAGATTAGGGAAGCTATTCATGCAGATACCTTTGCAAAACTCAGGCGTAGCTGGCTGAAGTAATGTTTATAAGCTGAACGTCATATTCTCTTGTTATGAACATCACCAAATTCCGAAAAGGTCGGTTTGGCATTCGTTTGGAGGCACGGCTCAAGAATGCCGCATTAGTACATGCACGGGAGCAACTTGGTTTATCCGCACGAAAGGTCGCTGAACAGATCGGAATTAGTTATGTGCAATACTTAGCATACGAAGGGATGCGGGCATTTCCTTCAGAGCAACGGCAACACCAGATTTGTGATTTTTACCGGAATGCAGGAGTGTTTATCTTTGAGGATGATGTATTCCCTCCTCAACTGAGAGGGAACTATTTCAAAAGAAAATATATAGCTGAAGCTGAGGTACCACCGGAAAATCTGATCGCATTATCTCCATGCAGCCAAAGATTATTGCCTGCTATGCGTAATGCAGTTGAGGACCGGCTTACTGCAGAAGACTTTAGAACAGATCTTACTGATACTTTATCAGTACTCTCTCCGCGAGAAGCAGATATTGTCCGTAGGTATTATGGCATAGGCCGGGAGCCGGAGACACTTGAGGAGATAGGAAAAGTGTACTCTCTCACTCGAGGAAGAACCCAGTTTATCAAAGAGACAGCAATTCGGCGCTTGAGGCATAGTCGTAAAAGTAACGTGCTGCGGGAGTATTTTGGAGAGGCAATTAGTGACGATTATTTGGACAAAAGTGATGACACTGATTGACTTTCTCCGCCTTTCAGTCCGAGGCTTTACTGTCTTAAACGTGACATCTCCTACCAGAATTCCCCATGCGGCTCCTGCTCCTCCAGAAACGGTTCTACCCCCATCGCCAATCCAAACCCATCCTTCTGTTTTTTGGTCTTGATTTTTGCTTTCATGTGACCTCACTTCCCGCAGCAGGAGCGCATCTCCTCGACATCGCAGAATGTCGCGAAGAAATGCCGGAGATGGGCGTTCAGCTCCTTCTTCCCTTTCGGGGTGAGGGCATACCGCTTTCTTTTGTCCATGCTGAGCAGGCCTTTGGCCCTGAGCTCCTTCAGGGCGGGATAAATCGTGCCCGGGCTCGGCTGGTGGCCCTTCCGCTTCCCCAGCTCCCGGGCGAGCTCCGCTCCGGTCATCTGCTGCCTGCTGAGCAGCCACATCACCAAGAAGGACAAGAATCCCCTCATCTCGCAGAGCGCCATGGTGATATTATCCTGCTTCATCTATAAAAAACTTACCTTATACTGCCCAGGCGCCGCCTCAGCGGTGCGACGCCCTCGCTACACTCAGGCTGCTCGGATGATACCTCCTCGCCGCACGCTACGGCGGCGCCTGCCCAAATATATCGGATAACCGATAAATATATAAACATGCCCCTTTCCCCTGATATCGGACATCCGATAATCTGTCCGGAGGTGTGACATGGAATGCGGGACGGGCTGCTGCAGTGAAAGCATGGGCAGAAGCTTCCTCACCAGGGAGGAGCAGATCGCCAAGCTCGAGGGCTACAAGCAATGGCTGGACAGCGAGAGCAAGGGCGTTGCGGAAGCGATCGACAAGCTGAAGAAGGCGTGATAAGAACTGATTTTTTTATTTTTTATTTTTATACCCCTATGCCGGATTAGCTTAGCTGCGGAGACCCCTAACCCTCTACCTGTTTTTCTGCATGATATCTTAAGACACGTACCACTAAATGTTTAATACTTAATAGTAGTAAAATACAGAAAAGTTTAAATACCCTGCGTTATTGCACTTATTTTGCACATGGCAGACGAATATCATTCTCCCGGAAAACTACCGCGAGAGGCACCTGATAGGCTGACCTATATTGCCCCGGTGCGGAGAGACAAACCAGTAGGCTCAGGCTTGAGGAATGCGTTGTTGTATGACGCGCGGAAACAAGCGGGCCTCACCATCGCAGAAGCATCTAAAGGGATTGGAATAAGTACCGCGTCTCTCGATAGTTATGAACTCGTCCACAGATGCCCGAGTCCCCCCCTCCAACAAAAAATCTGTGCATTTTACCGCTCGTTGGGCATCTCATTAGAAGAATCAGCAGTTTTCCCACTAGAGTTTCGAGACTATTGCGCAATCCGCAAAGATGGTGTTTCTGAAGATGATATCCTCTCGCAGGCAGTCCCGTTGTACCGATGCCCGGAACGCATGCTTCCCCGAGTATACAACCATGCAGAAGCTCTCTTGTATCGCCAAGACCTAGAAACCGACATCAAAGAGGCATTGTCCCTCCTTACTCAACAGCAGCGGATGGTCCTCGGGCTGTATTTTGGAATCGGCGACCAAGCACACTCTTTAGATGAGATTAGCAGTATTTTTTCCCTCACCAGGGAGCGGATCAGGCAAATCAAAGAAGTGGCGATAAAAACATTGCGTCGTAAATCTAAGAGTCGTGAATTGCTTCGGTCCTATCTTGCAGGGGAAGACAGCATTGGGTAACATTTAAATAAAAACCCTATATTCTTTTTTGGATGCTCACCACAGCATTCATCCTCTCCGGGGGGTTTGGGGAGAGGTTACGGCCGCTGACCGACCATACTGCCAAGACCCTGCTGCCGATCCAGGGCAGGCCGAAGGCAGCGTGGAACATGGAGCTGGCGCAGCGGTACGGGATCTCGCGGATCGTCCTGGGGCTCGGGCAGAAGGCGGAGCAGTTCCGGCAGCATTTCGGCGATGCGGTATCTTATTCTGTCGAGCAGGAGCCGCTGGGCACTGCCGGCGCGCTGAAGATGGCCCAGCAGCTGATAGGCGGCGGTACATTTGTGATGATGAACGGGGACGAGATGAAAGACATCAATCTCCGGGAGATGCTGGCGTCCCACCAGAAGAACCATGCGCTCGCCACCCTGGCGATTACCGAGGGTGATGTATCCCGGTCGGGATGCGTGCAGATGGACGGCGAGAGGATCAGTTCTTTCATCGAGAAGCCGGAGCTGGAGGCTGCGCCGTCAAAACTGATCTCCGCAGGACTGTATATCCTTGAGCCCGGGATATTCGATTATATCCCTGCAGGCAGGCGGTTCTCCATCGAGAAGGAGGTCTGGCCGCTGCTGGCTGCGGAGGGCAGGCTGTTCGGCTACCGCTTCTCCGGGCAGTTCCTGCAGACCGACACGATGGAAAAATACCAGGCAGCGGAGCGGCTGTGGAATGGGTTCCGGGAGCCAGCATGGACAGCCTGAAGCATGCGGTGCAGCAGGGGAAGAAAGAGATCCGGGTGGGGGATATTGTGATATCCCGGGATACTTTTACAGTCATCGCCGGGCCATGCAGCGTGGAAAGCAGGGAGCAGATCATCGAGACGGCAAAAGCAGTGAAATTCGCAGGCGCGCAATTGCTGCGGGGAGGGGCGTTCAAGCCCCGGACGTCGCCGTACTCGTTCCAGGGGCTGGGAAAAGAGGGACTGGAGCATCTTGCGGCGGCAAGGCAGGAGAGCGGGCTGCCGATCGTTACTGAAGTGATGGATACCCAGGACATCCCGCTGGTTGCGCAGTATGCTGATGTCCTCCAGATCGGCGCCAGGAACATGCATAATTTTGCATTGCTGAAAGCGTTGGGAAATATCAACAGGCCGGTCATCCTGAAACGCGGGATGTCTGCGACCATACCGGAACTGCTTTCTGCTGCGGAATACATCATGCACGCAGGAAACCATCAAGTCATCCTCTGCGAGCGGGGGATCAGGACATTTGAGAATTCTACCAGGTACACGCTGGACTTAAATGCGGTGCCGGTGCTTCAGGAGCTGAGCAACCTTCCGGTCTTTGTGGACCCGAGCCACGGCATCGGCATCCGGAGGCATGTGCCGGCGATGGCAAAAGCGGCTGTTGCCGCAGGGTGCTCGGGGCTGCTCATCGAGGTGCATCCGCATCCTGAGCAGGCGCTGTCTGACAAGGAGCAGCAGCTGGACTTCGGGGAATTCACTCAGCTAATGGCCGAAGTCCGGCGGATGCGGGGGAAGTGAATATACTATCGCTGCGTCCAGCGCCGGTATGCACTTATCGTAGGCAGCCAGGTCGGATGGAGCCGCTGCGCCGCATCTTCCGGAGCGATCCATTCGTATGCGGTGTGCTCAGGGCTCAGGACTACTCTTTCTGACCTCGGGCGGCAGAGAAAGATCAGCATGGTGATCTTCTGCCCATCATCCCGGGTGAAATGATCCACATGCAGGGGATACACGACCTCAATATCCAGGCCGGTCTCTTCCCTGACCTCACGCTGCAGCCCGAGATACGGATCCTCGCCCAGCTCCAGCCTGCCGCCGGGAATCTCCCAGGCGCCGGGCTTGTGGACATCATTGTCGCGGCGCCTGATGACGAGCAGTTTCCCTGCATCGCTGATGATGAATGACTTGGCTGCGAGGCGGAAGGGGTCCATGGGGCTGGATTTTTTGAGCATTATAAAAAACTGCCGCCTGCCTTGGGTTGGTGCGAAACTCTCATTCGTGCGTATGCGGAGCCTGAACATGCCTCTCCACTTCGCTTCGCTCAGGTCGTAGAGCACCCTCCTGCGGAGCTCTACTGATGGGCAGACACGCATACGCACCGATTTTCGCACTAACCCTCGCCTGCCTTCCACAACCTTTAAATATAGTGTAACCAGAACATTATCCATGCAAGAAGGCACCATGCGGGTTGCGGTGGATGCAGTGGTGTTTACCATCATGCATGACGAGCTGCGCATCCTGCTGATCAAAAGAAAATACGAGCCCTTCCAGGGAAAATACGCGCTGCCCGGCGGCTTTGTCCATGCAGATGAAGAACTGGAGCATGCCTGCCAGCGTGAGCTGGAAGAGGAGACCAATGTCCAGCAGATATTCCTGAAGCAGTTCGGCGCGTATGGGGGAGTGAAACGGGATCCCCGGGGAAGGATTCTTTCTGTCGCGTATTTTGCGCTGATCCGCCCGGAGCAGAAGCTTATCGCCTCTTTCGATGCCACGGAACCGAGATGGCATTCGGTCTATGACCTGCCTGAGCTAGGATTTGACCATAGCAAGATCATCGCTGACGCCCTGCGCCAGCTCCGCTATGAGCTGCAGACGACGAACATCGCGTTCCAGATCCTGCCCGAGAGATTCACCCTGCGGGAGCTCCAGCAGGTCTATGAGCTGGTGCTGGACAAAAAGCTGGACAAGCGGAACTTCCGGAAGCGCATCAAGGAGCTCCGGATACTGGAAGAGACTGCCGAGCACAAGATGGAGGGCGCCCACCGCCCGGCGCAGCTCTACCGCTTCTGCACCCCTGCACACCAGAATATCCGTAAGAAGGTCAACGTGTTCTTGCAATAAGGAATGGGGTATAATTTGATGTATATCATACACTATCGAAAGATTTATATAGTAGTTAGTGTATACTACACACTATACAGCTGATATCAAATGGGGTATCGGCAAATAAAGTGTATAAAACGCAATAATAATGCACACCAAAGAATATGAGCACAGCAACGGAAACGCGGACAGAGAACCGGGCGATGCTGACTGATCTCTATCAGCTTACCATGAACGCGGCATACCTTGACGCGGGCAAGGATGACCAGGCGACCTTTGACCTGTTCATCCGCAAGCTGCCGAAAGACTGGGGCTTTTTCATCGCCAACGGGATTGAAGATGCCGTTGATCAGGCCACGAATATCCGGTTTACTGCAGATGATATCTCCTACCTCCGGGAGCAGGGGATATTCAGCGAGCGCTATCTTGCACAGCTCCAGGACTTCCGGTTCACCGGGGACATCTTTGCAGTCCGCGAAGGGACTCCGGTCGCGGCAAACGCTCCGCTGATCCGGGTCCAGGCGCCGCGCATGCAGGCACAGCTCCTGGAAACCCTCCTGCTGAACACGGTCAATTTCCAGACCATGATCGCGACGAAAGCGGGTAGGATAGTGCAGGCAGCAGCTCCGGCAGCGGTGGTTGACTTTGGACTCCGCCGGGCGCAGGGGAGAGATGCTGCAGTTGAGGGGGCACGCGCGGCGTATATTGCCGGAGCAGTTGCCACCAGCAACGTCCTGGCAGGAAAAACATACGGCATCCCTATCAGCGGCACCCAGGCGCACAGCTTTATCATGAGCTTTCCTCATGAGTTGGATGCCTTCCGGGCATATGTCCAGACATTCCCTGACCGGCCCACACTGCTGATCGACACGTATGACACTGCCCAGGGCGCGAGGAATGCGGCCTTGGTCGGAAAAGAGCTTGCTGCGCGGGGCAGGCAGCTGGGCGCAGTACGGCTGGACTCCGGGGACCTTGCGTCACTCTCCCGGGAGGTGCGGAAGATCCTGGACGGCGCAGGCCTCCCTTATGTCCAGATATTCGCCAGCAATGACCTGAATGAGTACAAGATCGAGCAGCTCAGGGAAAATGGCGCATGCATCGACGGCTATGGCGTGGGGACTGAGATGATCACCGCAAAGCCTGTCGCTGCAATACCGGGAGTATACAAGCTGGTGGCAGACAGCAACGGCCCGAAAATAAAGCTTTCCGCAGGCAAGCAGAGCTACCCCGGGATAAAGCAGGTCTATCGGGTTGCGCATGCTGACGGCAGGTTTTCGCACGATGTCCTTGCGCTGGAGGGAGAAGAGGCAGCGGGAACGCCGCTGCTCGAGCAGGCAGTTGCGCAGGGAAAGCGCACCGCTCCCCGGCGCTCCCTTGGTGAGATCCGGGCGTACTGCCTTGCCCAGGCTGCACGGATGCCTGAAGAAAGCAGGGCGCTCGCTGCGCAGCCCTATCCCCTGCATATCTCACCAGCCCTGGATTCACTGGTACACACGCTCAGCACACACTATGGAGGCAACCACCATGCACACCATCTTTTGGAACGTCGATACGCAGTATGATTTCATGCGGGATGATGAACTCTACCACGGGCTGCTGTACATCCCTGGTGCTCAGGGCATCGAAAGCAACTTGGATCGGCTCACCAAGCTCGCTGCCCAAAGGGGAATCATTGTGGTGAACACCGCGGATTGGCACGACGAGCAGAGCGCGGAGATCTCTGCGACGCCAGATTTCAAAACGACATTCCCCCGCCACTGCATGATAGGCACCCCAGGAGCGGCCTATGTGCCTGCGACCGCGCCTGCCCGCCCCTACATCATCGACTGGAGGGACGAGCATATTGATCCTGCCCAGGTCCTGCGCCACCGGAACATCGTGCTCTACAAGGACGCCTTTGATATCTTTGCAGGGAGCAGACATGCTGATCCGGCGCTGCAGCTGCTGGATCCGCAGCGCGTCATCGTGTATGGCGTGGCGACAAACGTCTGCGTGGACCGCGCGGTGCATGGCCTGCGGGATCGGGGCAAGGAGGTCTCTGTGGTCCAAGATGCCATCAAAGAGCTGCCGGGCACACTGGAGCAGACCCTGGCTTCGTGGAGTGCACGCTCCGTGCATCTCATCCGCACTGACGAGGTGGCTGGCTACCTATGAAAATCGCACTCGCGCAGATGGACGTGAAGCCGGGCCAGCCCAGGAAGAACCTGGAGAGCATGCTCCGGATGGTGGAGCAGGCGAAGCGGCAGCAGGTCGACCTCATCGCGTTTCCCGAGATGGCTGTTGGCGGCTACTTGCTGGGGGACAAATGGCTCAGCGACGAATACTGCAGATACCTCATGGAGTTCAATGATGCGCTGCTGGAGGCAAGCGACGGCATCGCGATCGCCTACGGCAACATATTCCTTGATGAGCATATCAATGACCGGGTAGGCGACAGCAACCCCCATCCGAACGAAGACGGAAGGAGCAGGAAATACAATGCCGTCTATGTGGTGCAGAACCGGAAACCGGCCAGCAGGAAGCAGCAGACCAGGCTCCTTCCTGAGGGGGTGCAGCCGAAGACGCTGCTGCCCAACTACCGCATCTTTGATGATAAACGGTATTTCTTCTCCACCACCGGCGTTGCACAGGATTTTGGCGTCCCGCTGGAAGGGCTGATGCAGCCGTTCATGATCTCGGTCGGCGGGCGGCAGGTGCCTATCGGATTTGAGATCTGCGAGGACCTCTGGTGCGCTGACTACCGGAGGAACAGCAGGATGCTCAACCCAACCAAGATGCTGATCAGCAACGGTGCAGCATACATCGTTAATATCTCTGCATCACCGTGGACGTTTGGAAAGAACAGCGCGAGAGACCGGCGCGTCCGGGAGCTCAAAGCGGACATCAATGGCCATTTTGTGCCATTCCTGTATGTCAACTGCACCGGTGCACAGAACAACGGCAAGAACATCGTCACCTTTGACGGCGGCTCCACAGTCTACAATGCCGACGGGCTGCCTATCCAGCATAGCGCTGCCCCTTACCAGGAGGAGCTGATCATCGTCGAGCGATTTGACGGGTCTGCTGCAGAACGCCAGGAGAAGCCTGCTATCGCACAGAAGCATGACGCGATCATCGCGGGCATCCGCCATGTCCGGGACATGATGGGCGCTGAGGAGCAGCCCGGGTATGTCGTGGGGCTGAGCGGAGGCGTGGACAGCGCAGTAGTCGCCGCATTGCTTGTGGACGCGGTGGGCAGGGAGAGGGTGATGGCCATCAACATGCCGACCTCCCTGAACTCGGCGAAGACCAGAGAGTCTGCGCGCCATGTGGCGGAACAGCTCGGGATCGCGTACCATGTGCTGCCGATCGAGGAGCTGGCCGCGGTGAATGCGCGCCTGATCGACAGCGTCGACGCTGACGGCAGGGGAGCACGCATCGCCGACAGCCCGCTGCATCTTGGCAACCTCCTGGCAAAGATCCGGGGGACGAGCATCCTCTCCAATATCGCCGCGAAGTACGGCGCGCTGTTCACGAACAACAGCAATAAGGTAGAGACCATGCTGGGCTATGCGACGCTCTACGGTGATGTCGGAGGAGCAATAGCGCCGATCGGCGACCTCACTAAGAGCGAGGTCTTTGCGATGGGTAAGCATATCAACCAGCTGCACGGCCGGGAGGTCATCCCCCTGACGCTGTTCCCTGACCAGTTTTACCATTTCACCCCTGAGCAGATCCAGCCGAGCGCCGAGCTGGAGCATGGGCAGGTGGATCCCATGACCTATATCTACCATTGCGCGCTGGTGGATGCGTTCACCGATTACCGCAAAAGAAGCCAGGAGGATGTCATGCGGTGGTACCTGGATGGATCCATGGAAAAGAACCTGAACCTTCCTGCAGGCATGATGCAGCACTCCGGGCTGGACCATCCTGCTGCCTTTATCAAGGACCTGGACTGGTTCGTGCGCTCTGCGGAACGTAGCGTGTTCAAGCAGGTGCAGTCGCCCCCGATCATCATCACGAGCAAGAGCGCGTTCGGGTTTGATATCCGGAGGAGCATCCTGCCGTATGCCATGACCCGCGCGTATGAGGAACTGCAAGCACAGGTGCTAGCCATGGACACGTACGCGGAGGCGCCCCATGCCTAAATTCGTGCACAGCAGCGGATATGGGAACCCGATACCGACCACTGACGCGATCATCGAGTATGAACGGGATGGGATGTCAGGGATAATCCTGATCACCAGAAAGAACGAGCCGCATGGGATTGCGCTGCCCGGCGGGTTTGCCGAGGGCGGGATCACCCTGGAGCAGAATGTGCGGAAAGAGGCGCTGGAGGAGACCGGGCTGGATTTCCGGGTGAGGGGCATGCTTGGGGTGTTTGATGATCCGCACCGGGATCCGCGGGGACACATGATCAGCGTCACATACCTGGGCATCGGCTACGGAGAATTGCGCGCAGGAGACGACGCGAAATCCGCTGGCCTGTACAGCCATGAGACGGTACGGCAGCTAATCCGGGGCGGAAAAATCAACGGCCTGGGGCTGGTATTTGACCATGCGCAGATACTGGAGAAATACTTCCAGCATCAGGGGTATGCGCTATGACATTAGGCAAGGTCGGGGTGATCGGCAGGTTCCGGCCGCTGCATAACGGAGGAGCTGCCATGCTGGAGAGCATCTGCAGCAGGGCGGAGCAGGTCATCATCGGCATCGGGAGCGCAAACAGATACAACGCGCGCAACCCATTCACGCCGTTGGAGACCCAGGCGATGATGGAGTCATTTTTGTCTTCCCATCACCATAATTACCGGATCATCCATGTCCCTGATTACGGGCATATCCCTGAATACCGGGACGGCAGCAAATGGAAAGCTGATGTCGCGCGGCTCTACGGCAGCCTGGACGCGTTTGTGAGCGGGAACGATTATGCCCGGCAACTGCTCCAGCCAGTATATCCGGTAATGCATCCGTCGGAGCTGGTGCCGCGGGAACACCGGATATTCCTCAGCGGCACCATGGTCCGGATGGCGATGGCGCAGGGAGACGGCTGGAAGGGGATGGTGCCGCCTGTTGTCGCTGAATACCTGGATAGCCGAGGGCTGGCGGCCAGGTTCCGGACAGAATTCGGGCTGGAAACCCTGGCATCTGCGCTCGACCCCGGACTGTATCATCAGGACGCAGAGGCTGAGGCACTCCGCGTCCAGGAGGCATGACCATGGCAATCAAACAAAAGGCACTGGACCGGGAAGGACTGCAGGAGGCGCTCCTGGGGCTGGACACTCCGCCCTCTGACCTGGAGGGCACGCTGGATGTCATGGAAGAGATCCATGCGCTCAAGCGGGAAAAGCACGCGGTCATCCTCGGGCACTGGTACATGCGCGACGCAGTCAAGCTGGTGTCTGACTATCTCGGCGACTCGCTGGACCTCAGCAGGGTTGCGCGGGCGACCGACGCTGATATCATCCTCTTTGCCGGGGTGCATTTCATGGCAGAGACTGCCAAAATACTCAATCCGGGGAAGAAAGTGCTGCTCCCGACACTGGAGGCGGGCTGCTCGCTTGCCGAAAGCATTGCTCCTGCAGATGTCCGAAAACTGCGGGAGATGTATCCGCAGGCGGCGATCGCCACGTACATCAACACGACTGCAGCGGTCAAGGCAGAGACCGATGTCTGCGTGACCTCGGCAAACGCCAGGCAGGTGATCTCCAAACTGCCGCAGCACCAGGTGGTGTTCATCCCGGACCGGTACATGGGAGCGAACCTCAAGGCAGAGCTGCCAGACAAGGAGATTATCACCTATGACGGGGCATGCATCCTGCACGAGCAGTTCACCGGGCTGCAGATCTCAGCACTCCGGGCCAGGAATCCCGGGCTGCGGGTGCTCTCCCATTATGAGTGCGACCCGAGCATCATCGCGCAGTCTGACTTCCACGGCGGGACCAATGACATGATGCAGTACATCGCCCGGGAAAAGACAGCGGCGGATGTCGCAGGGAAAGAGCTGACCTTCCTCCTGGCGACTGAATGCGGATTGTCTTCCACCATTCGATCCACATTCCAGCAGAGAAACGAGCCTATCGACATCGTCGGGCCATGCCATCTCTGCCCGTACATGAAGAAAGTGGATGTCTTCAATGTCCGCGACGCATTGCGTGCGGAGAGACCGGAGATCACCGTGCCCGAAGAGAGCAGGATACGGGCGTACCGATCATTGGAACGCATGTTCGAGCTGACCCCATGAGCCTGGAAGACGATTATCGGATCGGGAAGCCGCTCACTGAGGGCGGATTCGGCAAGTATGATGTGGTGTACCTGTACGATCCCCTTACTGCCCACCATGCCATTGATGGGGGAATCACCGAGCAATCCAGCGAGAGGGAGCGTATCGGTATCGTCAATGTCACCACCGGGATGGCGGGGGATTTCAAGCGGATCTTCCTGGAAACGCTCCCGGGAGGGGCCCATGGCTGACCGGCAAGAACGGTACCAGGCAACGCTTGTCGGCTGCGCGGTAGGGGATGCGCTGGGCATGCCGGTGGAGGGATGGAATCGCGAGCAGATCCGGAAGTACGTGGGAAAGGTGAGCGGGCTGATGGCGCCGGTGATCCCCCGGGACGCTGGGGGAAATGCCCTTGCCCACGACGAATATGGGGCGATCAAATCGTGGACCGCTGGCCTGATGCGCGGAGAATATACCGATGATACCATCCTCACCCTTGCCATCGCGGAATCGCTCGTGGCGCGGCGCGGGCCTGACCTCCATGACGCGGCACAGCGGCAGCTCCGGGCATTTGACAGCCGGGTGCAGCCTGACGGGCATGTGCGGGGCGCGTTCGGCGGCTCGACACGGGAGGCGTTTGCCCGGCTTCGGAAGGGGATTTCTCCGTTCTATTCCGGGGCAAATGGGCCGGGAACCGGTCCGATGATGAAGATGTCTCCGGTGGGGCTCTACATGGATGCCGCTGATGCATATGCACCGGGACTAGAGTTTGCCCGGCAGATCGGCCGCATGACCCATCTTGATGAGCGGTCGGTCGCTGGCGGAGTGGTGCAGGCGCATGCGGTATACCATGCCCTGCAGGGGGTAAGCAGGGAAGAGTTCATCGATTCCCTGGTGAGCGTCTCCCGGATATACGAGGAGCCGCTGCGGCAAGATGCGGTTGCGCATGAACGAGGCACTCTCACGGAGAAGCTTGCCTGGATCGGGAAGAACCGGGACATCATGCCTGACGACGCGCATGCCTATCTTGGATCGTCCGGGCTTGCTGTTGAGGCGTATCCGTTCTCCCTGTTCATGCTCCAGAAGTTCTGGGACGACCCGGTCACCGGCCTTATCGAGACCGTGAACTACGGCGGCGACTGCGACACCACCGGCGCGATGTTCGGCGCATTGGCAGGAGCGAGGCATGGGATGGTGTTCCCGCGGGAATGGGTCGAGGATATCCTAAACATATCAGGGATCCTCGCTTTAGGAAAAAGCATGTATGAGATGAGACTATGAGCATAGGTATTGCCACCAAGCTCTCCAAGCTGGAATGGGATATGCACCGCCTGGGCATGTCGCGGGATGAAACCATCGTGAGGTACCGGGCAGAGCAGCTCGACGTAGGCAAGATCCTTGACAGCCATGAGCGGCAACAGGAAAATATCGAATCCATCGTCCATCAGGTTGATGGTACACATGTGGACATCCTGGCGATATCTGCAGGCGCGGCCCGGCCTGCCATCGACCTGCTTATCGCGATGGGCGGGGACAATTTTTTCCAGCTGTGCGCCTACCATTTTAATGATGCTGCGCTTGTGGGCGTCAATACCGATCCCCAGACCAGCCACGGCGCACTGACCTATTTTGACCATGATTCCCTGGAGAGAAAGCTGCCCGATATCGCTGCAGGCAGGTACGAAATCGAGCAGTGGACGCAAATAGCCACCTCGCTCAATGGGCAGCGCGTTGCCGATGCGTCTTGTGTGGTGTCGCTCGCAATCAAGGCGACTGACATGGTGAGCAGATATCTGCTCAAGATGAACGGGGAGCAGGAAGAGCAGAAGGCTACGGGCATCCTGGTAGCGGCTGGTGCCGGGTCCAGGAAACGCGCATGGTACCGGAATGCCGGATTATACCTGCCGCAGGTCAGATTAGGGATATACCCCCTAGTTACCCAAGAATTTCCCGTGACCGCACGAGAGCTCCACACCCTGACGCGCGAGCCGCTGGGCGGGGAAGACGCTCCCTACCGCTGGCTCAACCATACCATCCCAGAGGGCGCATCACTATCATTGGTCTACTGGGCAAATGATCCCAGCGAGCTTAGTATAGACTCGGTGAAGCGATATGAAATAAAAGAAGGCGACGAGCTGACCTTTTGGGTATCTGAAAAGCCGCTCAATGTGGTGAAGAACAGTTAGATCATCTTGTTATATGCGTAATGATCTTTCCCACCGCCGCCCGCTCCCCCCGGTCTGAATCCAGCTCTGCCGCCAGGGTATCGCTGCGCAGGGGGAGGTCGGAGACATAGAGGACGACGCCTGCATAGGGGTGGAGATGCGGAAACCGGGTCTCTGCACGGGCTATCGCCTGCTCCACCTCCTGCAGCTCCATGTCCACGCTCATGCAGCCCTTGTGCCTGGCGCGCGCCAGCTGCTCCACAGTCTCATTGATAACGCTCGTGCTGTTGAGGTTCTTTCCCCGGTTCACCATCCCCGATGCGAGGACGTTCCGCAGGGGATAAACCGGCGGATGGCGCTGCATGAGATCAGTCTCGCTGACCACGCCGGTGGGATAGACCAGGTCGTGGCGCGCCATAGAGGGGAGCAGCCCGCCGACCCGGCCGAAAAAATACAGGCCGATATCCCTATCCCTTCCCGTGCTCCGCGCGACAGCATTATACTCCCGCATCAGCTTGTCGATGATTACCCCTGCCTGGTCCGCATAGACATAGCTGATGTTCAGGACCGGCTTGCCGCCGACATCCACGATCTGCGCATCCAGATACTCGCTTGCTCCCCTTTCCCGCACTCCCGCCTGCTTTGCGACTGCTGCGGCCGGGCCGAAGATAATGGTGGAGATGTCTGCGATGCCGCCTCCGGCAAACACCCTGCGGCCTTCATACGAGCTGTCCGGTACGAACAGCCCTGCAACAAAATCATACGCGTTGTTCTCGTAGCTCTGGTCTGTCCTGCGGGGATCATCCTGGAGCTCCATCGATGCAAAATCGAGATGATGGCCAGCAGCCTCCCGGTAAGCGCCGATCATCTCCTCATACCGCTGCCTCCTGCCGAAGCCGCTGAACTGGGGGATGAACAGCGTATTGCCTGCACGGTAGATCGGCTCGCGAGGATTCCGCTGCCGGACGCGCTCGTACTGCAGATCAGACCCCTGCAGGCGCCGCTCGAGCTGGGAGGGAAGCGTGCCGTTGTGCAGCTCAATGCGGGAGATCTCCCCGGGAGGGGCGTTCTCGCCGAACAGCCTGGCCTCTGCGTAGGCTGTTATTTGGGCAGGGGAGAACACCCTTGCACTTTCTGCATCTGTTCTGTGCCTTGCTGCCATAAATCTATTCCTCACCCTCAAAATAGCACCGCAATGCCTCAGCGATGACCTGGCTCTTGCTCTGGAAAAGCCGGTTCTCTGCCCGCCTCTGCAGGATCTTATGAACCAGGTCCTCGTCAATGGTGATGCTCATCTTGTGCTTCATCAGGGTAGGAGGGCATACTCCTTATTTATAAAGCTTTCTATATTGTGACTACTTTATAGTAAGAATAATAAGCACATAATACGCCCGGCGCGCCAGCTGCCCCGGCGAAACCTATTAATACCGGCGGATGAGGGGATGCACCCATGCCCCTCTTCAAGGCCTACGATGTCCGCGGCAAATATCCCGGCGAATTCAACGAAAAAGCGGCATACGCCATTGCCCGGGCGTTTGTGCTGCATCTCCGGCCGAAGACCATGCTCCTGGCGCGGGACATGCGGAACTCCTCCCCCCAGATCCACCAGGCGGTGGTGCGCGGGCTTCTGGAGCAGGGGGCGAATGTGCTGGACATCGGGCTTGCCTCCAGCGATTTGTTCTATTTTGCCTCGTATCATCTCCGGGCAGATGCCGGCATCATGATCACCGCCTCACACAATCCCGGAGAATACAACGGCATGAAATTCGTCCGGGAGAAGGCGATCCCGATCACTGAGGACAACGGCATGCGGCAGATCCAGCAGCTGGCGGAGCAGGGAAAGTTTCCCCCGGCAAAACCAGGGAAGATACGGGAAAAAAAAGGAATGCTCCGGCAGTATGCAGCCGCGACGCTCCAGCAGGCTGACCGGAAGATGGCCAAGGGAAAGAGGGTCGTGCTGGACGCGGGAAACGGCATGGCATGCCTGGTCGCTGAGGAGATGTTCAGGAAGGCGGGGCTGGAGATCATCAGGATGAACTTCCTGCTGGACGGGAACTTTCCCGGCAGGGGGCCCAATCCCCTGCTCAACCACGGTGATATCCAGAAAAGGGTGGTGCAAGAGAGGGCAGACCTCGGCATCGCCTGGGACGGGGACACCGACCGGGTGTTCTTTGTGGACGAGCAGGGGGACTTCATCCCTGGCGACTTCATCACCGGCCTCCTGGCAAAACAGATGCTGGCCAAGTCTCCGGGAGGGAGAGTGGTGTATGACATCCGCGCATCCCGATACGTGCCTGATTCCATCGCTGCTGCAGGCGGCGTTCCCCTTCCCAGCAGGGTGGGGCACTCGTTCATCAAGCAACTGATGCGGAAGGAGAAGGCAATCTTTGGCGGCGAGGTCTCCGGGCATTATTACTACCGATACCAGGACCTGTATGCGGAAAACGGCTACCTTCCGGCGTTCCAGATCCTGGAGATGATGGCCAAAGAAGGGAAGCCGCTGTCTGCGCTGCTCGCGGACACGCATGCATACCACATCTCCGGAGAGATCAATTTCACGGTGCAGGACAAGGAGCATGTGCTCCGGCTGCTGGAGATGAAATATGCGGACGCCCGGAAAGCGAAGATAGACGGGCTCTCCCTGGACTATGATGACTGGCGCTGCAATGTGCGGGCAAGCAACACTGAGCCGTTGCTCCGGCTGAACCTGGAGGCGAAGAGCGCGCAGCTGCTGCAGGAGAAAGTGCAGGAGATCACCAAGGCCATCACGGGCGCTTAGCGGCGGCGCAGCCTTCTGTAGAGGATGAACGAATAGGCGGCCAGGAACAGCACGTTCGCCAATGTCGGGAGCAGGATGATCGCCAGGAAGTATCCCGGATAAGGGATGACGAGCAGGAATGCCAGCGCATTGATCCTGAGCGTGATGCTTCCTGCCCGGTGCGTCTTTTCCCAAACTTGGTCGCTGGAGAGCGTCCAGGGGGTGCGGATGCCGATGAAGAAATTTCTTTTCACCTCCTTGATGATGGCGCCGATGTAGAACAGCAGGACGGCGATGAGCGCGGGGATGGCAACGGACATCGGGACTGGGAAAAGGCCATGCACGCTGTTCAGGAAGAGCAGATGCAGGGCCAGGAAAAAGGAGAGGAGGGCGAGCTTCATGCCGAAGAGATGGGGGAAGCGGATGATGCTCTTCGGGCGGGGATCCAGCACCGGGAGATATTGCAGCAGCAGATAGAGGAGCAGGATGATCCCGGGATAGAGGAAGGCATGGACCGCCTTTGGCCCGACATGGGTGACGTTGCCTGCCGCATCCCAGGAGGTAGGCACCAGGGCCGGGAGGGAGGAATAGGAAAGCAGGGCGATCAGCCAGGAGCAGAGCACGATGGCAAGCGGAATCAGATCCCTCTTTTGGATGGGCATGAGAACACCAGGATCCTTGGGTTAATAAATGTTACTGGGGCATAGCTTACGCTACCCTGCTTAACGCCCCCGCTGGGATTTGAACCCAGGTCTGAGCCTCCGGAGGGCCCAATTCTGTCCAGGCTAAACTACAGGGGCATAATGCATGGGAAAAAAGGAACCTTTATAAATACCCAGCATATCCACTTTCCTGTGAGAGAGAAAGAAGAACAAATGACGAAAGGGGTTTACCTTCTTTCTACTATATGAGCCGACTGTTACCCAGCCTTCGAGAAACCAACAGGTACCTCGCATTTGCCGTCGAGTCAGTGCAGCCGCTGGCATACCGGCAGGTGTCGCAGGCGATCTGGCAGGGCATCGTGGGATTCGTGGGCACCAAGGGAGCTGCGGAAGCAGGGCTGTGGATGTCCCCTGAGCAATGGGACCAGGACACGCAGCGAGGCATCCTCAAGACTACCCATACCCAGGCCCATACCTGCAAGGCAGCCCTTGCGCTGCTCCATACCGTCGAGGGAAAGCCGGCAGCGATGCGCAGCCTGGGATTGAGCGGGACGCTTGCCGGGGCAAGGAACTACATTTCCGGATAATCAACAAACAACAGGTGATACCATGCAACAGCCAATGCCGCACCAACTGATGGGATATGACCGGGCGATCACGATGTTCTCCCCTGACGGCAGGCTCCTTCAGGTGGAGTATGCCAAGAAGACCGTGCGCCAGGGAAGCACCGCCATCGCCATGACCTGCAAGGACGGCGTGCTGATGGTATCGGACAAGCGGATCGTGGATGCTTTGGTCGTTCCGGAGTCCGTGGAGAAGATTTGGCAGGTGGATGACCACATCGGGGTCACCGCATCCGGCATCCTCAGCGATGCCCGCGTCCTCATCGAGCGGGCCCAGGTCCGCGCGCAGCAGCACCAGGTGACGTATGACAGTCCCATCGATGTCGCTTCCGTCGTGAAGGACATCGCCAACCTCAAGCAGCTCACCACCCAGTCCGGCGGCTACCGCCCGTTCGGCGTTGCCCTCCTGATCGCAGGGATAGACGGCGACGGCCCCAAGCTGTATGAGACCGATCCCACGGGCATCTATTTCCGCTACAAAGCCAGCGTCATCGGCGAGGGCGAAGTGGAAGTGGAGAACATCCTGCACAAGGAGTACAAGGAAAGCATGACAGTCGACGAGTGCTTCGAGCTCGCGCTGAGCGCCCTGAAGCGGGTGGTGGACAAAGGATTTAACACCAACCGGGTGGATGCTGCCTATATCCTCACCAGCGAGAAGAAGTTCACCCGCATATCCCGATCCAAGATCGAGCAGACATTAAAGCAGCTGAAGAAGTAACATGAAAGCAGAGACCTTTGACAAGGAGCGGATCCATCACCTGAACCTGGCCCGCCTGAAGAAAGGGGGAGAGAAGTTCGAGGTGGCGATCGACTCGGAAAAGGCCATGGCCTTCAGGAAAGGCGCGATCAGCGATGTCCGGGACTGCCTGGAGGCAGAGCACATATTCAGCGATGCCAAGAAAGGAAGCCTGGCATCCGAGCATGACCTGCAGCGGCTGTTCAAGACTAATGATCCCCTGAAGATCGCCGCGGTGATCGTCCAGGAAGGGGAGATCCAGCTCACTGAGGCCTACCGGAAAAAGCAGGTCGAGGACAAGATGCGGAGGATCATCGCGCTGATCCACCGGAACGGCGTCGATCCGAAGACGCACCTGCCCCACCCCCTCACGCGCATCGAGAACGCGTTTGCCGAGGCAAAGGCGCATGTGGATCCCTTCCTCTCGGCCGAGGAGCAGATGAGCAAGGTGGTGAAGCAGCTGCAGGTGGTGCTGCCCATCCGCTTTGAGCTGAAGGAGGTCACGATCAAGATACCGCCGGAGTATGCGGGAAAGGCATATGGGAGCATCAAGGAGTTCGGCAGGATGGTGAAGGAGGATTGGCTCGGCGACGGCAGCTGGCTCGGGACCATCGAGATCCCCGGCGGCCTGGAAGAGGAGCTGTACGACCGCATCAACAAGATCACCCATGGAAACAATCAAACAAGCGTTCAGGTGAAATAAATGGGAACATTAACCGTACCAGAGAAGACTGTTGTAGTGCCCGGGCAGGAGCTTGCCGACGGCATGGATTACCTGCCGGGATTCGGCACCTATCGCGACGGCGAGCAGATAGTCGCCTCGCAGCTCGGGCTATTGAGCGTGGAGGGCAGGGCGATCAAGATCATCCCGCTCTCCGGCAAATACATCCCCAAAAGGGATGAGACCATCATCGCGCAGGTGGTGGACATCACCATGCATGGATGGCGCCTGGAGATCAATTCCGCGTATTCCGCGATGCTGACATTGAAGGACGCGAGCTCGGACTTCATCGCCCGGGACGCTGACCTTACTGCCTATTTCAATTTCGGGGACTGGATCGTCGCGGGCGTTGAGAACGTCACCACCCAGAAGCTGATCGACCTGACCATGAAAGGGCCGGGGCTCCGGAAGCTGGGAGAGGGCATGATCATCAGAGTTGGACCCAGCAAGATCCCCCGGATCATCGGCAAGGGAGGGAGCATGGTGTCCATGATCAAGGAGTATACCGGCTGCCGCATCATCGTGGGGCAGAACGGGGTGCTCTGGATCCAGGGCTCTCCGGAAGGGGAATTGCTCGCTGCGAAGACCATCCAGGAGATCGAGCGGCACGCGCATCGGTCCGGGCTGACCGAGCGGGTGAAGCAGTTCCTGGAGCAGTCTCCCAAGCCCGCGGCAGCGCCCCTGCCTCCTGAGGAGGAGCGGCCGCAGAGGGAACGGAGGCCATTCCAGCACCGCCCGCCCATGCGCAGTGGCGGGGGAGGGTTCCGATGAAACGAATCGACGGCAGGAAGGCGGATGAGATGCGGGAGATGTCTGCAAAGGCAGGCATCATCCCCCGGGCAGACGGCTCGGGATATTTCCAGATCGGGAAGACGGTTGCGTATGCAGCAGTATACGGGCCCAGGAACCTCTATCCCAAGTTCCTCCAGGATCCGCAGAAGGGCATCCTTAGAGTCAACTACAACATGATGCCGTTCAGCAGCAAGGGCGAGCGCGTCCGGCCCGGAGGGAACAGGAGATCCAAGGAGCTGAGCCTGGTGATCGAGAAGGCGTTGCTCCCGGTCGTGAACCTCAACGAGTTCCCGAACGCGGTCGTTGATGTCTTCATTGAATTCCCCCAGACTGATGCCGGCACAAGGTGCGCGGGAATCTGCGCTGCTGCGATTGCGCTAGCTGACGCCGGTGTCTCGATGCGCGACCTGGTCGGCGCAGTCTCTACGGGAAAGGCGGGCGACAGCATCATCCTGGACCTGAACTATGAGGAGGATTCCGCGGAGAACGGCGCGGACATCCCGGTAGCCATGACCGGCAGGAAAAATGAGATTACCCTGCTTCAGATGGACGGCAAGCTGAGCCTCGAGGAGCTGCAGGAGGCCATCCAGCTTGCGCAGAAGGGCATCGCCCAGATCATCGCAGTGCAGCGAAAGGCGCTGCAGGAGAAGTACCATGAATAAGGACTTGCGCGCACATACCATAAGATTCCTCGAGGCAGGCACCCGGTATGACGGCAGGAAGCCGCTGGAGTACCGGGAGATATCTGTCGAATACGGGACGGTAAAGAACGCCGAGGGATCCTGCCGGGTGAAGATCGGGGATACAGAAGTCATCACCGGGGTCAAGCTGGTGGTGGACAAGCCATACCCGGACACGCCGGACAAGGGCAGCCTGATGGTGGGAGCGGAATTCCTGCCCATCGCGAACCCTGACTTTGAGACCGGGCCGCCGGGCATCGCGGCTGTCGAGCTTGCCCGGGTCGTCGACCGGGGGATCCGGGAGAGCGGCGCCATCGATGTCCACAAGCTCTGCATCACCGCCGGCGAGAAGGCGTGGACCGTCATCATCGACATCTGCACGGTGAACGATTCCGGGAACCTCCTGGACGCGAGCGCGCTTTCCGCGATTGCCGCGCTGCAGAACGCCAAGTTCCCCGAGTATACCAACGGGCAGATCCATTACGGGAAGCTGACGGATGTCCCTTTGCCGCTGCGCGACCTGCCTATCGAGGTGACGGTCTTCAAGATAGGGAAGTCCTACCTGGTGGATCCCACTATTGACGAGGAGAAGATCTACGATGCCCGCCTGACTGTCGCCATATCCCGGGGCGGGAAGATCTGCGCCCTGCAGAAGGGCGGCGATGGCCCCCTGTTTGAGCAGGACATCATCTCCATGGTCGAGATCGCCATGGAGAAGCAGAATGAACTGCGGGAGAAGCTGGAGGGAGAGCATGAGTGAAGAGGCGCAATCGTACACGAAATATGAGAAAGCGCGGATCCTGGGAAGCCGGGCGCTGCAGATCGCGATGGGCGCCCCCCTGCTCCTGAAGATGAGCCCGGAGCAGCTTGAGCAGCTGCACTACAACCCGATCGAGATCGCCAAGCTGGAGCTTGCGGAAAACGTCATCCCTATAACCGTGAGGCGCCCGCTGCCGCATGAGACCAAGATCGGATGAGATTTCTGCACGGCTCGAGCGCTACCTTGCCCTGACCAAGCGGGCGCTGGCAGAGGTACGCATCAGGAAGGATGCTGAGCAGCTCACGGCGCACACACTTCTGGACATGGCCAAACGCTACTATGAGGACGCGCTGCATTTTGCGGATAAGCGGGAGCTGGTGACCGCGCTCTCCGCGGTGAACTACGCACATGCCTTCCTGGACGCTGCCGCGCTGCTGGGGCTGCTGGAGAACGATAACAATGAGCTGTTCATGGTGGACTGATGGCGCAATCACCCACATATCCTGAGCCCTGCGTCGGCGGATTGGTGCTGAATCCAGAGCAGAAGATACTCCTTATAAAGTCTGAGAAATGGTTTGGAAAATATGTGCTGCCTGGCGGCCATATCGAGCTGGGCGAAACCATGGAGCAGGCGCTCCAGCGGGAGATGAGGGAGGAAACCGGGCTGGATGTCTTTGACATGTCGGAAATCGCCTTGCGCACGCCAGCCATGCTTCAGCTTGGGGCAAGCAAGCGATTTCCGAGCATGCTCAAGAACACGCCCCGCCCTAAAGGGCGGGGCGTGTTCTTGACATCCGATTTCTCCTGCTCCAGGAGTTTGTGTACGGGAAGGAATACTGGAAACAGAAGCATTTCATCTTCATTGATTTTTCCTGCAGAACGAAGTCTTCTGCGGTGCGGCTGAACCATGAGGGGCAGGAATATCTTTGGGTTGCAGCGGAGGATGCGCTGGCGCTGGACCTGGAACCGTATACCCGGAAGACGGTTGAGGAATATATCCGGCAGGCGACGCGCAGCGCATGAGCGCCATATCCTGCCATTATTCTCACATTATCCTATCATCAATACATCCTTCTTGCCGCGGAAATCATTGTCACCAGTGACCAATATCGTGTTTTGGGACAAGGATACTGCACAAATGAGCGCGTCAATCGCAGCCAGACCCTCTTTCCATGAGATTTCTGCTGCCTGTCTGCATGTTTCCTCATCCAGTTTTATTATTAAGCTCTTTACGGTAATGAGGTGCATAAATTTCTCAATCATATCATTGGGCGTATCCTCTTTTAATAATCTCCTTTTTATCTCGAACAAAGAAAGAACTGAGGTGTACAGGATATTCTCCCCATCAATAATCTCCTTTATATGCTCACCCCCGGTAAATACGTATGACAGCCAGGCTGATGAATCTAACAAATGCCTAGAGGCGGTCATGCTCGTCCCGGAGGCCCTTGAGCAGGCGCTTCATTGATTTTTTCCCTAACGCGCCGTACATAGATTCTTTCCTTTTTTGCCGTATCATATGATGGATAACCTCGTCATAAGATGATGCGTTGGTCTGCTCTTTCATCGACCTCAGGAGGTCCGCTGTCTCTTTTTCAACCTGTATCGTGGTTGGCATCGTAAGCTATAGCGCTATAGTGCTATATAAACCTTCCGATTTACATTTTCCTGTAGACTCCCGGCTGCATGAACACGTGCTCGATCCGTGTGGCTATTCCCTTCTCTTTTTCCGCCAGCTCCAGGGAAGTGAGCTGCATGGTGCCGGTGGCGATCAGCTCGTCCTTCAGCGTCATGACGGCCACCACATTCCCCCTCTGCAGGCCTGCATGGTAGCGGGCGATGCCGGGAATCGCCAGGTCGGTGCCGTGGCAGAGGGGCTCTACTGTCGTGTCGGTCACCCAGACCTTGGGCAGATGCCCGACTCCCTTTTCCACGGGCTGGATCACCTTCCGGAGAAATGCCTCTTTTTTCTCTTCAGTATAATACCAGTATGCATCGGCGACGTCCTGCAGGGTGCACAGGGTAGACTCATCAAACGGGCCTGCGCTAATCCTCCGCAGCTCCGCCATATGCGCTCCGGTCTTCAGGTGCTGACCCATGTCATGGATCAGCTTCCGGATGTAGGTGCCTGCCTCGCAGGAGACGCGGAAAAGGACGTCTTTGCCCTCTGTCTCCAGCAGCGTCATGCCGTAGATCGTGCGCTGGCGGAGCTGGCGCTTGACCGAGCTCTTGATCGGGGGGAGCTGGCTGATCCTGCCGGTGAATCTGGCAAATGCCTGCCTGAGGTCTGTTTCCGGGACCTCATGATGGAGATGCATGACCGCGACATATTCCTTGCCTGCGGTGAGCAGGTAGCTGACGATCCGGGTTGCCCTGCCGATGCCGGTGGGCAGCACCCCGGTGACTGCAGGATCCAAAGTGCCGGAATGGCCTGCCTTGCTGAGGTGCAGGATCCTCTTGAGATAGTCGCTCACCTGGTGGGATGTCGGCCCTGCTGGCTTGTCTATGTTGACGATGCCATAATCCAGCAGGACATCCATCGGGCGCTGCTCCGGGGGGCAGCCGAGGGAAGGATCAGTGACGCTCTCGCGCTTGGTGAGGATCTCTCTCTTGATGTTCTGGAAGGGGAGCATGGATATGAGAGGGCTGGGGTGTTTAAAAATGGTGTGGTTCGTGGAAAGCGGGGATCGGCGGAGAAATGTATTTAAACACCACCTGCTTCAGACGCAACATGGGATCATCTTCAGCGCTGCTCCAAAAATATGGAAAACTCAAGCCCATCGTCGCAAGGAAATATGTGCCTCTGATATCTGACCTATTCATGAGCAGCTATGCCGACACTACCCACTACCGCAAGCTCTTCTTTGTCGATTATTATACGCGGTGCGGGTACCTTGATGACAAATATTATTACGGGGACGAGGCTGCCTTATTCGGGGACGTTATCATCGCCCAAGAAGACAAGAATCCGGGATTTGTCGACAGGGTATTCGCTGGCATTTATACGCTCGGAGATGAGGTTCTTGCACGCTCCGAAGAGTTACGGATGAAGAGGTACTCCGGCATCCCCCTGGCGGCCCTCCTCAACACCTTCAAGAATTTCACCACCATCTACACGACTTTTGCCATCTCTCTGATGGGGTTCAATATCCAGTTTCCCGTTGAATCCCGGCTCAAGCAGGTCGTGCAGAACCGGGAGAATCCCAGCGATGATATGGGGATACTCTCTTATCCTTCCAAAGAAAACTCCGCCGCCATGGAGCAGATCGGCCTTCTCAAGATCGGCATTCTGGTCCGGAAGGCTGGGGCCGCCCGTCTTGATACCCTTTCAGCGGCACTCCTGCGAAAGATACAGAGGCATATCCATGAATATGGATGGATCAATACCAGAGGCGGGGTCGGGGATCCCTGGACAAAACAGGAAATATTCGAACGCATACTGGAGCTGGAGGGGGACCTGGGCAAAATGCTCGCAGAGTCCAGGCAACACAAACGAAAGGCAAAACAAGAGACCGAACTTCTCCTCAACCAACTGCACGCAGATGCAAGAACAGTACAACTGGTCCACCTCGCAAAGGAACTCGTCTATTTCAGGACATACCGGACCGACTACCTAAACAAGGCATTCTTTAATATCCGGCCGCTGTTGGAGGCGATTGCCCTGCTGAGAAAGATGAGCTATCACGATATCCTGTACCTGCGAATCCAGGAAATTGAGGAGAATATCTCTGTGCCCAGACAGGAGATCGAGCGGCGCAAGGGCAATTACGCACTCATGACTCTTGAGCCGCATAAGCTCATATTCACTTCAGACCGAAACGAGATTCGGCGCATCAAAGAAAGATATTGCGAGGATTTCACCGTTGACTCCCCTGAGATTACTGGAAAAACAGGATACGGCGGCAATGTCAAGGGAAAAGTGAAACTCGTCTTTACCAAATCAGACCTGCCTAAGGTCGCCAGGGGCGATATCCTGGTGACGCCGATGACCACGCCCAACTTTATCCAGGCGATGGAACGAGCTGCGGCATTCGTGACTGATGAGGGCGGGATCACCTGTCATGCCGCCATCGTCGCCCGGGAAATGAAGAAACCATGCATCATCGGCACCAGGACAGCTACCCAATCACTGCGTGATAATGATGTTGTAGAAATAGACGCTGATAAGGGCATCATCAGGATACTGAAGAGGACGCAGGGCAAATAACTATCCTTTCTGCTTTACTGCCTTCTTCTCCCCGACCACTTCCGCCTCTTTCACCTCAGCCGCTTCCTGCTTCGGCGCTGGCTTTCCTTCCGGGGCTTTTTCCGGCTCCGCTTCCTTTGCCCCTTTCTTCTTTCCTTTCTCTTCTCTACGGATGTGCTTTGCCTTCTTCTGGGTCTTCTGCACCATGCTCTCATTGGGCAGGGAGACCGTGACTGTCCCCTCGCTGTCCTTCTTCGCGACAATGGTGATATGGTGCGGCGGGCGCCTCATCCCCTGCTTCCAGATGGCAAGATTGACCGGAACGGATATCTTGACGCTGCCTGCCTTCATATGCCTGATGATGAATCCCCTGAGGCCGATGATCGCCTTCTTGCTGCGCCGGTTCCTGGGCGCGCGGAGCCAGTGCGTGCGGAGCGGGACGGTATACTGGCGCTCCAGTACTGGTTTTGGTGCTTCGTCTTTCTTTGCCATGGGATGTGCCTATGCATGCGTCCTGGTCCTGCGCCAGTTCCGCTTGATGACGGTGTGCCTGCCGGGATGGACGCGCCTGCCCTTGCCGTATTTCTTCGGGATGGTCCAGTAGGGAGCCCACCTGGTCTGCTTGCGCATCTTCATCAGGCGCTTCTTCTTGGAAAGGTGCTTGTAGCGTGCCATTATCGTCTGATCGTGAACTGTTTCTTTGCGCTCAGGTGCTGGAGGATGCCCTTCAGCGCCGCATCGTCAACATGGGTGAGCTGCCCCTGCTGCAGCATCTGGCCGAGGAGCGCGAGCACCTGGACATACTTCTCCGGGAACGCCGCGCGGATGTTGCTCATCCGGGAAATTGCTTCCTTGCTCATCTTCTGACGGACCATGGACTCCAGCTGGCTGATCTGCTGCTGGAGCTGGGCATTCTCCTGCTGCGACTGGAGCTGCTCCCGGAGCTCTTCCATCTTCCGCTGCCTGAGTTCATCCATGTCCATGGTCATGCCTGCGCATTGCTGCCCGCGGCCTGCTGGGCGATATCATTGAGAAACTTTTTTCCTTTTGCCGTGAGCACCCTTCCCTTGTATCCTGATTTCGTCTCCTGCTTCACCATGCCTGCCTTTTCCAGCTGCTGGAGGGCCTTCCGGATGATGTTGCCTGATCCCTTGTAAAAATGCTCCGGCGCCACACCCTGGTTCTTCCTGCCGCCGTATTTCCTCCTGAGCTTTTCTGTCCCGATCGGGCCGAGAATAGCAATCTTCCGCAGGATGGACGCCACCCGGAGATACCACCAGTTCTGCTGTGCTGGAGGGCGTTCCTTGTGCATGCCGGTCTTGACAAAGGGGGCCCATACTGGGGGAGTGAATGCCTTGTCCTTGAGCAGCTCTGCCGCCGCCTTCTCGATCAGCTCGCTGGGGTCTGCCTGGTATATACTCATGTTCTTTTCACACTGCCTTTATCCATTCATGCATCCGTCCTGCCTTGCGGCAGTAGAATGGCTACGGAGTAGCCTGTGGCGGTGAATGCGGGGTGGTTTATAAAGATGTATGTTTTATCCCCATGTACAGCCCCCTTCCCGGCAGCAGCCCGTCCTTGAGGAACCGGGCAGAAAAACTATTCTGCTTCATGAGCGCCAACACCCTACTTGGTTCGAACAGGGCAAGCTCATGGCGGTCTTTGATATAAGCCACTCCCTGCGCCGTCCCAATAAGATAATGGAAATCCAGGATTGCGATATTCCCTTTCCGCTTGCTTTGGTTGATACGGGCGATCTTGACATCCGGCTGGTCAACGAAGAGCGCGGAAAGCCGTTTTGCGTCGTATGTCTTCTTGCTGAGGAACGGCTCCATGATCAGTATCCCGCCTGGTTTCAAATGACGGGTGAAACACGCTATTGCCTGGTTCAGGCGGCGATAGGTCTTGAGATAGCCGATAGAGCTGAAGAGTGATATGACTGCGTCAAACCTTTTCTTCAGGTGGAAGGCAGCCATATCCTTCTGGAAAAACTGGAGAGAAGGGTATTTCTTCCGCGCGATAGCGAGCATGTGCGGGCTGAGATCTAACCCGTTGATATGATACTCTTTCTGAAGAAACCGGATATGGTTGCCGGTGCCGCATGCCGCATCCAGGAGATCTTTTCCCCTGCTCCTTCCAAATCGCCTGATGAGGCTGTGTATTTTGTTTGCTTCTGCCCGATAATCTTTCTTTGAGTAGACACGATCATAATACTGCGCGAAAGCGGTCCAACCTTGGGCAAGGGCCATGGGTTCCTCTCTTTCTTAGGACTATATTAAATTGCCGATTTTTTCCGTTCATCCCTTTTTCACAGACAACCCCGTCACACCATGCTGTATTCCCTCATCCTATGAGCCTGCAAGAAACTGCCTGATTTATTTATGCACCAATGTACAACAACGAAAGATTTAAACAGGAGCTTATATGCCTGACTTGTATGACTGAAGACTCAATCTTTCTGGACTATGTCGGGGATAATCCACGCATGAGGATACTGCAATACCTTATCGAGGGCAGGGCGTTTGATTACACCCTCACCGACTTACTGCATGCAGGGGTAAGCTGGGGTACTTTAAACACGTTAGTCCCCAAACTCTTTGCGTTAGGAATGATCATCAAAACAAGAAAGATTGGAAGAGCAACCCTCTACAAGATCAACCAGGAGAATGCTGCAGCCAAGCAACTCATTGCCCTGTATGACCATCTGATCTTTGAAAAACTCCACCAGACGGAAAAAGAGTCGGCTATTCCTGTAGCGGCATAACCCATCTCAAATCTTATTAGGAAGCTTCTTCTCCACATACCTCTGCCCGCACTTGGGGCAGCGGAACTCTCCGGGGAGGATGGCCATCATCTCTGCCATGCAGTTGCCGCAGTAATAACTGCTCTCGACCTGGACATACCGCTGGTCGTTGAATGTGTCAACCTCTACCATGAGGGCATCTCCTGCCCGTTCCTGCGCTGCTTATGGGGAGAGTTGGTGATCAGCCGCCTGCTCGTCATGGAAGAGATCTTCCACAGAAGTATGGAACGCCATGGCCAGGGCAAAGGCCAGCTCCAGGCCGGGATTGTACCTGCCCTGCTCGATGGCGCTGATGGTCTGCCTGCTCACTCCCAGGTGGGCTGCAAGGGCTGTCTGGGTGACTCCCTGCCCTTTGCGGTAGATCCGGACCTTGTTTTTCATCAGTATCACCTTTTGCCTATGATTCTTGCACTGATGGAAAAATACCTTTCCATTTGAACTATAAAAATGTTTGCTTTCGGTTTACGGATAGATGTAATGTTTATTTTACATAGAGAGAAAGAATATTTTACAAACTATCCTATCTCCTTCCTTCTCCGCAGGATGAACTGCGACAGCTTCCGGGGCCAGCCCTGCCGGATCTCCTCCGCATGCTGGTCAATGCCTGCAAGCACGTCCTCCCGGATGTCGGTATGGCCGTCGATCATCCGCGCCAGCTCGACCTTGGCATAGGCCGGGACATGCTGCACGTTCCACGCCATCTGCTTCAGCTCCTGCAGGGCAATCTCCTCCTCGCTCTGCTGTACCTGCTCTGCCTCCTCCCATACTGCATGGTAATCAAAGGGGCCGGGAGCAGCCGGTGTTTCGCCGATCTTCGCCAGGACATTGCGGTGCATCCGCTGGAGGAATGCCAGCCGTTCTTCCATCTTCATGACATCAGTATGTGACATCAGGACAATGCTGAAGGCAAAGGGCGATGGAGCCGGGGTCTGGAGCTCTTCCACTGCTATCGTGCCCTTTTCCCAGGCAGCGATCATCCCTGCAGCGCTGGCGACATCCATAAGGTCTTCCAGGACTTCCCTCCTGGCTTCCGCAAGAATAGAGAAGTCCGGATCCAGGCGCTTGACTGCGCTCATCAGGATCATGGAAGAGACCTGCTGCCTGCCGACATGCTTCTGCCTGCCCTTGTACGTCCGGAGGATCATCAGCGCCCGGGTCGCGCAATGGCGGAACCTCCGCTTCAGCACCTCGGTCCGCTCGATAGCCTGCTCCAGGAGCGGGCGCAGCTCAGCTGCATGGAGCATGCTGATCGCTTTCCTGATGGCGATAGGCTGCTCTGCGGCCAGGTAAAACCCGTTATCCGTGATGCCGATCTCCAGGTCACGGTGCTGGCTCCTGCCCACGGCATAGGCGACTGCCCTGCTCAGGCAGTCATTCACGCGCCTGCCGTACAGCGTGTGGAACACCGCATATCTCCGCTGGTTGTCGCGGAACTGCTCAACTATCACCTTCCGGTCATGGGGGATGGCTGCATAGCGGTACTGCTCGCGGAAATACTCGTAGATGGCATGGGCGCCATACTCATCAACATAGAGGTACTCCAGGATAAACGTGATGACCTGTTCCTTGCTCTTCTTCGCGGCAAACTGGTCCTGCATGAGCCTGCGGAACCTGCCGATGGCCATGCTCAGGTCAAAGGAGAGGGGGAGCATCTCGCTGAACCAGCTGGGGATTGTGGGCGGGCGGTCTGCGGTCGCCTTCACCTGGGCAACCATCCCCCTGCTGAACAGGAACTCATAGCGCTGCCCTCCCAGGACAAAGACATCCCCTCTTTTCAGGCGCTCCAGGAACGCCTCATCGATCATGCCTACTATCTGCTCATTGACCTTCACCTGGACATAGGTCTCGTCCGGGATGGTGCCGATATTGGTCATGTAGATGATCCGGGCGAATTTTCCCCGCCTGCCGATCATGCCTGTCGTCTCATCATACCATATCTTGGCGTAGATGTTCCGGTCCTCCAAAGGAGCGAACTTTCCCGAGAGGTAATCGATGATATCGTTGAATGACTTACGGGAGAGGTCCTGGTAGCAGTAGCTCCGGGTGACCAGCCTGAAGAGATCGTTGATGCTGATCCTGTCCGCGATAGCTATCCCATAGATATGCTGGGCAAGCACATCCAGGGCGTTCCGCGGGATATGGATCCGGTCGATCTTCCGCTCGACCGCCTCTTTGAGGAGCACGGCACATTCCACCAGGTCATCCCGGTCCAGGACGATGATCCTGCCCTTGGTGACATCATGCAGGCGGTGCCCGCTCCTGCCGCAGCGCTGGATGGCCCGCGCCACGCTCTTTGGGGAGCTTAAGAGGATGACCAGGTCAATATAGCCGATGTCTATTCCCAGCTCCAGTGAGGTGGAGGTCACGACCACCTTCAGCTTGCCCTCCCGCAGCCGGCTCTCGATGTCCAGGCGGTGCCGCTTGCTCAGGGAGCCGTGGTGCGCGCCGATGTTCTCGGTATAGTTCTGGGGAAATCTTTCCTTGAGATGATGCACCACCCGCTCGGTCGCGCTCCGGGTATTGGTGAATATCACTGTTGTTTTATGGCCCTGCACCAGCTGGTCGATAAGCGTGTACAGCTGGTCATGCATGGCCTCCTGGGTAGTGCTCATGAAATCCTTGACCGGGGAGAGCACCTTCAGGTCCAGCTTCTTGATGAACTGCACGTCAATGACCTTGCAGGGGCGAAGGTCGCCGACCAGGTATCTTGCGATCTCCTCCAGGGGAGCTACAGTAGCGCTCAGGCCGACCCTGGTCATGTAGGGCGAGAGCGCCTGGAGGCGCTCCAGGGAGAGGGAGAGATGCGTGCCTCTCTTGTTCTCGGCCAGCGCGTGGATCTCATCCACTATGCACCAGGCGACGTCCCGGAGATGCTCGCGGAATTTGGTGGTGGAGAGCATGATGGCCAGGCTTTCCGGGGTGGTGATCAGGATATGGGGCGGGCGCTGCACCATGGCAGAGCGCTGGCTGGCTGTGGTGTCGCCTGTCCGCACCCCGACCCGGATGCCGAGCTTTTTCTTTGCCAGGGCCTCCATCTCCTTCAGCGGGCGGATGAGGTTGACCGAGATGTCATTGGACAATGCCTTGAGGGGGGAGATATAGACGCAGTATACCTTGCCCTCCAGGATGCCCTTCTGCGCAGAATCAATCAGCTCGTTGATGATGGAGAGGAAGCCGGTCAGGGTCTTGGTCGCTCCGGTCGGAGCGGAAACCAGCACGTTGTTCCTGCCGTGGATCTCCATCACCCCATAGAGCTGCGGCAGGCTGAATTCCTGGAACTGGGAGAAGAACCATTGCCTGACCAAGGGATGCAGGAGATTATCCAGCTCTTCCGGGGCATTGGGGTGCTCTTTATAGGTGATCATCAAAGAACCGGAACATCCTGATGTTTAAAAAGGTAGCTTATGGTTGTACATCCATAGTCTTGCCGCGGCAGCGGTAGCCATGCTCTTTTACGAATGTGACGCCGCTGCCATCCCGGTTCGGCCCTGCCCGCTCGAAATACCGGATGTACTCGCGGTCCAGCTCCTGGAACACATACGGCCGGAGATCAGGATCATACTGCCTGCTTTCCCTCCTTCTCCAACTGAGATGCACTGTCCTGGCTGGCTGCCGCTCCGCCACCCCTAAGATATACAGCCATTCGTTCTCGTCCTCTCCCATACATCTTAATAAACTGTCTTTCATTTTACCTCGCATTATCAACCATCTCTGTTACCTCCTTCTCAACTTGTTCGGCTTCCTTCTTGTCTACTTCTGGAAAGAATTGAGAGATCATAGTCGGTTTCATCCCGACAATTTTTACTTTTTCATCTTCCTCCAGGACATTGATCTTACATGGCATGCAGAGTGAGATTAACCTATTTTTGTTGAGGAACTGATTTGCATATTTACCTGAACAGATCTCGATTATTTTTAGCGGTTTTTGGCTGAATCCTTTCGCAGCCAGCCTTTCTTTTACGTCATAAATCTGAAATAACGCCCAGCCTTTTTGCTCAACTGCCTTCAAAACCGAGACAACAGCGTCATCAAAGCTTTTTGTCGTTTCAACAATATACGCAAAATCATCTGTTTCCATAGTCATACCTCACTTCAGTTCTTTTTTCATTTCCTCATACCGCTTTTTGGATATTTGCCCGGAAGCATATCTTTTTTTAATTATGTTTGATGGATCTTCCCCTTTCTTGCCTGACTGGCCTGCATTGACAAGAGTAACAACCAGCCATATAAGAGCACCCCAAAACAGCAGCATAAAAAGGAATCCAAATCCCATTCCAAAGCCCATCA
>DATDVW010000112.1:0-5169 GCA_035289865.1 Candidatus Nanoarchaeia archaeon
TCATAAAATAAAAGGTGGACAGTTTTTCCAGTTTCCCGCACTGAGTGCAGTACAGCTGGAAACGGTGGCCTGCTTAACTTCCGAGTTCGAAATGGGATCGGGTGAACCAGGCCCCTATGACCGTCCAGAGCGAGGAAGCGGTTGCTGGTTTTTAAGGCTTTCGCTCCGCCTGGGGGCGGGAGCGATACTCTTGGATCTTCTGCTCCAGTGCCCGCATGATGCCTTGCGGCGGATACGCCTCAAGCCTCTCTTCGTCGCCATGCCAATACCTCTGCACCTCCACCGTATCATCGTGCCGCACCTCAAACCCATTGGGATCCCCATACAGCGAGGCGAAGCTCTGCGCTGTTCGCTTGGCCTGAACTCCGATAGCGTCACCGTTTCTGATATACCTGGGCAAGCCGTGGTCCTCTACCAGAAAGGTAATATCCGTTGCAGAACGGGCTAACCCTGATACCACAGGACGAAACCCGTTGTCTGGGGTATATCCGCTACCGAAGACATCTAACCTACTTGCATAATCCCGAACACTGATCTCATATATAGTCCCGTCCTTTGTCTCCACGGCCTTCGTGATATGCAATTCTCCGGGAAGATATGCTCTCTGCAGCAACTCCCGAAGAAACGCTTCCTGCCTTGGAGTATTGAACGCGGGAACGATTGTCGTCGCCTGATATCCCTTCTCAGCCGTTTCTGGTGATCTCGAGCAGCCTGCAATGCTGGCCAACCCAATCAATCCGCCCATAATCCCCTTCCGCAGTTTCGTGTCCATGATTATCCCTCCCTATATTTTTCTATTACTTAGTAACAACATTAACTATATAAACATTATCTCCCTTAAAGGGGGATATTATATATTCCCCTATAGGGGGATAATATGAACACCAAACCGTTAGAAGAACTCGGGCTGACAAACGGCGAGATCAAGGTCTACCTCGCATTGCTGCGGCTTGGCGAAACTACCTCTGGACCACTCGGAGAAGAATCAGAGATTTCTGTTTCAAAGATCTACAGCATCTTGGAGCGGTTGGCACGAAGGGGTCTGGTGAGCCACATCGTGAAGCGAAAGGTAAAATATTTCCAGGCAGCAGACCCGGGCAGGCTGTTAGACTATATCAGGGAAAAAGAGAATAAGCTCGCGGAACAGGAAACCAGCCTCAAGGAAGAGCTTATCCCCCAGTTGAAGCTCATGGGTGGCACCGCGATAACCGAGGAAACCGCCCAGGTATTTGACGGGCTCAAGGGCATCCAAACAGCAAGAGAACGGACGCTGCACATCATGAAAAAAGGGGAGGAGATGTGGATCATTGGCATTGCCCGGACACCATACGACGGGATGATGGTAAGGTATTTCCGGGAATACCATCAGCGAAGATATGCCAAGGGCATCAAATGTAGGTATCTCTACAATGAATATGCGCGAAAGCCTTATGGTGAACTATCAGCGAGCTACCCTTTAAGCGAGGTGCGGTATATGCCGGAAGGGCTGATAACGCACACGTGGATTGAGATTTATGCGGATACCACTACCATAGGGATAAACAAGGGAAAATCCTTTTCTGTGGTCATCCAGAATCAGGAGGTTGCGAACTCTTTTCGGGCATATGCGCAATTGCTATGGAACATTGCAAAACAGTAAGCAGCTTACGTACATTGGAAGTTTAAGGGATTTTCAGAGCCAGTAGCATTGCGCATCATGGACAAGAGCTTCGTCAGCCCTTCTATGGGATACTTTGAAAGCCCGAGCTGAATCTCAAACAAATAAGCGAGATATCCGGCAACCCAAGTATGGATGTTAATTTTCATAAGATAGATAGAAGCACTGGTATCCGTATCTAACCCGGACATACTTACTAACTTCGATATGATGGGATATACTAACCCCATCCTGATCAGCAGGCTGAACTGTATCTTATGAAACTGCGTGATATTAAGCGCTGCTCGTTGTACCCAGTTTCCATACAATCTTGCATTATTTGCATCAAAATAGGGTTTTATGATGCCCATTATCTTGCTGAGTTTCCTTTTGATTCCTCCGGGGCTTTTGACATTCCCCGCTCTCCCTATGCACCTCTGGACGTTCGCGAGGAACTCTCCAGTGATCCTCGCAAGATTAAACGCCTTTTGATATTCCGCTAAATCAGATTGTACGGCATTCATTTTCTCCTGGAAAACAGCGCCTAACTTTATAATCCCGCAGTATGCTCTGCCCAGACTATCGATAGTAGGGCGGGCAATAAATTCCCGCTCTACCGCAAGATACTCTTTTTGGCGGGCAATCAGTTCTATAAAATAAAGGTTCACGAGCGATACCATCCTCTCGATACCTGTTTCACGGGCATACGCAAGCGTCTGTTGCCCGCTCGAGGGATGGATTTGGGCATATTGCCGCATTTCGTTCAATGACACCCGGACGCGAGAAACTAATTGAAATGTTGCTTCTTTATTGTCCTCTAAAGCGCTAAGGATCTTGAATTCTCTTTGGTTGATGGTGGTAAGCCTTTTGACTTGCTGCGCAACCGACTGCCCGAGATTGTCCACAAACGGAGGGTGTTTCTTGAACTCAACAAATATCGCAAGATATATTTTTGTCCGCTCGTTCCACAACGCTTCATACAACGCATTAACCTGGGAAAACTTATCCGACAGCCGGATGAGGTCCTGTATCACATCCCCAAACGCATCAGCCATGATCGAGCCAATGCAATTCCCCTTTAATAAATGTTTCGCTCCGCCACATTTAAAAACAGCCCCTCCTTTCCCCCGCTCATGAACCGCAGGCAGTTTCTCCGCACCATGGGCGCAGCGTTCCTTACCCTTGTGCCCACCCCTTTACACGGCAGCACGCCGGAATTTCCTGCACCAAAAGAACTGGAGCCGATGGTAGAGTTCTGGATGCAGGTCTTTACCAAGTATGACTCCACTACGGTTATTGCCCATGATACGCGCGACTTGAGCATTATTTATGACATTGTCCAGTACCCGGTCATGGCGCGGCTGACGCCGGAACAGCGCAATCGCTTTCTCTATGAGAACAGCGGGCAGAGCTACACCCTGGATAATGGCGATGGCCTGAACAGCCTCCTCAAGCTCTCGCTCCAGGAGAGATTAGTACATCTTGCGGAAATGGCAAACGGCAGCTACCGCCCTCTCCCTTCGGCAACAAGAGAGGGAAAAGAAGAGGAAAAAAACATACTGCAGTTGCAGGAGCATCTCGGCAGCAAAACAGCAGGCATGCCCGCCCATGAACGGCAAACCTATTACCGCACCTGGGCATCCCAAGTCCGTATCCAGTGGTGTATCAGGGATAGGATGCTCGCATCTTTTGAGCGGGAGCGTGTATATGCGGAGATGATCCGGAACACATTTGAGCAGTACAACATCCCCTAGAACATCGCTCTCCTCCCGCACCAGGAATCTGGTTTTAACAGGGATGCCGGTTCATCAAAAGGCGCTTTAGGAATCTGGCAGATCACTCCGGCAGCGCAGCGCATATCATTCCGGGGAAAACGGTATTATCTCCAGGACCGGACAAATCCGGAAGCAGCAACAGCGCACGCTGCCAAGATTCTTCTCACAGAATATGAGGCGCTTGATTCCTGGGTATTGGCAATCATGGCCTACCATCATGGGCGGGGAGTGGTGAAGGCAGCCCAGCGGCAGTATGGCGGCGATATTGCCGCTATCATCACAAAATTCCAGCATCCGCAATTCGGATTTGCCTCACGGAATTATTATCCGGAATTCTTGGCGGTCCGCAGGATTGCGGAAAATCCTGAGCAGTATTTCGGGCCATTACATACGCCGCAGGAAACTCCGCTGCCGATTGCCGCTGCTGAAGCAGGCGCCCGCGCAATCACCTACACTGTCCAGCCCCGCGACAACCTCACCGCCATCGCAAGGAGGTTCAGCACCACTCCGGGGGAAATCGCGAAGAATAACAGCATCCGCAACATACACCGCATCCGCCCAGGCATGCGGCTGATTATTTATCAAGGACCGGCGGCATTGAAAAGATAGGCAAGCATCAGGCTTGCGAACGGTGAAGCGTTTGCAACAGCATGGCAGAAGGGGATGCTCCCTCGGGAAGGGGCTGCCCTTCTGGCTGCGCCAGCACAGAGTGAGCCGATGCTTGCCCGAACGAAGTGAGCTTTTCAATGCCGCCCAAGGACAACAATCTTTTTAAACGATTTCCCAACTCCTTTCTCCCATGAAAATCGCGGTGATGGGGACGGGCTATGTCGGCCTGGTAACGGGAGTCTGCCTGGCAGAGCTCGGCAATGAGGTGGTGTGCGTGGACATCAATGCAGAGAAGATCGCCCAGCTGCAGAAGGGCATCCTCCCTATCTACGAGCCCGGCCTCAAGGAGCTGCTCGGCCGCAACATCGCGGAAAGCAGGCTGGCCTTCACCACCGATGCAGCAACCGCAATCCAGATATCTGAGGTGGTCTTCGGTGCGGTAGGCACCCCGGAGGGGGCTGACCACCGGGCTGACCTCAGCGCGGTCTTCCAGATAGCGAAAACCTTTGCCGAAAACCTCAGCGGCTATAAGGTGTTTGCCACCAAGAGCACGGTTCCGGTAGGCACCAACGCAAGGATCAGGGAGATCATCCTGGACAGCAGGAAAGACCGCCAGGACTTTGACGTGGTCTCCAACCCCGAGTTCCTCCGCGAGGGAGAGGCGGTCAATGATTTCCTGATTCCGGACCGGATAGTGATCGGCTGCAACAATGGCAGGGCAAGGGCCATCATGGAGCATATCTACCGGGGGATATCCCGGACAGACCATCCCATCCTGTTCACGGACATCAGCTCTGCCGAGATCATCAAGTATGCGGCAAACGCCATGCTGGCAACCAGAATCTCTTTCATGAACGAGGTCGCCCGGCTCTGCGAGAAAACAGGCGCTGATATCAAGCTGGTTGCGCAGGGCATGGGCCTGGACAAGCGCATCGGCCCGAGATTCCTGCAGGCGGGCATCGGCTATGGCGGATCCTGCTTCCCGAAAGACGTCAAGGCGTTTATCGCCACCGCGGCAGAGCACGGCGTTCCATTCCAGATACTGGATGCAGTTGAATCCGTCAACGAAATGCAGAAGCAGAGCATCCTTCCCCGGTTGAAACAGCTGGTTCCGCAGCTTGAAGGAGCTACTATCGCCCTCTGGGGCCT
>DATDVW010000113.1:0-3639 GCA_035289865.1 Candidatus Nanoarchaeia archaeon
GAACTGGCATATCGAGCCCGCTCTGCCCATCTTTTTTCTTAAATAAGTCCCACACACCCATTCCTGTTTCTGATGCGCATACCCCTATTAAAATCTTTTGGAGTATTGGTGAGGGGTGACTATGATGCTGCCGCCTCTTGACCAGGACGGACGCCGGTGAAACACATGGTGCAGGTCCGATAGGGCAGGACCCTCTTGAGGAACACCTGCGGCGCATAGTAGATCTCCAGATCATCCGGGTTTATATTCGCATACTTGCTTTCCTGCCGGATTCTCTCGCGCAGCAATGCCGTCATCTCACGGTTGACATTACCTACTGTATACTGCACCCCTTCCTTCCCCAGAGTAATTGATTTACCCAACAGTTGCCGGGCAATCAGGCGTTCCGTATCTGCAGTATCTATCCCCAGGTCGCAGGAAAAGAGGATGGGCGGCCAGGCGATGAAGAACTTTACCTGTTTTGCCCCATTCCTTTTGAGATGGTAATACAGCTGCGGGATAGTGTCGCCACGGACAAGGCTGTCTTCGTATACCGCCACATTCTTCCCCTGCACCGCAACCCGATCAATACTGTACTTATGCCCCATCCGGCGCAGGAAATACCGCCTGTTTTCCGTCTTTCTTGCGATATCCATGCAGGGGATATGAAGCTCATAGGAAGCCCCTTCGGCATATGATCTTCCGGAATTTGGCGCTCCCATGATGATATCGATACCTTCGTGCTGCTTCACATAGAACCATGCCATCTCCCGCCCCATCTTGAAGCGGATATGGTTGCCCACAGAAAGCTCCCCAGTAAAATCCCGTGACAGCCAATCCTTGAAATAAAAATCCTCGAAACCGCATGGACGCGCCTCGCCAGTTACCACCTGGCGCGTTTCCAGCTGCAAATTTGCATCAAACCTAACCACCTCACCATTTAACATCTCCCGCTCAAAACCGCCATATGCCTCCTCAAAAAACCCGCTTTCCGAGGTGATGATCACGATATCTCCTTTTCGCCCTATGCACCCCGGCCGAATGCCCATCCCATCCTTCATCACCAGAAGGCCATGTCCGTCAGAATAGCCAAAAGTGAACGCATTCTCCCCCGGTTTCACCTGCTCCATGACCCATCTTGCCGCCCGCCAATCATCATTGAGCAATATCCGCTGCTGATGAAACACCTCTATCAGGAACCGTGAATCCACATCTGCCTCACTTGCTGCGGTAATCGTAATGCTTGGCTTAATCGCATAATCACGGACTTCTCCGTTGTGAATCCCGACACACCGCTGCTCCAAGTTGGGATACTCGAGCAACAGCGGCTGCATATTTCTTCGCAACGAATCTTCATCCACCTTCTGCATGGTCGTCTTCGTCGAATATTTTGCCTGGACCAGAGCCATTGTCGCCCCGATCCGATACGCCTCCGCTTCAACCCCCTTGAGGAAATGCGCCTTGTCACGATCTATGTCCCGTTCGTCGTGACCCTTGATAATAAACGGCTTTTGGAAAATCTCTCCTGTAGCCGGATTCACCAGCGCGATTCCGAACCCATCTTCCCCGCGCCGGTACAAATAATTCGTCATGGGAAAGAGCAATTCGAGAACACCAGTCGTTTCCCCCACAATCGCCCCGATCCCGCACATATGCCCGGCGCAATGCCCCTTTCTTTTATCCCTTTCGCTCCTCCAGCACTCGTATTGCCTTGTTCACCATAAGCTTTATATATTTCCATGTTGCCGGTGCTAGGCATGAAGATCGCCGTTCTCAACGAGCGCCCTGGCCAGCATGCTACGGATGCGCTGATCCTCTTCGCCTTTGAGGAAGCTGGCCTCTCTGCAGCCGCAGCCTTTGACCCTTTCCTTTCCTCCATCTCCCCGGGAGACTTCTCCGGCAAGCTCGGCCAGGTATTTCCTCTCCTGCTCAACAAAAAAGCCAAGCGCGTCTTTCTGGCGGGATTGGGCAAGAAAGCTGAGTTCAGCGCGGAAAAGCTGCGGAAGGCGGTCCGCGCCGGCGCCCGGGCAGTGCGCAGCTCCAAGATCGGCAGCTTCTCCCTTTTCTGCGAGCAGTTCCTCTCCGACCCCTTCCTCCTGGGAAAGACCGTTGCCGAGAGCCTGCTCAGCGGGCTGTATGCCTTTGACAAATACCTCACGGAACAGGACCAGAAGGCGACACCGGTCTCCTCGGTCACCCTCCTCTACTCCGGGGCCAGCGCGTTTGCCGCGGGGGTGAAAGAGGCGGAAATCATCTGCGCCAGCGCCAACAGGACACGTGACCTGGTGAACGAGGGCGCTGCAGCGGTAACCCCCCACGTACTGGCCCAGCACGCCCAGTCTGTCGCCAAATCAGCGGGCATCTCCTGCACCATCCTTGACGCCAAGGCGATCGCCAGGCAGAACATGGCAGGGATGCAGGCAGTCGCCAAGGGAAGCGACGAGCCGCCGACGTTCACCATCCTTGAATACAACAAGAAAGGCAGGGAGACCATCGTCCTGGTAGGCAAGGGAGTGTGCTTTGACAGCGGCGGGCTGGGCATCAAGCCGGGAAAAGCGATGTGGGACATGAAGACGGACATGGCCGGGGCAGCAACCGTGCTGGGCATCATCGAGGCTGCCGCGCGCCTGCAGATCCCCTACCATATCGTCGCGCTGCTTCCCTCCGTCGAGAACATGACCGGCGGCAAGGCATATAAGCCCGGAGACATCCTGAAATATGCCAACGGGAAGACCGTTGAGGTCCTGCATACCGATGCAGAGGGCAGGCTGATACTCGCTGATGCGCTGATCTACGCCGAGCGGTTCGACCCGGACATCATCATCGATTTCGCGACATTGACCGGAGCATGCGTCGTTGCGCTGGGGACACAGGCGGCGGGCATCATGGGGAACAACGACCCATTGATCGCCGGCATCCAGGAATCCGGGCTGGCGACCTATGAGCGGGTATGGCAGCTGCCGCTCTATGAGGAGTACACCGAGCAGATCAAGGGACAGTTCTCTGACCTGCAGAACCTGGGCGGCTGGGCAGGGAATGCAGGCGCCATCACTGCCGGCGCTTTCCTCAAGGAGTTCGTGCCGGCAAAGGCGAGATGGGCGCATATCGACATCGCGGGCACCGCGTACCTGGACGAGCCGAAAGACAAATACGATTTTGGGGCGACGGGATTCGGCGTCCGCCTCATCATCGACTGGATGAAACGAAAGAAGCGATAGCATGCACCTCCGGGCGCTTTTGGGAGTCTTCCTGTTCATTTCTCCTGTAGCTGCCATAGAGATTTCTGAGGTGCTGTATAATCCGGACGGGAGCGACGACAACCACGAATGGGTCGAGGTGCATACCTCCTCATCTTCATTTAACCTTTCGGGATGGAAATTTTTTGTTGACGGGGGCTCTCGCAGCCTTAGCCTTATTTCCGGTTCATGGTTTCTGGATAATGCGAGTTATGCTGTTATCGCTGAAGACGGTGTAATCTTTCTGTTGGATTATCCCAACTTCACCGGAACGCTCTTTGACAGCTCCACCTTCACGCTCGGGAACAGCGTTGGTGAATTCCTTGCCCTGAAAAACACCAGCCACTACGCCGCAAACATGACGTACGACACTTCCCTCGGCGCCGATGACGGGCTCTCGCTCCAGCTGATCAACGGCAGCTGG
>DATDVW010000114.1:0-6085 GCA_035289865.1 Candidatus Nanoarchaeia archaeon
GAGCATTACCAATGGGCACGTCGGAAATCGCCACTCGCCCGCTCCATGCTTCAGCTCGGAGCAAGAGGGCGATTTCCGAGCGTGCTCAAGAACACGCCCCGCCTTTTAGGGCGGGTGTTCTTGACAGACACGCATACGCACTGATTTTCGCACCAACCCCCCATAAACCACAAATTATATATATGCTCTTTTCCCCGGAAACCGCATGCGCATATCCATCGACACCAAAGAGGATTCTCCTGAGGATATCCGGCGGGTGATATCCCTGCTGGAGCACCTGCTGAGCACGGGCTCATCTGCGCCCAAAGACATCTTCGCGAATGCGCAGGCAGCATCCCCCTCCCCCCCTCCCTCTTCCGGCGGGCTGTTTGACCTGTTCTCCTCATCTGCACCAGCGCCTGCTTCTGCTGCAGAGCCTGCCCCGCAGCCGGCAACGCCGAACGAAGAGAACACTGACGATATCCGGATCATCCCGTATGATTAAGAAATCGCCTGCGTGATGTTCGCCAGGATGGCGCCGTCTGCCTTGTCGATGAATTCTGCCTTGAACACCTTGCCGGCATTGTCGATGAACGTGATGGTGGTATCCACGGTCTCCGTAATCTTCTCCCCGGAGCCGACCGGGCCGTAGCTGACCGGCTCACCCTTGTTTCTGGCCTCTGTCCGGTATTTTCCCGGCACGCCGCTGCCGTACGCATAATAATAGATGTCTACGCTCACCGGCTCTTCTTTCTGGTTATCCAGGGTGAAGGTGAACTTGTCCACCTTGAATATCCCGCTGTCCAGCGTCTGGGTCTCGATATTGCCTATGGTTGCCGTTACCTTGCCGGAGAGGGGCGGCTTTTCCGGCTCTTCGGTCTCGTTTTCCACAGGCAGTGTTAGCTCTGCCTCCTCTTCCTTGGCGATCATGGCGGTGGCCTCTTCCACGGGGATAGAGTCTTCATTTTCTTCCCCTGTCTCCCAGGCCAGCATGCTGAAACTGCCGAAATCGATATCATCAAAGAAGGCAAAATACCCCAGGACCAGGATGATGGCGATGAAGATGCCCCGCTCAACGGTGCGGGGATTGACGCTGAACTTCAGCACCACCTCTTTCTTCTGGCCGCCGAACTCGCTCTTGGAGAATATCTGCTTGCGCTGCGCGGGGGCGTACTCTTTCTTCGGCGCAGGGCGTTCCGGGCGCTCCGCCTCATCTTTCTCTTCCTTGGCCTGCCGGAAGACATCGCCTTTCGCCTTCTTGGCGCTTCCGGGGACCACGATCTTGTCCAGGACGTCTGGCATGGATTGGTGCTTGCCAATGCCCTATTTAAATCTTTTTCTTTGGTGGGGAAGTATGGTTGGATTCCTATTACTTTTATTGGGTAGTAAAGTTGGTACGGGGGACAAGAGATAAAGAATCCCATCATTTCACTGACCACTGGACATGCACAGCCACCACCTATTTAAAGGAGAATGCTTCTCTATCGTTGATGAAACTCGACATAAATCTTGCCGCTATCCACGGTTATCTCTGTTCAGATGGCTACGTCATCAAAAATCCACCCAGTCAACCTCATAGATACTATCATATCGGATTACGGAACACTAACCTTGTTCTTCTGGAAGATTTTCAGCAGAAGTTTAAAGCGGCATTCGGTCTCCGGCCGATTATCACTGATGAGGGCAGGTGCAAGATCCAAAATAAGGAGATCTATGGGACCTTAACTAAAGATTTTTCTTATTACTCTTATGAATGGGTATTACCCAAGCTGAGCAGATGTCCATTACGGTATTGGTTACGGGCTTTCTTTGACTGTGAGGGGTGGGTCGAAAATCAACCCGCAAAAAGCAGGCTGATCGGCGCAGATTGCTGCAATAAAAAGGGCTTATTCGGCGTCCAAACAGCTTTACGGGAGTTTCACATAGACTCCAGCGTCAAAAAGAAAAATGGCAGAAATATCTGGCGCCCGACTATATGCGGGCTTCAAGATCTCCATGCCTTTCAGGAGTCCATTGGTTTTTTGCATCCTCAAAAAAGCAAAAAATTGGGTGAAGCAATAGCCTCTTACCCAGACTATTCTTGGCATATACCTGAAATTAAAAGAGATTTGCTTGAGTTTATAGCTAAAAAGGGAAAAATCAGGGAATCCCGGAACGAAATCAGGTTTTTATCGATCAGAAAAGACAACCTCGCCCATTTAAGGAAAGCTTTAAAAAAGCACGGCATACACTCCCGGATATTCGGCCCGTGGAAGAGCAGCACCGGCTCTTTATACCATTGCCTAATCATAAAACATAAGGGGGTCATACATGCAACAGATGAGCGGAAGGCCAAAAGACATCAAGCAAATATCTGATGTCATTTGGGAGATACCGCAGTCCTTTAAAAAGGGAATGTTAGTGCCTGCAAGGATTTATGCGACAAAAAAGCTCCTTGCAGAGATGGACGACGGCGTCTTTAACCAGCTAACCAATGTCGCCTGCCTGCCTGGGATCCAGCAACATGCATTTTGCATGCCCGATGGTCATATCGCCATGTAGTTCAGTCTACGGCGAGACAAGTGGGGATACGGCTTTCCCATCGGCGGGGTAGCGGCGTTTGACACCAGCGAGGGAGTGATATCGCCGGGCGGTATTGGATTCGATATCAATTGCGGCATGCGCCTCGTCACCACCAACCTGACCTTTGCAGAGGTGCAGCCCCGGCTGCGCGAGGTGGTGGACACCCTGTTCAGGACTGTTCCTGCAGGCGTCGGCAGCAAGGGATTTCTCCAGGCCTCGGTGCCCCAGTTCAAGCAGATCATGGAGGAAGGCGTGCGCTGGGCTGTGGACAACGGCTACGGCTGGGAAGACGACCTGCAGAACACCGAGGGATCCGGCAAGATTGAGTGGGCGGATGCCTCAAAGGTCTCTGACAAGGCGATCAGCAGGGGGATCAACCAGCTCGGCACCCTGGGAAGCGGGAACCATTACCTGGAGGTGCAGGTCGCCCATGCCACAAACATCTTTGACGAGAAGTATGCGCGGGCGTGCGGCATCACCAAGCCGGACCAGGTGGTGATCATGGTCCACTGCGGCAGCAGGGGATTCGGCCATCAGATCGGCACCGACTACCTCAAGATATTCGAGGATGCCATGCGGAGATACAGCATCACTGTCCCTGACCGGGAGCTTTCCTGCGCGCCGTTCAGCAGCAAGGAGGGGCAGGATTACTATGGGGCGATGGCCTGCGCAGCGAACATGGCGTTCACCAACCGCCAGGTGATCATGCACCGCATCCGTGAGGCGTTCTCCAAGGTCTTCGGGCGCTCTGCCGAGGAGCTCGAGATGAACCTGGTCTATGACGTCGCGCACAATATCGCGAAAGTCGAGAAATACAAGATCGACGGCAGCTGGAAGGAGGTCGTGGTGCACCGCAAGGGCAGCACCCGGGCATTCGGGCCGGGCAACCAGGAGCTTTCCTCGCGCTATCAGGAGATCGGGCAGCCGGTGATCATCGGCGGAAGCATGGAGACCGGCAGCTACCTGCTTGCCGGGACCAAGAAAGCGGAGGAAGAGACCTTCGGGAGCACGGCGCATGGCTCCGGCAGGACGATGTCCCGGGCGCAGGCGAAGCGGGAGGTCCGGGGGGACCAGCTCCAGAAGGCGATGGAGAAGAGGGGGATCTATGTCAAGGCGGTCTCCATGCCGGGGCTGGCTGAGGAGGCAGGGCTCGCGTACAAGGACATTGATGAGGTCATCGACACGCTGGACCGGGCGGGAATCTCGAAGAAGGTTGTGGCGCTCAAACCCGTGGGAAACGTCAAGGGATAGCGCGAAAGTATTTTAAACTCCTTTTCTTTCAATGATGGTATGGCCAAAAAATACCGGTTTTTCGACGATATCGCCACCGCGGACGCCGCATTCGAGGCATACGGCAAAGACCTGCCGGAGCTCTTCACCAACTCCGCGCTCGCGACATTCTCCGTCATGGCTGAGCTGAAGAGGGTCGCGCCGAAGATAAAGAAAGAGATTGCGCTGCAGAATCCAAGCACCGATGGCCTGCTGTTCGACTTCATCCAGGAGCTGATATACCTCAAGGATGCGGATTATATGCTCTTCTCCAAGTTCACGGTGCAGATCGCCGGGGGGAACCTGGCTGCCACTGCCTACGGCGAGCACATCAACCCGAAGAAGCACCAGCTGCTGACCGACGTCAAGGCGATGACGCTGCATATGTACTCGGTGCAGCGGACGAAGAGCGGCTGGAAGGCGTTTATTATCCTGGATACATAAAAGGCACACTTCTCATATCGTCAGGATCTTCCCCTCTTTCCCGACGTTAATCACTCGCGTCTTCCCTATCTTATCTTCCAGGCCTGCTGCCTCATGGATGTGGCTGCAGAGCAGCAGGTCAGGCTGGAAGGCCTCCAACGCCTTCTTGACTCCCGCAGACCCGGTGAACCTGCTGAACTTCTCGATGAGGGAATCCGCGGGATGGACATGCGTCACCATGATGCGCTTGGGCAGGTCCTTGATCTTGTCAAACCCCTTCTTGAGGAGCGCATAAATCTCCTTGTCCGGCACCATGGTGGGGCCGATATTGGCTCCCCCGCAGCCGAAGATGCCCACATCCTCATACTGGACAGAGTAGCCGTGGATGTTCTTGACGCCGTACACCTCGGCAAGGAAATCAGCGGTGGCAAAGGAATCATGGTTGCCGGGGATGATCAGCACCTTCTGCTTTTTCTTCACAAACGGGCCGAGGATATTCTCATGATGCTCATCAAACCGGGTGATGTCGCCGCAGAGGATCACCAGGTCCACCTTTTCTTTCTCTGCCCTCGCCGCCAGCTTCTCGGCATGGCCTGAGTCCCCGTGGATGTCGCCGAACGCCAGTATCTTCATCGCTTCCGCTCCGTCACCCTGACCTTTGCTGCGGTGAAATCCATCAGTGTAGAGGGATGGCCGCGCTTCTCCCCCTCGTAGACCGCAAAATCTATCTTCGCCCTTATTCCCTGGTCCAGGTCGTCCAGCGAGGTCATGAATTCCTCGCCGGCAAGGTTTGCCGAGGTGCTCACTATCGGGATGTCCAGCTCTGTCGCTGCCTGGCGGAACCAATGATCAGGCATCCGCACGCCCAGGGAATCCTCCCCTTTGTTGACCTCTTTCGCGATGCATCCCTTGTTTTTCAGCCCGAGAATCAGGGTATGTGATCCCGGCCACTTGCTCAGCCACTGCTCTGCCTGCTTGGGCACTGCACAGTTCTCCTTCACCCATTCCTTTGAGGGGGCCATCACCAGCAGCGGCTTCGCATACCTTCCCTTGATCTCGCGGAGGCGCTGGACTGCCGCTCCATTGGTGGCGTCGCAGCCGATGCCATAGATCGTATCTGTCGGATGGATGAAGACAGCCCCTTTCTTGATCTCCCGGTACACCTTGCTCCTGTTGAGATTGAACTCCGCCTGGTCGATGATTCTCATGCTGGGAGAGAAGGGTTCTGGTTTTAAAAACGTATCTGTTTGACTATTTTTTCCTTCTTCCGAGAGCAACAATCAGCACCCCGGCTCCAATCAGCACAATCAACACCACCGGAACAATCATCACTAATGGATCCTTTTTTATCGGCTGCGTAAGTGCAATAGCTGCTTCTGTTCCCAATTCCTCACTCTCATTTCCTCCGACCGCTGTTGCGGCAGTTGTCGCATTCACTTCTGCCCCTTGCGCTGCTGCCTTCACCCTCCCGGTCACCACAAAATACGAAAATCCAGGCGTATCCGCCTCGTAAAACACCGTGCTTCCCACATTCTTCGTCTTCCGCGTCTCCAGCTCCTCCCAGGCAGAAGTATACCTCTGCAAGAGCACTTCATCCTCCCCAACCTCTTCCTTCTCCAGCCAACTTCCTGGAACCTTGAAGGTTATTGTCGCTTCCTTGAGGTTTTTCTCCTCAATGTTCTTCCTGGAAATCTCCAGGAACTGATATGCTGCTCCGGCAGGAGCAGGCAGCGTATCCGGCTTCTTGCTCCCCAGGCTCGCCACCTTCACCTCTGCGTTCGACAATGCGCTGTCCACCGTGATCCTCACCTGCTCCACGCTGATGGCATCTTTCGCTACATTCACCACATGC
>DATDVW010000115.1:0-12292 GCA_035289865.1 Candidatus Nanoarchaeia archaeon
CGCCATATCGGTGACGATATCGGCACGCTGGGGCAGGTGTTCCTCCTCATGCATATCATTGCACTGCATCTTCCCTACCTCGATATGGACCTGCCCTCCCTGGTGCCGAAGCTTGCGGACCTGGAGCGGAATCTTGCCGAGGAGCAGCCTGACCTGTATGTCGAGATCCTGTTCGCCTTTGACAGGAAGGTGCAATGTCCCGGTGACCTGCCCAGGGCAGTCCACTGGCTGCAGATGAGGATAGTGGATCTTGACCTCCAGACGCAGCGTGCGGCATGGGCGTTTGCCACTTACATCTCCCGCTTCCGCAGCAGCCCCATGATGATGGTGGGCATTATTGACCTAAAACCCCCGGATCCCTCCGGTGAACAAACAAAAGATAAGGAGTGACCGCCGATGAAAAAGCTCGCGCTCTTCCTGCTCCTCCTCTCCTGCAGCAGCCAGGATTCGCCCGGCATCCCTGATTTCGCCAGCTGGATCAAAGGACCGGCGCCTGACGGCAGGATTGAGGATTATTTTGGCGTTGCCGTCGCCGACCAGGACAGCATCACCACGCGCTATTTTGCCCGGGAGGTCGTGCACGCAGCCACAGACACCGGAAGCGCAGAGGGAAAGCTCTCCCATCCCCATGTCCGGAAACTGCTCCAGTCCCTGGACAGCGCATACCGGCAGCAGGACCAGGAGAGGATCACCGCGTTCCGCGACTCCATCATCAGCTACATCACCCGATTTCCCGCGCACCTCACGGTCCGCAGGGTGATCGTGCCGGACAGCCTGATCATCATGCCGTGAACATCTTTTGCACCAGCGTCATTTCCCATTTCTGAAGAAAGAAAGGAGTATCTATGCCCCGGAACATTCCGCAGCACCTCGCCCCTTACCTCGCTCCCGACGGCGGTGAGGGGCAGCCTGAGCTGAATGAGCAGGGAATCAGCATGCTCGTGCAGCTGCTGCATCACCTCTCCAGGACAGAGAGGATTGTCGTGGTCCAGGATGCGCTTTGCCAGAATCTCAGCCCGTCGGGCAGACTGACTCCCATCGGCCTGGGCGCTGACTGACCGGCTGGAAAAGCAGTCCCTGCTCCACTGGCTGGAATACCTGGCTGTCCTCTGCTCCGCCGGGTACTGGGCCTGGCTCTTCCGGGGATACTTTTTGCCGTATGCAGCCGAGCTCCCGCTCATCAGCGTGCTGTCTGGATTCGGCATAGCGCTTCCCCTGTTCCAAGAAGGATGCGGGGGATCCATCATCCAGTACATCACCAAAGCCGGCGACAAAACATCGTAGCGGCTTCCACCAAGAAAGGCACATCCATGCTCGCTTCTTTCCCTCAGCGGAGGAGGCTCTGCGCGATCCTCTGCGGCCTGGCCGGCGGCATCCTCGGCGGGCAGGCAATGCTGCACATCACTCCAGGGCTGCTGCAGGACTTCATCTTCTGGCTGGCCGTGCTCACCGGCGGCCTGCTCGGCGGCTTCACCGGCTTCTTCCTTCCGGAGATCGCCGCCGGCGAAATCAGGGATGGGCGCAGCCTGCTTCGCGGTGCTGGAGCTGGTCTACTGCACCATTGGGCTGCTGGACAGGCGCTTCCCGGTGCAGCTGCACTCGGCGTACTTCACCCTGCGCGAATTCTCGGAGACCAATGCATGGGAGCGCCTGGCAAAGCTCAGGGGATGGGCAGTCGTCGGCTACCAGTTGCCCGCGCACTGGCTGCCTTAAACTCTGAGCGCTGAATCAACTATGATGCGGCTGCCCCTGTCCTGCTTTCCGCTGCCGGAGGGCAGGGGCAGCACGCTTCTGCATCACCGCCATTCTTTTCGGGGGAAAAGAACATGGACCTGACCAGGATGTATCACCTCTTCCTGAAGGAGGAGCGGCAGACAGAAGCTGCATAATGCTGCGTGTTTCCGTACAATGAAACCAGCACAAGGAGGAAGTGCCATGAGGCGAGAGAAGAGAACGATAGACGTACCCGTCGACGCTGCGCAGCCTGGGGAGCATCCGGCCATCGCAGCCCTTCGGAAGAGGCTTGAGCAGAATCCTAACGCTACAATTGTTGTGGGGTGGCTAGAGCAGCGCGAAGACGAGCGCATAAGGAAGCTCAATCTTCTTGTCTGTTGCCGTCCGAGTGATATCGAGGGTGCAGAGCGGCTGGCGCATGATCTGGAGAATTCTCTGAAGACACCGAGAAGAAGATGGGATGAGCTTGGTTACTGCATAGTTGAAGCCACGCGGAAGCGGTAACCGTGCAGCAGCACAGGCTCTGCAACACCTGCATTTTCTGTATCTTCCTGTCCGATGGAAACAGGGGGAGCAGAAGGCGAGCGGAGCCTGTGCTGGGTTGTTTTGTAAAACAGGCCAGGAACATCCAGCACCAAAGGAGGTATGCATCATGGCCATCAACAAAAAAGCAGTTACAGAAGTGGCAAAGCTGCTGGGCATCCGTCTGTCACAAGTCCGGGCTGCCTTGGGCGATGACAATCACATCAAACTGGTGCAGGCAGCAACGACCATTGAGGAGCTGGGCGAGCTGTATCATGTACACACTCATTATAGACATCTTGACGCCAGGCCGGGCAAATTGGCAGGACAGAGGCTCAATCTCCTTGTCCTTGCCAAGCTGAAGAAAGCCAGTAGTATCCGGCGCGTCAGAGAACTGTACTCTGCAGCTCCCCAGCACAGCAAATCAGGGTGGCAGGCCTCCCGGAAGCTGAACACGCTCATTCTTTTCGAGCTGGAGAAAGCCGCCACCGTTCAACGCATCAGAGAACTGCACTACGCGGCCGGAATCATTCCCCACAGCAAAGCAAGGCAGCTGGCTTTCCGGAAATGGCTCGGCCTCTGCACCACCATCCAGCAGCTTGGAGGGATGGTCGAAGCAGCTCTTGAGCGCAAGGAAACGCAGAGGGTTCTGCGCTATCTGAACAGCCTCATCCTTGCCGAGCTGAAGAAAGCCGCCACTATCCAGCAGGTGAGCGAGCTTTTTAAAGCGGCCACTGATGGCAGCGAGGCGAAACAGCGGGCAAAGGAAAAGCTGAACAGCCTCATCCTTGCCGAGCTGAAGAAAGCCAGCAGCATCGCGCAAGCCATCAACCTGCATCATGCAGCACCTTACGGCAGCAAATCAAAATGGCTGGCTTTCCGGAAATGGCTAAGCCTTTGCACCACCGTCGAGCAGCTCGCATCTCTGCACGTCCGTTTTTCTAGCGGAGGAGCAGCAGAGCGTATGGTCATCTCCAAGATGTATAAACTGTGCTGCGCAGCTGCCGCTTCAGCAGGCTGAAGAAACCCACACCATATCGCCACCAAGGAGAAACCGCCATGAAGAAACAGAAGAAGAAATCCGTCGCCGTCAGCCATGCTGTTCCGCTCATCCTTGCGCTCGCGGACTGGCTGGCGCAGAAGGGATTTCAGCTCGGCATGCCGCTCAATACGGGCGAAGCGCGCGCGATTGATGTACAGAATACCCACCACCGGAGCGAAATAATCGAGGAGCAGGAAGATGGGCTGGCCGTCATCCTGACGAATCGCCCGGAACTCTCTCTCCCTAAAGGGAAGATGGGGCTCATGCCGAGCATAACCAAAAAGTACCATCCCCGCCGCCGGGTGCTCTGCTTTATCCTTCTGAGAGAGAAAGGCTGCCACGTTGCCGTCTACGGCGCGGATGTGCTGAGCATCGCCACAGAGCTGAGTGAGCAGGTCGCTTTGGCATTCCGCATGCAGCAGGTTTGTGTCGAGCTGGTGGACACAGCGCCCAGGCATGAGGAGCCCGTCTTCATCTGAGGCCAGGGCGACGATTACCCATTTTCAACAGATGTTCCATTTCACCAGAAAGGATGTGTGCACCATGAAACGCTCCAGCACGATCATCGCCTGCGGCATCGGCGGCGCAGTCTGCACTCTGGCTACCCTGCTCTTCACCCCTGCCTACTGGTGGCTGGGTTTGTTTGCGGGATTCTCCGCGGGCTACATCAGCGGCGATTTCCGGGAAGTGGTCGAGGCAGTTCCCCTCGCGCTCAGCAGGGCGTGGGACAAAACGGATGTAAGGCTCCGCACCACAGCAACGGCAGTGAAGAGATGGCTTAAGGAGCCGCACGAGGTGATCTACTCCGGGCTGGTGGCTGGCGCGCCGCTGGCAGCCTATGCGTTCTCGCTGTTACATGCTGAAATCCAGAGAGGGATCCTCACCGGCGAGTTCACTAATATGGGCCAGGCACGGAAAGTATATGTTTTCACCGTGTTAATATCAGGGGCGGTCATTTTTTGCGTCACCACCCTCCAGATGACCCTAGCATACATCGGCGCCAGGCATTGGGAGAAGTGCTTCTTCTCGCTGGAACCGGATTCCTCAGGCGAGCAGCTCATCAACAAAGGCCTCCGCGAGAAGCCGCTCACCTACCGCAACTACTGGCGGTGGGCCGGTGAGGGAACGCTGCTCGTTGGGGGATATTCCATGAAGTTCGTGTTCTGGACAGTATGGAAGGAAGGGGGATGTTTCTTCGGCCGCTTCATCTACAACCTCTTCGTCATCATCCACAGCGAGAAGCGCCTGATGTGGGGAGTGGACTCTGCCCTCGGCGGCGGCACCGCCTATCTCTGGCTTGCCGCGTCCGTCGAAACATCCCTGGAGCAGGCGATGCTCATCTGCTTCGGCGGCATCCTGGGAGCAGCCTTCGGCGCCCTGAACCGGGAGCTGTTCGTCGTCCGTCGGCAGCTGCAGCCAGTGAAATGGCGGTAATCGTTCCATTGTCGCTCCAGGGAGGGCGGCGTGCGGCGAAGGTAGCATCTACCGAGCAGCCCGAGCGCAGCAAGGGCGTCGCACCGCCGCCCCTGGCGCGGATCACGTTCACGTATGGGAAAGGATATACCTATGGCACAGACATGCATCCCCCTGGAAGTGCGGGGCTCGACTGACCGGTTGGAGGACATCATCGGACAGGTGACAGATCCTCGCACGCTGATCCGGCGCTGCAGGATGGTCCTGTCCGGGAAGCGGCTGAAAGCCACCGGCCTGCGAGCCGTGCGGAGCAATCCGATCGCCACGCGCGATGGAGTGAAGCCGGAAGTATACCATGCCTACCGCAAGGGCCTGCCGTCTGCCTGCGCCGACGTGGTGCTGGTCCGGCTCACCGACGGCATCACCGCAGTCCCGCTGATAAAGAGAAAGGCCCCGCCCTTTGCCGGCTGCTGGTGGATTATGGGAGGGGCTATCTTCAGCCATCGCCCTATCCGCCAGTTCCTGCTCTGGAAGGTAGCGCTGGAGACCAGCATCACCGAGGAGGAGGATATCGATAAGTGGGCGCAGCAGCACAAGCTGAAGGACGATGATGTTTCCTGGAAGGGCATCCACATCATCGGCTGGCTCGGGACAGCCCGCACTGCTGCCAGCGACATGCAGGGCACCGGCAGGGTGTGCGACACCATCAACCAGTGCTACCTTGGGCTGGTCACTCAGGAGCACCGCTTCTTCCCCGACCAGGACCACACCGACATCGCATGGCGCACCACAGTCAAGCCCGGCGACTGCAACCATTGGTATCCGGAATGGGCGGCTGGAAAGGCGCTGCGGATTGTCCAGGCAGCGTACGAACAACACGCATCTCAACGCCGTCTTGGAAATGAGCGGTCCCTGGGAAGCGTCACCAGCCTGGCGAACGATGCCTTGCGGGGCAAGCTCTAAAACAGGAAGGCATCAAACAAATCCGTATTATCGGAAAGGCAATGGCCATGAGACTGTTTGAGTACGGCCTGCGTCCGGACCAAGTGGGCATGGTAATCCTGGTGTATGAGCGCAGCGTGGAGCCAGGGGAATTGCCCAGGATTGAAGGCAAGGCCATTACCCTGCCGAATTCCCGGGAGGGTGAACTCTTCCTGTTGTCCGGCGGGAACCAGTTCCTCTACACCCATGGCGATGCCACCTTCTGGTTCGGCGGGACAGATGACGGCCATCCATTCCTGGTGGAGATCGCTGAGCAGCCGTTTTATGATTTCCTCACCGAGGGCGAAGCGGCATTTTTTGATATGCTGAAGCCGGACATCATCACCCAGATGGAGGAGAAGTTCAAGACCACCGCACGGCGCAGCGGCCGCCTGTTCGCCCTGGAGCTGCCGATGACGTGGACATGGGAGGAAAAGGTCCGGATGCTTGAGGGGTGCGGGATCAGGGCAGATCCGCGGCAGGAGAATGGGGAAAAGGTCGCCGGACTATCTATCCCGGGCACCGCTTACAAGCTTTCCGGGTATTACCGGTGGGCCACCGACCGGGAAAGCGATGACCGATTCATCCTCGCTGCAGGCACGCTCCATCACCCGCAGCGGCCGCCGCTGGAGCTCCACGGGCTGCATTTCCTCGTCCCTGCGGCGAACATCAAGGGCAACTGAGCCATCACGACAGCGCAGTTTGCTGTTGCACATTTCACGATCCGGAAAGGATACACAGCCATGAGACTCTTTGAGATGCGCAGACCGCCCACGCAAGCGGGCAAGGCAGTGCTGCAGTTCTCGGCAGACCGACCCTTCCCCCTGCTCGCTCACGGCACCATCACCCTGCCGAAGGGAAGAGATAACGAGTTCTTCCCTCTCCGCCGGAGAAAGCAGTTTCTGTTTGTGGACAACTCCAACTTCCCAGGCAGGACGTACTACTGGTTCGGGGGCACGGATGAGCAGCCGTTCCTGGCCCAGGTAAGTGCGGATGCCGCCCAGGCCTTTATGAACGAAGGCGAGGAGGCTTTCTTTGCCAGCCTCAAGCCGAGAACCATCCACCAATTGGAGGGGGCATTCAATACTCCCTCCCGCCGCCAGGGTGACATCTTCATCATGCCGCTGCCCTTTGGCTGGGATCAGTTGGATGAGGCACGCACCGCCTGCGGATTCGCTTACGCTGTGCAGCCGCAACCGGCAGTACCGGCAATCGTCAATGCATTGCCTGTCTTCGGAACCAGCCACTTGCTCACCGGCAGGCATCTGTCGATAGGCACCTGCCAGCACGCGCCATACCTCTCCGTGGGCGCCGACCTCGCCAGCGGCAGGCTCACCGCCCCGAATCACCGGACCAGGGTGCTCAAGGGCATGAACCTCCTCATGCAGGCGGTGAACATCGAAAGCGACTGAGCCTGCGGCGTGCTGTCGCGCAATACCTGCCCAGACAGCAGCCGCCTTTCCTGCCCCGTGCGGCGCACAGCAATACCAGCGATCCTGTGCGCTGCTGCGCTGCCCGGGGCAGCCTTTGCGGGCGTAGCTCCAACCGGAAGAGCGCTGGTCTCCACATCAGAAATCGCCACCAGTATCCTTAATAGCAAGCGAGATGAGGGTATGAGGCGCAGCCTGTTTCTGCGCTATGCAGCAACCTTCTGCTTCCTTTTCGCGTCGTGCTCCGCATGCTCCCAGCACAGGAAACTATTGAGCTCAATCAGTTTTTTGATGACCGGGTTGCCGGTGTTTATCTTGTAGAGCTGTATCCCTCCCATTTTCCGGGGGGAGATGATGATCTTGTCCCGCTCCAGCTTTGGCCACAGCTTCTTTAATGTCTGGAAGTTGACGCCGGCGTTCTTCGCGATTTCCGTGACCGGGTAATCAAAATCCCGGGAGTACAGGAGAAAATCCAGTACCCTGACCAAGGGGTAGTCCCCAAACGTCCTGGTGAGCATGCCTTCTTCCATGGCACAGCAAAAAGAAGGGCTCATATTTATATTTTTCGTTGTTATAAGGTACATTTTTTGTAATATCCCGGTGGTTCTTGATATAGCAAGGTTTTTATGGTGGTGCATGCCGTTCCCCCAGCGCATGGAAACAGAGCAGGCAAAAGGATTTATCGTGAAGAAGCTGTTCCAGCACGGATATATCGGCGGCAGGCATACCGACATCGAGAATCTGAAAAAGGGCCTGCCGAGCCACTTTAAAGGAGACATCAGGAAAGCAGCCAAGGAACTGATTGCAGAGGGGATATTGCTGCTGAAGCCAACCTCCTATGGGCTGCATGTTTCTTTGAATCCGCACCAGCGGGAAGGGATGAATAAATATCTTGAATAGATGGGCACGGCCTTTGCGGGCGTAGCTCCAACTGGATAGAGCGCCGGTCTCCACATCAGAAATCGCCACCAGTGAACTCATGAGGCGAGGCGATTTCTGAGTGTGCTCAAAAACACGGCGCAGTAAAGCGCAGCGTGTTTTTGACAAAACCGGTGGCTGCAGGTTCGAGTCCTGCCGCCCGCGCAAAGCGCAAGGCTTATATACCTCTTGTATCTACAAGTACTTACAGGTGTTACATTGGCACTGCTGTTCAGCAAGCACGCACGCGAGCAAATGGTCCTCCGGGGAATATCAGAAGCGGAGATTGAGGAGGCCATTATGCGGGGATCAAAGGCGCTGCAAAACCCCGATAAGCTGCTGTATTATTACCGATACTTTTGCGTGGTTGCCAGGAAGATAAAGAATGATTATTTCATCATAACGGTAAAGCCAAGGTGAGAACATGAAATGTCCAATCTGCGGGAAGGGGAATCTGAAGAAGGCAACGATAGAAGAGCACATGTTTGGCGTGTATCTGGGCAAGTTCCCGGCAAGCGTATGCTCCGCATGCAATGAATCGTTTACTGGCGAGGAAGCTACCCGGAAGATAGAGGCGGCGGCAAAGCAGAAGGGGATCTGGAACCTGGGCGTCAAGACGAAAATAACGCGGACAGGCAATTCACTGGCCGTGCGCATTCCCAAGCCGATTGCGGACTATCTCCGGCTGAAAGAGGGCGAAGAGGCCTATATCCACCCGGAAAAGAACCGGCTCGTCGTTGAAGTGAAAGCGGGGTAAGACAACGTAGTGCCTTATTTGCTTATCGACAGAAAGGGGGAGCCATGCTGGACACCATCGTCGACATCCTGCTCGGCGCGCTGAGGAACGCGGAAGACAAAGACCTGCCCACCCTGGTGCGCCGCCAGAGAGAGGAGAAGACCGATCCGCGCTTGCTGATTGTCGTTGCAGTCATCATCGCGGTGCTGGCAGTCTGCTGAGCGACCTCATCGAAGATGAGATGAGCTGCCCGCGGAAACTTTCAGCCGGGACAGCTATCTCCGGCAGCTGATTTCTGCTTGGGAATCAGCCCGGGGCGCCAGCGCAAAAGAGAGCGCTGCACAGCGCCTGCACGCCCACATCCAGGGCAAGTACCGCAGCTCCTGCCTCGGCCCGCCGGGCAGCTGAGCATTGTCCAGCAACAGAAAGGAGGCTGCCATGCATCATCAGATTGTGCAGCCATGCCTGTGGAGGTACGAGCGGAAGCCCTTCCACCGGTTCCAGGTTGATCTCCGGTTCGGCCCTGCTGAAGCGCACCGGTATATCCGTTCGGTCGCGCCCCTTGACGTGGAATTCTATCTGGTCGCCCACGGGGAGATCGTGGAAAAGTACCGCAAAGAGTGGAAGGCGCGGAGGGAAGCAAAACGTTTGCCCGGCTCCCACGTCAAGCCGGTTGGGATCCTGCATCAGGGAAGGTTTCAATTCATCCATCATCCCCCGGGAGTCTGGAATATTGTCCCGGCAAAGGAGAACACCGCCGATGACCTGTTCCTCATGGCTGGTGTCTGGAGGGGGGATGACCGCGATGCCGGAATCATCGCTGAAGCAACCACCTGCACCATCATCTCTGAATGCACTGCGTTTTCCGCCCTGGACGGCAGGACAGAGATCGCCGCCCTGCTGCATCCGGGCAAGCAGCTTGCGCTGTGCGGAGGCAAGTCTCGCGGCGCCGCCTATGCGCATCTCTGGGTCTGGGACGGCAGCAGCCTCCAGCATCAGGAATTTGAAAGGCATGACTGGAAGACGATGTTGCACTGACACATGGAGAAGCATCCACAGAGAAAGGAAGGCCCCATGCGATGGATCGTCGCGCTCATCATCCTCTGCTGCCCGGTTTCCGGTATCCCCCAGGGCAGCGCAGTCCCCTCTGCAGCCCCGGCCGAGCTGGTCGTCGGGCAGCCGCTGGGCAAGGCATACTTCAAACCGGACACCACCAAGCCGAAGCAGGAGACCAGGCAGGCTGCGCAAAAGCCGGGCGGCAGAAAAAGCATCGGGAAGGCTCTCATCTTCGTCGGTGGAGCGCTCCTGATTATCTTTCTCATCTTCTGAAAGGAGATGCCGTGCGGAACATACCGATCATCGTCGCCGTCTGCGCCTGGGGATGCGCATGCAGCATGCTTGCCTCGCCGGGCGATGTCCAGCGGCAGCAGGCCACAGCCGGCGTGGACAGTGTCCTGGCGCACATCAGGTGGGAGCAGGAGCTGCACATCCGCGTCCGCCTCTCCATGATCTACGGCACGCTGGAGCCGCCGGATTCGCTGCTCCTGGGGCAGGTGATGCGGCGGTTCTCTGCGCTCGCCGAAGCGGAGCAGCTCTGCCGAAAGGTACGCAGCGACATCGCATCCGGCAGTATCATGCCTGAAGATACGCTTGCCTGGAAGAATCTTCAGGGGATGCTGCAGGAGATCGATCGGCAGCTGATGAAGGAAAAGGACCTGAAGCCGTCCGACAACAACCGCATTATCTGATTCATCATCACACACAGATGGATGGGGAGGCTTGCCATCCTCGGGCAGCTGTAGCAGGGGAAAAGGAAGGGAAACCATGGAAAAGATGAGCGTTGGGGAAGCCATCATCGCCGTGCTCGGCATGGTGATCATAGCAGTGGCAGCGGCGGTCTTCTTGATAATGATGTTCGCCGAAGGTTGGTTGAGCGGTCCGATCGGTCCTCCGGCGGTGATGGTGGCCTGGCAGGGCTGGATGCAGAGCCTCGTGCCGTTCTCCCTGTGGTGGGCCATCCTTATCCTGCTTGCCGGAGGTGCGCTGATCACCGCCTTTGGATGGGCAGTCATATCCATCTTCCGCAATTCCTCCAGGCACCTCCGCTGCATCGCCTGGTAGTCAGTCCGGCGACGGCAGGGAACGCAGATCATCCGAAGAAGGGAGACGCAGGCATGGAAGAGAATCTCGTGCATGTAATGGTGGCGCTCGTGATCGCCCGGCGGGGAAGGGTGCTCCTGCTCGCTGGACCGGATCAGCTGATGTTTCCAAACACCGAGCTCCGCCAGAGGGAAGGTTGGCAGTCGGCATCAGCCCGCTGCGCACAGGACTTGCTGAAGATGCAGGTCTGGGCAGAGCCCATGCCGATCGGAGAATGTATCATCTCGGATGGAGGCAGGGAGGCGCTGGCCGTGCTCATCCGCTGCGAAGTGGATACCGAAGATATCCCTCCGGGGATACCTGCATCGTGGCATCCCACCAGTACGCCTCCTGATCCATTCCACGAGCAGCATCTCCCTATCTGGGAGATCGTCGCGCGGACGCGATAAGCGGAGTGCGCCGGGGACTGATAGACGACGATGAGGTGGAACTCAAGGAGCCGGAGGAACACATCGAATAACCATCAGCCATGTGCCCCTGTTCCCCAGGGAGGCAGGGTAGCCGAGAAGTCCCGGCGCCAGAGAGCCCTGCTGAGCGTCTGCTCCGGGGGCACATATTTTTTGGGCGCAGTATACACTGGAGGAGCAAGCCATGGCTGACATCCATGCACCGCCGTTCAGTTTCACCCGCCTCCGCAGCGCCAGGATGGAGAACGATCTCAGGCTGCGGGATATCGCAGAGGAGACCGGCCTGTCCGTCGGCTACCTCAACCGGATCGAGCGGGGGTTTGTGCAGGACATCAAGCGGAAGAAGGAAGAGCGCAAGCTCTTGATCGCCTGCATCCTGCGGCTGGAGCGCGATATTCGGCGGAAGGAAAAGAGGCAGAAGAAACGCTGAATGCACGGCAAGCAGTCCCACTGCTGCACCAACCATCCATCCCTTAAGAAGAGGTGACTTATGAAACTGCTGCAAGGCATCATGATCGCTGCGCTGCTCGTCATCGCGCAGCAGGCATTCGGCCAGCTCGGCAAGGTCATGCCCGTGGACCAGGCCGACCGGAATCCCTCCTTCCTGGCCTTCCGCGCCGAGCTGCTCCATGCGGTCCAGCGCCAGGACACCGCATTCGTGCTGAGCCATCTCTATCCGGAGATCGGCAACAGCTTCGGCGGCGACGGCGGGATTGAGGAGTTCAAGGAGCAGTGGTTCGGGAAGCTCATGCCCGGCTACGAGTATACAAAGCGGGATCTCATGTCCACCATCGAGGACATCCTGACGCATGGGGGCAGAGTCGAGGGTGATTCCGTATTCATCGCTCCGTACTGGTTCACCGAGGATCTCCCTGATGACCTGGATTCATACTTCCATATGGTCATCATCGGTGAGTCCGTCCCTGTCCGCAGCAGCCCGGGAAGCGGC